>JAUYGU010000028.1 GCA_030690405.1 Dehalococcoidia bacterium | reverse complement strand
AGGTGAACCCGGACAACCCTTCCCAGTACGCCTTCGGGGACGATTGGCGGGACGGGGAGCTGGTGCGGGAGGAGATCAAGGTGCGCGGCCGCACCCGGCCCGTCGTCGAGGAGGTGCTGGTCACCCACCACGGTCCCGTGATCAGCCCCGCGATCAAGGGGGAGGCGCGCACGCTGTCGTTCCGCAGCGTGGTGCTGGAGCGCGCGCACCAGTTCCAGGGCGTGCTGATGCTGATGGGGTCCCGCAACTGGGACGAGTTCCGCGAGGCGGTGCGGCTCTGGTATGCGCCTTCCCAGAACTTCGCCTACGCCGATACCGACGGCAACATCGGCTATCACCTTGGCGGGCTCGTGCCCGTCCGCGCCAAGGGCCACGGCGTCCTCCCAGTCCCCGGCTGGACGGGCGAGTACGAGTGGACGGGCTGGGTGCCGTTCGATGAGCTCCCCTCCGTCTTCAACCCGCCCACGAACTGGGTCGCAAGCGCCAACAACAAGATCGTGGACGACGACTACCCGCATTTCCTGACCGCCCACTGGATCGATGGCTTCCGCCAGCAGCGGATCGTCGAGATGCTGGAGGAGAAGAAGAAGCTCTCCGTGGACGACTTCCGTCGCATGCAGGCGGACCTTGTGTCGATCCCGGCGCGCCAGCTGGTGCCGCGAATACTGGAGATAACGCCGAAGGACGAGTGGTGCCGGCGCGCCCTCACCTTCCTGCGGGCGTGGGACTACGTCGTGGCCGCCGATAGCGTCGCGGCCTGCGTGTTCGAGGTCTGCTACACGCACCTGGTGCGCAAGGCGCTGGAGGAGAAGATCGGGTCGTGGTCCGACTTCTACCTCGGCCGCGGTATCCACCCGCTGCGGGCCAACGGCTCGTTCTTCGGCGAGTCCGCCTCCTGGCTCCTGGGGAAGATGCACGACAAGAAGAAGTGGTTCGCGGAGAAGAGCTGGAAGGAGGCGACGGACGAGGCGCTGACCTCCGCCGTCGCCGAGTTGCGGCGGCTCCTGGGCGATGACGTCTCGCAGTGGCAGTGGGGCCGCCTCCACCGGCAGACGTTCAACCACGTGATGGGCCGCTCCCGCGCCCTCTCCCGGCTGTTCAACCGCGGTCCGGTGGCCGTGGGCGGCGACGCCAACACGGTGTGGCAGGCCAGCTATGCCCCCTACCACGACTACGAGCTTCGCGCCTGGACGGCCTCCTACCGCCAGATCATCGACGTCGGCAACTTCGACAACAGCCTATCGGTCATCCCCTCCGGCCAGTCGGGCCATCCGGGCAGCCGTCACTACGGCGACATGATCCCGCTGTGGGCGCGCGTGGAGCACCACCCGATGCTCTGGGAGAGGACCTCGGTGGAGCGCGAGATGCGGGGACGGCTCGTGCTGGCGCCGGCGGCGAGCGACGGCGCCAGCGGGGCGTAGCCGCTTGCAGTCGCGCGGGCCCGGGCTGGGCATGGGCGACGCGATCGAGATCGCGGGGTACGATCCCGCCTGGCCCGGTGCCTACGAGCGGGAGCGGGTGGCGATACTGGGGGCGCTCGGCGACCTCGTATTCGCCATCGAGCACGTGGGCAGCACCTCCGTGCCCGGCCTCGGCGCCAAGCCGATCATCGACATCATGATCGGCGTGCGGGACTTAGCCGACCACGCCCGCTGCGTGGCCCCGCTGCAGTCCCTGGGTTACGAGCACAAGGGCGAGTTCGGCATACCGGGCCGCCTCTACTTCCGCAAACTCATCGACGGCCTGCGCACTCACCACATCCACCTGGTGGAGCACGGCTGCGACTTCTGGGAGCGGCATCTGCTCTTCCGCGACTACCTTCGGCGGCACCCGCAGGAAGTCCGGCAGTATCAAGAGATGAAGGCCCGTTTGGCGGCGCAGTACGGAGAGGACCGGATCGGCTACACAGAAGCGAAGACGGAGTTCATCGAGTCGGCGCTGGCGAAGGCGAGAGCGGCGCTTGGCCTCACCGGAGGGGAGTGATGACGAACAAGACGGTGCGAGACGTGGACGTCGCCGGCAAGCGGGTCCTCGTGCGGCACGTTCGCGGCGTGGTGACCCAGACAAAGGGGGGCATGCATGGCTCAAATCCAGTGCTGCAACTGTGGCGGCTACAAGACCTCATGGGTATCGAGCCGCTACTTCGAGCTAAAGACGGGTCGCGAAGGCACGCCTCGCGGAAACTGGCCTTGGGCGGCGTACACCTTATGGTTTCTGGGGGCGCTGGTTGTCGCCATTCCGGTCACAGTTGGTCTCGCTCAGGGCGATCCTTCCAGCTTCGGGGGATTACTCGTCTTGGCGTTGTGGTCGGCACCCTTTCTGGCAATCGCCTATTGGAACGAAACCAAGCCTCGAAAAGAAATGCTTCGAGAGGAATGCGGCTATAGCTGCGACATATGTGGTTACACGTGGACATCGGGACAAGGCGAACCGGCCGCAAACATAACAGTGCGACCCGATCTGATAGCGAAGGGGAATCAATTGCTGGAGGAGGAGGAAGAACGGAACTCGCTCCTCGATTAGTTTCGTTTCGGAGGACGGCTCGTCGATGACGAAGAAGACGGTGCGAGACGTGGACGTCGCCGGCAAGCGGGTCCTGGTGCGGGTGGACTACAACGTGCCGCTGGACCCGGAGAGCGGCCGCGTCCTGGACGACAAGCGCATCCGGGCGACGCTGCCCACGCTCCAGTACCTGCGGGACCAGGGCGCGAAGCTCGTGCTCTGCTCGCACCTGGGCCGGCCGAAGGGGAAGCGGGAGCCTTCGCTCAGCCTGTGGCACGTGGCGGAGCGCCTCTCGGAGCTGCTGGGGGAGCCGGTGAAAACGACGGGCTGCTGCTGCGGGCCGGTCGTGCAGGAGATGGCGCACACGCTGGAGTCCGGGGAGGTGCTGTTGCTGGAGAACCTGCGCTACCATGCTGAGGAGGAGGCGAACGACGCCGAGTACGCGAAGGCGCTGGCCAGCCTGGCGGAGGTGTACGTCAACGACGCCTTCGGCGCCGCCCACCGCGCCCACGCCAGCACGGAGGGCGTGACCCGCTACCTGCCCTCGGTGGCGGGGCTGCTGATGGAGAAGGAGCTGGAGTTCCTGGGTCGCGCCATGCAGGACCCGCAGCGGCCCTACGCGGCGATCATCGGAGGGGCTAAGATAAGCGGCAAGATGGCGGTCATGGAATCGCTCCTGGAGCGCGTCGATAAGCTGCTCATCGGCGGTGGCATGGCGAACACCTTCCTCAAGGCGGAGGGCTTCAACGTTGGCGAATCGCTAGTCGAGGACGAGTTCCTGGACCAGGCGCGGCGGGTGATGGAACGGGCGCGGGAGAAGCGCGTCGTCCTTCTCCTGCCCACGGACGTGATCGTCGCCGACCGTTTCGCGGCCGACGCGCAGGCGAAACGGGTGTCGGTCAAGGGGGTGCCGGAGGGCTGGCGGATCATGGACGTCGGCGAGACGACGCTGGACGTGTTCGCGAAGGCGCTGGAGGGCTGCAAGACTGTCGTCTGGAACGGCCCGATGGGCGTCATTGAGTTCGGGCCGTTCGCGCACGGCTCGCACCGGCTGGCGGCGGTCGTGGCGAACCTGAAGGACGCCACGACTGTCCTGGGTGGCGGCGAGACGGCGGCCGTGGTGGAGCAGCTCGGTATGGCGGAGCGGTTCTCGCACGTGAGCACGGGCGGCGGCGCCTCGCTGGAGTTTCTGGAGGGCCGGGAGCTGCCGGGCGTGGCGGCGCTGGCCGATGCCTGAGAGCTGGTTGGGCCGGCCCCGACCGCTGATCGTGGGGGCCGTGGTGGCGATCGCGGTGACCGTCATCGCCTGCCGTGACGGCGGGACGGACGCGACGCCGACCCCGACACCCACGCCGCCGCCGCCGACTCCCACCGCTACGCCTCCGCCGGTCGACCCTCCCGTCGCGGGGGGGTACAGGCTGACGCAGACGTTGTCCGCCGCCGCGTTCGGCCAGATGCTGGGGTTCTACGTGATACCCGGCGCGGGCAATCAGGCGGTCATCGTCACGCAGGGCGGGAAGGTATACAGGCTCTCGCTATCGGGTGGAGCGCCCGACCTGTACGGGGACCTTTCGGCGCGGGTGATCGACTTCAACGCTGAGAACGAGGGCGGGCTGCTTGGGTTGGCGTTCTCGCCGAGCTTCCAGTCCGATCACCGGGTGTACCTCTACTTCACCTCGAACGACTGCGGCAGCGGCGCCGGGCGCTGTGACGTCCTAGCCCGCTACACAGTGTCCGCCAACACCATCAACACCGGCAGCGAGGTCGTTCTGGTGGAGGTGGATGACCCGTACCCCAACCATAACGGCGGGCAGATCCTGTTCGGCCCGGACGGCTACCTGTACGTCGCCCTCGGCGACGGCGGCGACGGTGGTGATCCTGAGGAGACGGGCCAGGACCGCACGGACCTGCCGGGCTCCATCCTGCGCATTAACGTGTCCGGGTCCGGCTACACCGTCCCCTCTGACAACCCGTTCCCGGGCAACCCCGTTTTCGCCTTCGGCTTCCGCAATCCCTGGCGCTTCAGCTTCGACCGGCAGACGGGCACGATGTGGGTCGGCGACGTCGGTCAGGATCAGTGGGAGGAGGTGGAGCGCGTCGTCAAGGGCGGCAACTACGGTTGGGACTGCTACGAGGGGTTCGCCTCGTACGAGCCGGCCGGGTGCCCGTCTAGCGGCCTCATCATGCCCCGCGCCGTCTACTCGTCGGGCAGCGAATCAGAAGAATGCTCCGTGACCGGCGGCTACGTGTACCGCGGGCCGTCGATGCCTGAACTGGACGGCTGGTACGTCTACGGCGACTTCTGCAGCGGCAAGATATGGGCCGTGAACACCGTGGGTAGCGCCGCGCCGGTGCTCCTCGCCGATACCGGTCTGCCGATCGCCTCCTTCGGTGAGATGCCGAACGGCGAGCTGCTGGTGCTGACGTTCGCCAACGCCGTCTACAAGCTGGCCCGAAGCTAGCGCCCCAGGCGGGCGGCGCATGCGGCCGCCCGCCGTCGCTTCGCGTTCGAGCACCTCGACGGCCAGACCGCTCTTCGCCAGCGTGTAGGCGGCGGTCAGCCCAGCGACGCCGCCGCCTATGACGATGACGCGCGGCGGGCTCTCCGGACTGGGCTCCGTCATGGCGGGGTCATTAGAGCATCCGCGGAGTGGCGCCGCAAGCGCTGGCTCCGGCCGCTCCGCAACTGGCATACGCGCCCAGAATCCCGCATAATCGTTCCTGCGATGGACATTGCCCTGGCGCGGCAGCTCTCCGTGGCGAACGGCAGTAAGATCATGCTGTTCGTGATGGACGGCCTGGGCGGGCTGCCGCACCCTCAGACCGGGCGCAGCGAGCTGGAGACGGCCCGCACGCCCAACCTGGACGCGCTGGCGCGGGAGAGCGCCTGCGGCTTCACGCTGCCGGTGGCGCCGGGCGTGACGCCGGGCAGCGGCCCCGGCCACCTGGCGCTGTTCGGCTACGACCCGCTAAAGTTCAACATCGGCCGCGGCGCCCTGGAAGCGGTCGGGATCGACTTCGACCTGCGCCCGCAGGACATCGCCGCTCGCGGCAACTTCTGCACCGTCGACGGCAGCGGCGCGATCACGGACCGTCGGGCGGGCCGCATCAGCAGCGAGCGCTGCGCCGAGCTCTGCGCGAAGCTGCGCGAGATACGGCTGGACGGCACTGAGCTGCTCGTGGAGCCGGTGCGGGAGCACCGCTTCGTGCTCGTGCTGAGGGGCGGCGGCCTCTCCGACGCCGTGGCGGACACGGACCCCCAGCGCGAGGGCGCGCAGCCGCTGGAGCCGCGGGCCACGTCGCCCGAAGGCGAGGCGACGGCGCGGCTGGTCGCCCGCTTCGTCGAGGAGGCGAAGCGCATCCTCTCGCGCGAGTCGCCGGCGAACATGCTGCTGCTGCGAGGGTTCGCGCGGCGGCCGGACTGGCCCTCGATGCCGGATGTGTTCAAGCTGCGGCCGGCGGCCGTAGCCCACTACCCGATGTACCGCGGCCTGGCGAAGCTCGTGGGCATGGAGGCGCTGCCCGTTGGCCCGGCGATCGATGACTCCATCGCCACGGTGCGCGAGAACTGGGGCCGGTTCGACTACTTCTTCGTGCACTACAAGTACACCGACACGGCCGGCGAGGACGGCGACTTCGATCGCAAGGTCTCGAAGCTGGAGGAGGTGGACGCGGCGCTGCCGTCGCTGCTGGAGCTGGGGCCGGACGTGCTGATGGTGGCGGGAGACCACTCGACGCCGGCGGTCATGGCCGCGCACTCCTGGCACCCGGTGCCGTTTATGATGCGCGCCCCCTGGACGCGGTCCGGCGCCTGCGACGCCTTCAACGAAGTGGCTCTCCAGAAGGGCTCGCTGGGGACGTTCCCTGCGGTGGAGGCGCTGCCCCTGGCGCTGGCCCACGCGGGGCGGCTAACGAAGTACGGAGCGTGACAGCTATGCGAATCCCCGTAGCGGCGGCGAACTGGAAGTGCCACACACGTCTGGAGAGCGCGCTGACGCTCGCGAAGGGGCTGCGCGAGGCGATCGACGGCGTGGAGGGGGTGGAGAAGGTGGTGTGCCCGCCGTTCGTGTACCTGGCGGCGGTGGGGGAGGCGCTGCGCGATTCGTCGCTAAGGTTAGGCTCGCAGGACGTCCATTGGGAGGACGATGTCGCCGCCACCGGCGAGGTCGGCCCCCAGATGGTCGCCGAGCTCGCCCGCTACGCCATCATCGGCCACTCCGAACGCCGCCACCAGTTCGGCGAGACGGACGAGATGGTGGCGCGCAAGGTCAGGGCGGCGCTGGCCGCCGGCCTCAGCCCCATCATGTGCGTGGGCGAGAAGCTGGACGAACGCGAGGCCGGACAGACGGAGGCGGTTCTGGTGCGGCAGACGCGCAGCGGCCTCGACGGCGCGGACGTCCCCGACGGCTTCATCGTCGCCTACGAGCCGGTCTGGGCGATCGGCACCGGCCGGGCGGCGACGCCCGAGATCGCGGACGAAGCGATCGCCGTCATCCGGCGAGAGGTCGCGTCGGTGATCGGCGCTGCGAAGGCGGAGACGGTGCGGATCCTCTACGGAGGCAGCGTGACGGCGGACAACGTCGCGGAGTTCGTCTCGCGCGAGGGGATAGACGGCGCGCTGGTAGGCGGCGCCAGCCTGAAGGTGGACGCCTTCACCGGCATCACCCGCGAGATCGCCCGCGCGAAGGCTCGCTGATGACCCGACGCAGGCTGATCGCCATCGTCGGCCCGACGGCGACCGGCAAGACCGCGCTGGCGGTCGAGCTTGCCCATCGTCTCAAGGGCGAGGTCGTCGGCGCGGACTCCCGGCAGGTCTACCGCCACATGGACGTCGGCACCGCCAAGCCCACGGCGGAAGAGCGGGCGGCGGCGCCCCACCACCTGATCGACGTAGTGGACCCCGACGAGCCGTTCAGCCTGGGGCTCTGGCTGGAGCTGGCGCAGGCCGCGCTGGAGGACGTCTGGTCGCGCGGCAGGCAGCCGCTTCTGGCCGGCGGGACGGGACAGTACGTCTGGGCGCTCCTGGAGGGATGGCGGGTGCCGCGCGTGGCACCGAATCCGGAGTTCCGGTGCCGCATGGAGGCCCGCGACGCCGTCGAGCTGTTCGAAAGCGTGCGGCGCGTCGACCCGGCGGCCGCGGCCCGCATCGGCCCCGCCAACCGCCGCCGCCTCGTCCGGGCGCTGGAGGTGTATGAGGCGACCGGGCGTCCGATCTCGTACTGGCAGACGAAGGAGCCGCCCGGCTTCGAGACCACCGTCATCGGCCTCCACCTGCCGAGGGAGGAGCTGTACCGGCGCATCGATGAGCGGGTGGACCGCATGATGACGAGCGGCCTCATCGACGAGACGCGGCGGCTGCTGGCGATGGGCTACTCGCGGGAGCTGCCGTCGATGTCCGGTATCGGCTACAAGGAGGCCTGCGCGCACCTCGCCGGCGACCCTTCGACAAGCTCAGGACAGGGGCTGACGCTGACGGAGGCCGCCGCGCGGACCAAGACGGAGACGCACCGGCTGGCCCGCCACCAGAACTCGTGGTTTAAGCCGTCCGATCCACGCATCCACTGGCTGGACGGAGGCGAGAGCGCGATCGAAGAGGCGCTGCGGCTGATCGAATCGGAGCTGAGCCCGGAAAGGGCCGCCGCCCGTGGACGCTGAGACCGCGGAGCCGGGCACGATGCCGGGGCCGGTGCGCCCCCTGGAGATCGACCACCTCACCAAGTACTACGGGCCTCACCGCGGCGTGGAAGACCTGACGCTCCGCGCGGAGCCCGGGGAGGTGCTGGGGTTCCTGGGGCCCAACGGCTCCGGCAAGACCACGACGATCCGCGTTCTACTGGGATTCCTGCGCCCTACTTCCGGGCGAGCGTCGGTGCTGGGTTGGGACGCCGCACGGCAGAGCGTTGAGGTGCGCCGCCGCGTCGGTTACCTGCCGGGAGATGTGGCCCTGTACGGCGAGCGCACCGGCGAGGAGCTGCTAGCCCTGGCCAGACGGGCCCGGGGAGAGGAGGCGCCGCGGGCGGCTGAGATAGCACGGGCGCTGGAGGCGCCGATGGATCGGCCGATGAAGAAGTGTTCGCGCGGGATGAGGCAGAAGGTGGCCCTGGTCATCACGCTGGCCCACGATCCTGAGGTGCTCATCCTTGACGAGCCCACCTCAGGGCTCGACCCGCTGGCCCAGCGAACCCTCCTCGAGCTGCTGGACCAGGAAGGAAAGCGCGGCAAGACCGTATTCTTCTCCTCCCACGTCCTGTCCGAGGCCGAGCATATATGCGACCGCGTGGCCATCTTGCGGGAGGGACGGCTGGTGGTGCTGGACAAGGTGGAGAAGCTCAGAGAGCGGAAGTACAAGGAGGTCACTCTGGTCTACAGCGGCCAGCCACCCAATCTGGATGGGCTGGACGACGTGCAGGTGGTGTGGCAGCATGACGGCCGCATGGCCTTCCGCGTGAGAGGCGACATGCGCATCCTGATGTCGAGGCTAGCGGCATGCGCGGTGGAGGACGTCTCGATCGTGGAGCCGTCCCTGGAGGAGGTCTTCCTGGACTTCTACCGGGAGGTGGCCAGGTGACGGTTCTGGTTCTGGACCTGGCCGCCCGCACGAGGGCAGCGCTCGGCTGGTGGATGCTGGGCATCCTCGGCATGGCGGCGTACGCCGTGAGCGCTTACGAGTGGATGGGCGGCCAGGAGGAGCTTTCGCGGCTGTACGAGCAGTATCCGCCGGCGATGCGCAAGCTGTTCGGGGACGTGGACATCGGCACGCTGAACGGCTGGTTGCAGGTGGAGATCGTCTCCTACGTACCCCTCCTGCTGGCGATCTACGCCGGCATCTTCGCTGCGGGTTCCATCAGCCGGGAGGTGGAGCAGCGCACCGTGGACTTCATCCTGGGGCTTCCGATAAGCCGGACCCGGTTCATCCTTTCGCGCCTGGTGGTGGGGCTCTGGAACATCTTCATCATCTGCCTTGGGGTGTTCGCCGTACTGGTGGTGGGAGTGGCGATCATCGGCCACACGCCATCGGTGGGCAACTACGCGCTGGCGCTGACCAACGCCTTCTTATTGAGCGCGGCGCTCCTGGCCGCCTACGTGGCGGTCGCCGCCGCCGTCGACGAGCAGGCGCGGGTGACCGGCATCACGCTGGGGCTGACCCTTGTGCTGTACATCCTGACGGGGGCCCTGAAGGCGACGGATGCGCCGGAGGCGGTCCTCTGGTTCATGCCGTTCGAGCACTATCACTCGGCGGAGGCGATGACACGCGGCAGTCTGCCACTGCTGCCGCTGGTGCTGCTGCCGGCGGCGACGCTGGCAGCGGGAGCGGCCGCGATCTACTGGTACAATCGTCGCGATATAGCGATCTAGCGGGTATCGGGGCATGAATTTCGTCAAGATGCAGGGCACGGGCAACGACTTCCTTCTCGTCGAGACGAGCGCTGATGGGCGGGACTGGGGCGCGCTGGCGCAGGCGATGTGTGAGCGCCACTACGGGGTGGGCGCGGACGGCCTGATGCTGGTCATGCCGTCGACGAAGGCGGACGTGAGGATGCGGCTGTTCAACGCCGACGGGTCGGAGGCGGAGGTGAGCGGCAACGGCGTGCGCTGCCTGGTGAAGTACGTCGTGGAGCGCGGCCTGGCGCGGCCCCGCGACGGCCGTCTGCGCGTCGAGGCGGCGTCCGGCGTGCTGGAGGCGGAGGTGTTCGGCGAGGGCGGACGGGTGGAGCGCGTGCGGCTCTCGATGGGCGCGCCGCGGTTCGCCCCGCGCGAGGTACCCGTGCTCACGGAGGCGGAGCCGCCGCTGATCGACATGCCGCTGGAGGTGGCCGGCGAGACGCTGGCCGTGACCTGCCTCTCGATGGGCAACCCGCACGCGGTGCTGTTCGTGGACTCACCGGTGGCGGACTATCCGCTGGAGGTCATCGGCCCCAAGATGGAGCGCCACCCGGCGTTCCCGGCGCGGGTGAACTTCGGCGTGGCGAGGATGCTGGGCCGCCAGCGGATGGAGCTGCGGGTGTGGGAGCGGGGGGTGGGGGAGACGCTGGCCTGCGGCAGCGGCAGCAGCGCGGCGATGGTGGCGGCGCGGCTGAAGGGGCTGGCAGGGGAGAGAGTTGACATAACACAGCCCGGCGGGCCGCTAACTGTGGAGTGGGACGCAGACGCGCGCAGCGATAGGGGAGAGGTCTTCCTGACGGGCCCGGCCGAGTTTGTGTTTGAGGGCGACTGGCCGCAGGCGTGAGCCGTAGCCGCAGGGCTTCCCTACGGGCCCGTCAGGGCAGCCCTGCGTACGCCGCACGCTACGCCGTTAGAGGGCCGTAGCGTAGAATAGTCGCACTATGGAGCCGCGCATCCAGTACGCGAAGACCAGCGACGGCGTCGACATCGCCTTCTGGACGCTAGGGGAGGGGATGCCTCTGGTGCACACGCCGTTTACATTCGGTCACATCCAGATGGAGTGGCAGTTCCCTGATATACGCCGCTGGTATGAGCGCCTGGCGGAGAAGAGAAGGCTCGTACGGTACGACATTAGGGGGACAGGGGTGTCGCAACGTGAAGCGCCTGAGTTCTCGCTGGACTCCCTCCTGCTCGACCTCGACGCTGTCGTGGACCGTGCGGGCATAGAGCGGTTCGCTCTGTTAGGGATCGAGCATTCAGGAGTCGCGGCCATCATGTACGCGGCGCGCCATCCGGAGCGGGTGTCGCATCTCCTCCTCTGGCACGTATATGCGCGGGCTTCCGAATGGGCACCCTCGCAACGGCTTCAGGCAACGCGCGCGCTCATAGACAAAGACTGGGAGACCTACACGGAGACGGTCGCCCACGTTGCGTTCGGGTGGTCGGAAGGCGAGCAGGCACGCCGGTTCGCTGCCTTGATACGGGAGAGCGTGACGCCCGAGATGGCGATGCTAGGCCAACGTCTTCTCAACGAGGTCGATGTGACGGCCTTCCTGCCGCAGGTGACGCAGCCAACCCTGGTCCTGCACCGCCGCCAGGCTCCCTGGGTCCATGTGGATGTCGCGAGGAGTCTCGCTTCCCAGATACCCGACGCCCGCCTGGCTCTCTTGGAGGGGGAGTCTTCCGAGCCGTATGCGGGCGATACAGAGGCGGTGCTGGCGGCCATCGACGAGTTCCTGGGCGAGGGCAAGGAGGCCGCGCCGGAACGTCAGCCGGCCTCACCCGCCGTCCACACCATCCTGTTCACGGACGTCGAGGGCTCCACGGCGATGACCCAGCGGCTGGGCGACGCGAAGGCCCGCGAGGTGCTCCGCGAGCACGAGCGCGTCGTGCGGGAGGCGCTGGCGGGCCACGGCGGCTCCGAGGTGAAGACGATGGGCGACGGCTTCATGGCCTCGTTCGGCTCGGCGACGAAGGCGCTGGAGTGCGCCATCGCCATGCAGAGGGCCTTCGCGGAGCGGAACGCGTCTCTTCCCGTTCACCCTGTCGCCAAAGGCGACTCGCCTGGGCGAGAGGCGCTCGAAGGGGCCCCGCCCGAGGGCGCAGCGAGCAGCGCCCCTACGGAGGCTATCCAGGTCCGCATCGGGCTGAACGCGGGCGAGCCGATAGCGGAGGACGACCCGGACGGGCGGGGCGACCTGTTTGGCACGGCGGTGATCGCGGCGGCGCGTATCGCCGCGCAAGCGCAGGGCGGCGAGATCCTGGCGTCGAACGTCGTGCGGGAGCTGGTGGCCGGCAAGGGATTCCTGTTCTCCGCTCGCGGCAAGACCGTCCTGCGCGGCTTCGACGACCCCGTAGAGGTCTACGAGGTGAGGTGGTGGCCCCCTTCGACTGAGCTCAGGACAGGCTTCGACTCGCCCTCCGCTGGCGCTGCGGGCGGCTCAGGATGAGCGGGGAGGGGTGATGAACTTCGCCCGCCGTATCGAGTCGCTGCCGCCGTACCTGTTCGCGGGGATATCCCACAAGATCGCGGAGAAGCGGGCGCAGGGGGTGGACGTCGTCTCCTTCGCCATCGGCGACCCGGACCTGCCCACGCCGGAGCACATCCTGGAGTCGCTGCGCGAAGCGTCGCGCGACCCAGCAAACCACCGCTACCCGGAGACGGAGGGGCTGCCCGAGCTGCGGGAGGCGATCGCCCGCTGGTACGAGCGCCGGTTCGGCGTCTCGCTGGACCCGCAGCGGGAGGTGCTGCCGCTCATCGGCTCCAAGGAGGGTGTCGGCCACATCGCGCTGTGCTTCATCGACCCCGGGGACGTTGCCTTGGTGCCGGACCCGGGCTACCCGGTGTACGCGGTGGGCACGATGTTCGCCGGCGGCGAGGCGTACTACCTGCCGCTGACGGAGGAGAACGGCTTCCTGCCGGACCTGGAGTCTGTCCCTGCCGACGTGCTGCGCAAGGCCAAGGTGCTCTGGCTGAACTACCCGAACAACCCGACAGGCGCCGTCGCCGACCTGGAGTTCTTCGAGCGGGCAGCGGCCTTCGCCCGCCTGCACGGGCTGGCCGTGCTGCACGACGGCCCCTACTCCGAGGTCGGGTTCGACGGGTTCCGCCCGCCGAGCTTCCTCCAGGCGGAGGGTGCCCGCGAGATCGGGATCGAGTTCCACTCGCTGTCGAAGTCGTACAACATGACGGGCTGGCGGATCGGCATGGCCGTGGGCAACGCGGAGATAATCGACGCCCTGATGCGGGTGAAGTCCAACCTGGACTCGGGGGTGCCGCAGGCGGTTCAGCGCATGGCGATCACGGCGCTGGAGGGGCCGCAGGACTGCATAGAGGAGCACAACCGCGTGTACCGGCGCCGCCGCGACCGGCTGGTGGCGGCGCTGCGGGGGCTGGGGCTGCGGCTGACGCCTCCCAGGGCCAGCCTCTACGTCTGGGCCCGCGTACCGGAGGGCACGACGAGCGTGCAGTTCGCGACTCGCCTGCTGGAGGAAGCGGGCGTCGTGGTCACGCCGGGCATCGGCTACGGCCCCAGCGGCGAGGGCTACGTCCGCCTCTCCCTCACCCTCCCCGACGAGCGGCTGGAGGAGGGCGTGCGCCGGCTGGAGGCGCTGCGGCTGTAGTCCCATCGCGCCGCGCGGCGTCTGTATCTTGAGATGAGCTGCATTCATGACGGCGATCTCGGCACCCGCTGGGACTGGGTCTCGCGGGACAAGGCCTCGGCCAGCGGTTGGATCACCTGCGCCCGCTGTGGCGAGCTGCTCCAGCGCCTCTCCTACGCCGGTGGCCGGTTCCGTGGCCAGGGGTGGTATCTCGGCCCGTTCCTGGAGCAGACGGCGACCGGCACGCGGGTCGCCGGGCTGGAGGAGCTTGAGGTGGAGTCCTAGCGGGCGGGCTGCAGGCGTTACCTTGACTCCCTCCTGACACGGCGCCTATAGTGGGGCATCCCGCGCGGAGGCTAACGAGGAGGGCGCCCTGTGACAAAGGTGATATTCGTGATCCACAAGCGGCCGGACATGGACCGCGACGAGTTCCGACGTTACTGGCGGGACGTCCACGGGCCGCTTGCCGCCAGGATGCCCGGCCTTCGGAAGTACGTCCAGAACTACGCCGTTCCGGACCCCGCGTCCGGCGACCTCCCCTGCGATGGCATCGCCGAGGTCTGGTTCGACAGTCCGGAGGCGATGCGGGCGGGCATGGCCTCGCCCGAAGGCGTTGCCACCACGGCCGACATCCCGAACTTCCTCGACCCCGATAGGGTCGGGATGATGGTCGTCGATGAGGTGGCGGTCGTTTAGGAGCGGCAAGGACCCGGCGACGAACTAAGCCGCGAACGCCACCACGCGGGCGGCCACCGGCTCGCTCTTGCCCTTGAGCTGCAGCTCGACGCAGGGCACATCGGGGTAGCGCTCCGCCACCTCCCGGTAGACCCGCTCGGAGATCACGATCTGTCCGGCCTTCGCCTCCGCCTGCAGCCGGGCGGCGGTGTTCACCACGTCGCCCAAGGCCGTGAAGTCCTTCACTTCGCCGGAGCCAACGTTGCCCACGAAGGCCAGGCCGAAGTCCATGCCTATGCCCAGGGGGAGCCAGGGCCCCTCGCTGGAGCCGTGACCCACTCCTCGCAGCAGACCCTCGGCTGCGGACGCCATTTTACGGAAGCAGCCCGGACCGGTAAAGCCCGTAAGGAACAACGCCATCACCTCGTCGCCCACCAGCTTGTCGATGATTGCATCGCGCTTGCAGAGCGCGTCGGTGGCGACAGCATAGAAGCGATTGAGGAGGCGGGCCACCTCCTCCAGTGGCTTGGATTCTGCCATCGAGGTGTATCCACGCATGTCGGCGAACAGGACGCCGACCTCTACCTCCACGCCACCGGCGGGAGCAGACTCGAATCAGAAGTTGCAGAGACGCGGGTTCTTTCGAGAGGGAGAATGCCCCGTGAGCCGCGACAGCTTCCCCCCAATGCCGCCAAAAGGCTCAAACCCTGTTATGCACCGCGGATCGCTTGGGATCGCCCGCATCAGGCGGCGGTACCACCGCAAAGCCCCATGGCCCGTGCAGATGCCCTTTCGGGCGCGCTCCTGGTCGGCTGGAGTCCAGGACTGCTCGTCTCCACTCATAGGTGGCCCCTTTCACGTCGATGCTACACGCGCGCCAGCAGCACCGCTACGCTCACCGCCGTCACCCCCGCCGCCAGCATCATGAGCGCCCGCTCGTCGGCGGCCAGCGCCCAGCGGCGGTCGATCTCCTCGCTGGTGCCGTCGGCGTAGGTGACGACCCCTGTGATGTCCAGCGCCCGGCGGCGGATGGCGCGCACTCGCGAGCTGAGGCTGCGCTGGGCCAGGCTCAGGGCGAAGGCGGCCAGCGCCCCGGCGGCGGCCGCCGGTTCCAGCCGCTCGGCCGCGACCCAGTAAGCGGTGAGCAGCGGGAAGGCGCCCCAGGCCAGCGCGAACCAGAAGTCGGAATGAAAGCGGCCGCCGAACAGCTCTAGGTTGTAGGCGAGGACGAAGAAGGCGCCGAGGGCGACGAAGGCGAGCAGCCAGGGTGAGACGACGATAGCGCCCACGACCCCGAGGCCCATCGCCCCGGCCAGCGAGGCCACCGCGAGCGACCATAGCGCCGCGGAGGGGATGCCGGTCCTCAACGGCCGCCCGTTCAACTCGTCCAGGGCGTGCGCGGCGATGCCGACGGCGAGGAAGAAGGCGAGGAGCATCGCCGCCAGCCGGTCGTAGTGGACCGCGGGGGCCAGCGCGGCGCCCAGCACGACGTAGCTGAGGTGCCAGAGGGTGTATGGCGGGTGGAGCAGCGTGACGTAGTCGCGCCAGGAGCCGAGCTTCAGGGCGTAGAAGGCGGGTCTTGGTGGCGCAGCCGCCACTTCCGCTCGGCCTGCACGAAGTGCAGGCGACCCTTCGAGAGCCTCTCGCCCAGGCGAGTCGCCTTCGCGGACAGAGCGAGCGGACGCCTGCACGCTTGGCCGCCGCGCCGTCCTCATCCCTGCTTCGTCCCCCAGATGACGATCGCTCCCCCGAGCGAAAGGCGCTTCGCCTGCGCGTCCGGGAAGCCGGATTCGCGCCAGAGCTGCAGCAGCCGCTCCTCCGGCCAGCGGCGGTAGAAGCCGCGGATGCTGGGCCCCAGGAAGGAGCCGACGCGACGCCAGGCGGGCGAGAGGAGGGCGCCGCCCAGCGGCAGGCCGACGGCGGTGTACAGCCGCCAGAGCGGATACCAGATGCCGTGCGGGACCGCGAACTCCAGCGAGGCCATCGTGCCGCCCGGCTTGAGTGCTCGCGCCATCTCCGCCAGCGTGGCTGGGACGTCCGCGACGTAGCGCAGCAGGTAGCTGAAGATAACGGCGTCGAAGGCCCCTTCGGCGAACGGCGCCGCCTCGGCGGTGCACTCCACCAGGTTCACCCGGCCGTCGCTGCGGGCGGCGGTCTGGAGGAGCATCGGTCGCGTGATGTCGGCGCCCGTGACGCGTAGGCCGTCGCGCCGGGCGAGCCGGACGGCGAGGGCGCCGGTGCCCGTCGCCATGTCCAGCACGCAGTCGCCGGGGGACAGCGTCAGCCGCGAGAGGAGGAGATCGTGCCAGCGAGAGTACTGGAGCAGGCCCAGGATCTGGGCGGGCCGGTCGTAGTTCGAGGCGATGGGCGAGAAGATGCGGCGGGGCGTCTCGGCTGCTGAGGCGGGGAGCGGCATGGGCGGCCCTCCTGGCCAGGGCGTGCGCTGGCGGCAGACATTGTAGCACGCGGGATATACTTGTAGGCGGAGGTCGACGGAGATAGCGAGAAGGCTGCATTCCACAGCGGACCCTGAAGAGCGGGCGTTCCTGGTCGCGGCGCGTGTTCACGGCAGGGAGGGCGGCTGGTCGGTGGAGGGCTCGCTGGAGGAGCTGGCGCTGCTGGCGGACACGGCGGGAGCGCGCGTCGTCGGCCAGACGGTGCAGCGGCTGACCCGCCCGCGCCCGGCCACCTACATCGGCCGCGGCAAGGTGCAGGAGATCGCCTCCCAGCGGGACGCCCTCGCCTACACGACCGTCATCTTCGACGATGAGCTGTCGCCGTCCCAGCAGCGCACGCTGGAGAAGGCCCTCGAGGTGAAAGTGCTGGACCGCACGGCGCTTATCCTGGACATCTTCGCCCAGCACGCGCGGACGCGGGAGGGCCGGCTCCAGGTGGAGCTGGCCCAGCACGAATACATCCTGCCACGGCTGCGCGGCCAGTGGTCCCCCCTGGAGCGGCTGGAGGGGCGGATCGGGACGCGCGGCCCGGGCGAGACGCAGCTGGAGACGGACCGGCGGCTGATCCGCAACCGCATATCGGCGCTCAAGCGGCAGATCGAGCAGGTGCGGCAGCAGCGGGCGCTGCACCGGCGGCAGCGGGCGCGTCAGGGGTTGCCCGTCGTCTCGCTTGTCGGCTACACGAACGCGGGCAAGAGCACCCTGATGCGGGCGCTCTCCGGCGCCGACGTGCTGGTGGAGGACAGGCTGTTCGCCACGCTGGACCCGGTGACGCGCCGCATCCGCCTTCCCTCGGGGGCGACGGCGCTGCTCACCGACACCGTGGGGTTCATCCAGAAGCTGCCGACGCAGCTGGTGGCGGCGTTCCGGGCGACGCTGGAGGAGCTAACGGAGGCGGCGCTCCTGCTGCACGTGGTGGACATAACGCACCCGGACGCGCTCCAGCAGGCCCAGACGGTGGAGTCCACGCTGGGCGACCTGGAGCTGATCGCTAAGCCCCGGCTGACCGTGCTGAACAAGATCGACGTGCTGGTCGACGGCGACGGCGCATCACTGGAAGAGGCGCTGGAGTCGGAGGCGGTGCGGCCGCTGCTGGACCCGTGGGGCGTGGAGGCGCTGGTGATCTCGGCGGAACGCGGCTGGGGGCTGGTCGAACTGCGGGCGCGGATCGAGGGCGCACTGGCGGAAGCCGCGTCCACCTGAGCGGGGAAGCGTGGCCGCTAGTCGAGCTCGTCCGCGGCGCGGCGGATCGTTTCCCAGGCGTGCAGGACGTGCTCGCGCTGGGTGCTCCTCTGGCCGATCGACATCCGCAGCGTCAGCTTGCCGTCCAGGCGCGTATGGGTCATGTACATGCTGCCGGTGGCGTTGACGCGGTCCATGATCCGCTGATTCGCGTCGTCGCCGCCGAGGTGGCGGAAGCAGACCAGGCTCAGCGGCACCGGCGCGGCCAGCTCGAACCGCGGGTCCTCCCTCACCCAGCCCGCGAGCTCCGCGGCCAGGGCCACGTGCCGCCGCACGACCTCCTGTAACCCCTTCACCCCGTAGGAGCGGATGACGAACCAGAGCTTGAGGGCGCGGAAGCGCCGGCCCAGGGGGATGCCCCAGTCCCGGTAGTCGATGACGGCGCCGGACTGCGTCGCCTCGTTGCGCAGGTACTCGGGCAGGACGCTGAGGGCTCGTACCAGCTCGGCCCGGTCGGCCACGAAGAGGGCGCTGCAGTCCACGTTGGTGAGCATCCACTTGTGCGGGTTGAAGACGTAGCTGTCGGCGAACTCCAGCCCTTCGAACAGGTGGCGCAGCTCCGGACAGAGCGCCGCCGTTCCCGCCATCGCCGCGTCCACGTGCAGCCAGACGCCCTGCTCGCGGCAGACGCGGCCGATCGCCGCCAGCGGGTCGATGGCGGTGGACGACGTGGTGCCGATCGTGGCACAGACGAAGCAGGGCTGGAGGCCCGCCGCCCTGTCCGCCGCGATCATCTCGGCGAGCCGCTCCGGCCGCATGGCGAAGGCAGCGTCGACGTCCACCAGCCGGAGGTTATCGCTGCCGAGCCCAGCGACCCGGACCGCCTTCTCGATGGAGGAGTGGGCCTGCGTCGACGTGTAGGCGATGAGTCCTCCGCCGGCGCCGCTCAGGTTGCTCCGGCCGCCGCTGGTACGCTCCCGGGCCGCCAGCAGGGCGCAGAGCGAGGCGCTGGACGCGGTGTCCTGGATGACGCCTCCGCCGCTGGAGGCCGAATTGAACCGCGGCGGCAGGCCCAGCATCTCCACCAGCCAGTCCATCACGTGGGCCTCAAGCTCGGTGCAGGCGGGGCTGGTGACCCACATCATCCCCTGGACGCCGAGGCCGGCGGCCAGCAGTTCGCCGAGCACGGAGGGGGGCGAGCTGTTGCCGGGGAAGTAGGCGAAGAAGCCCGGCGACTGCCAGTGGGTGATGCCGGGCATGATGATCTCGTCCACGTCCCGAAGGATCGATTCGAACGGCTCGCCTTCCTGCGGCGGCCCCGGCGGCAGCTTGGCGCGGACCTCGCCCGGGGCCAGGCGGGACAACACCGGGTACCTCTCGACGTTCTCGAGGTACTCGGCCACCCAATCGACGACCATGTGGCCGTAGCGGCGGAACTCTTCTGGTGTCATGGCGCACTCCTTGTGGCGAGGGTGACATCACATTAGCACAGGCGAAATGGTCGGGAAAAAGAGTGCGAAGCATATTGACAGCTTTCGATATATGGTCTATGATCGGCCCATGACAACGGAAGTGAAGGCGATCAACGACGCGTCTTGTTGCGGCGTGGCGGAGGAGCCGCTCCGGGAGGCCGCGACGGCCCCGGATGGGCGCTTGACCAGCGCCGCCGCGCTGTTCAAGGCGCTCTCCGACGAGACGCGCCTGCGCATCGTCCGCACGATGGCGCAATCGCAGTGCGAGCTGTGCGAGTGCAACATCGTGCCGCTGTTCGGGCTCTCACAGTCCACCATCTCCTACCACCTGAAGGTGTTGCGCGAGGCCGGCCTCGTAGAGTCGGAGAAGCGGGGGCTCTGGGCGTACTACCGGGTGAACCCGCGTGTGCTGATGGCCGCCGTAAAGACCCTGGCCGACCTGGCCTAAAATCGATAGAGTTCGATGAAGGAGGAAGTTCGCATGACCGAGAATCGTGAGATCAAGGAGAAGGTGCGAGAGCACTACGCGGAGCGCGCCCGGAGCGTCACGGAGAAGCAGGACACCTCCTGCTGCGGCTCGGCGCCCACGGAAGCCGTCATCAGCTCGAACCTCTACACCACGGACGAGCTGCAGGGGCTGCCCCAGGATGCGGTCGTCGCCTCGCTGGGCTGCGGCAACCCGGTCGCCATGGCGGAGCTTCACGAAGGCGAGGTAGTGCTGGACCTCGGCTCCGGCGGCGGCATCGACGTGCTGCTCTCGGCGCGACGGGTCGGCCCGGCCGGCAAGGCCTACGGGCTGGACATGACGGACGAGATGCTGGAGCTGGCGAGGGAGAACCAGCGCAAGGCCGGCGTCACCAACGTGGAGTTCCTCAAGGGCGAGATGGAGGAGATGCCGCTGCCGGACGGCTCGGTGGACGTGATCATCAGCAACTGCGTCGTTAACCTGTCGCCGGACAAGGACCGGGTGCTGGCGGAGGCGTTCCGGGTGCTGAAGCCCGGTGGCCGGGTCGCCATCGCCGATATCGTCGTCCGGGGGTCTGTACCGCAGGGGCTGCGACGCAGCCTGGAGCTGTGGGCCGGCTGCGTCGCCGGCGCCCTGGAGGAGAACGAGTACCGGCAGAAGCTGGCCGCCGCCGGCTTCGCGGACATCGAGATCGAAGCGCTGCGGGAGTACACCGCCGGAGACGCCGAGGCGGGCGGCCTGGGGGAGCTCGTGCGCCAGTACGCCAAGAAGGGCGCCGACTCTCTCGGCTTCATCAGCGCCGTGGTGCGGGCGCGCCGGCCTGTCCTGAGCGGAGCCGAAGGGCCCGGCGGTAGCGCTCGAGCGTTCGAGCAGCCGCTGACGGTGGTTGCCGGCGAGGGCCCGGGCTGCACGCCGGGGAGCTGCTGCTAGCGCGCGGAGACGGATCGCACAACGGGCGGCCCTGGTTGACGGGGCCGCCTTTCCATTTCTACGGTCGCTCGTCGTAAGATATGACTCTGCGAAGAAGCCACCAACAGGAAAGGGGCGGGCCATGGCAAACAGCGGTAACCTGAAGACGATCCAGGAGCGCAACATCAAGGCGCTGAAGCTGCGCCCATCGATCGGGCAGGGCACAGCGACGACCATCGTCCGCGTGCGCAGCGGCGTCACCTGCGATATCGAGGACGGCGGTTGGAAGCTCGTCGCCGACGAGATGCCGGGTGACGGCGGCGCCGGTCTGGGCCCCGACCCGGGCGTGCTCGTCCGGGCCGGCCTCGGTAGCTGCCTGGCGATGGGCTACGTGATGTGGGCGTCTATGCTAGACATCCCGCTCGACAGCGTCGAGGTGACCGTCGAGGCGGACTACGATGCCCGCGGCATGTTCGGCGTTGACGATAGCGTGGCGCCCGGCTGGGGCGCCATCCGATACACGGCGGTGATCAGCAGCCCGGCGCCGGAGGAGCGCGTGCGCGAGCTGGTGGAGACGGCGGACCGTCACAGCCCGATCCTGGACGACCTCCGCCGCGCGGTACCCGTCAGCGGCGAGCTTCGCATCGCGGCTGGGAAGAGGGCTTAACATGGAGCCGAAGCTGCACAAGCGGGTCCAGCGCTACGGCTGGGACCTCGCCGTCCAGGACTACGACCAGTACTTCGTGCCGCTGCTGCGCCACTGCTCCGAGCGTTGCCTGGAGATGGCGGAGATGCAGCCCGGCGAGCGCGTGCTGGACGTCGCCACCGGCACCGGCGTCGCCGCCTTTCTGGCCGCGGAGCGCGTCGGCACGGATGGGGAGGTGGTGGCTACGGACATCTCTCAGGGGATGGTGGACGCCGTGCGGGAGGAGGTGGAGCGGCGTGGCGTCACGAACATGAGCTACGAGCGGGTGGACGCCGAGGAGCTAACCTACCCCGATAACTGCTTCGACGCGGCGCTCTGCGTGCTGGGGCTGATGTACCCGGCCGACCCCCAGCGCGCCATCGAGCAGATGCACCGCGTGCTGAAGCCCGGCGGCCGCGCCGCCGTCGCCGTGTGGGGCCGCCGCGACCGCTGCGGCTGGGCGGAGATCTTCCCGATCGTGGACGCCCGCGTGAACTCTGACGTCTGCCCGCTGTTCTTCCAGCTCGGCGGCGAGGGCGCGCTGAGGTATGGCTTCGAGAGGGCGGGCTTCAGGGACTGCCGCGAGGAGCGGCTGGACAGTCCCCTGGAGTTCGCCAGCGAGCACGACGTGCTGGCGGCCGTGTTCGCCGGCGGGCCGGTGGCGCTGGCCTACTCCAAGTTCCCCCCGGAGCTGCGGGACGAGGTGCACGCCGAGTACCTGGAGAGCATTCAGCCGTACCGCCGCGACGGCGGCGCCTACTCCGTCCCCGGCGAGTTCGTGTTTATGGTCGGGACGAAGGATTAGAAGGTCTGGGCGTGGTCAGCTCGGCTCCCACACCGCCGCGTCGTGGCTGAAGAACACGCGGCGCGCGCCGAGGTCACGCAACCGCCGTAGCGATTCAAGGCACTTTTCGCGGTCCCAGGCGCCGTCCAGCCCGCGGGGGTGCGGCTCCTGAGGTCGCGCGAATTCGTTGGCGGTGTAGGCCGCCTGCCCCGCGATAGTCATCAGGCCCTCGTTCGTGTTCAGCACCACCGACTGGTGGCCGGGAGTGTGCCCGGGCGTGGGCACAATGGTCAGGTCGGGAAGCACCTCGGTTTCCCCGTCGAGCAGCTGGAAGCAGGCGTCGGGGAAGGTGACCCAGTCGGGCACGGTGTAGGCGGGTTCCTGGGCCGCCTCGTATTCCGCCCTTTGGACCAGTATCGGCGTACCGGGGAAGAGGCGGTTGTCGCCGCAGTGGTCGAAGTGCAGATGGGTGTGATGATGGCTGACACGTCCGTGGGGGCTATCTTTAGCGCGGATAGCTGCTGGATAAGGGGCCTTCGCCTTGGCCGGTATAGACGTCGATCCCTGGATGCCCGTCGCCGATGCCAGTATCGACGATTACGACACCGTCCTCATGCGTGATGGCGAAGCCGAAGACGGGGCAGACGTCATCGCTGCCGGGCAGCGTGACATCTGCCAGGTGCAGCCTTCTGACGTCGGTTAATGAGATCACGCCGTCGGCGTTCCGGCCTACCCCTCCGCCTTCGCCCGCTCCCGGTCCACCAGCTCCCGCCGCAGGATCTTCCCCGCGAGCGACTTCGGGATCGTCTCCACGAACTCCAGCTCGCGTACCTTCTTGTAGGGCGCCACGCGCTCGGCGACGAACTGCATGATCTCCTCGGCGGTCGCCTCTTCCGTGGGTCGGAGGACGACGAACGCCTTGGGGATCTCGCCGCCGTCGATGTCCGGCTTCGGGATCACGGCGGCGTCGGCGACGGCGGGGTGCTCCATGAGCAGCGCCTCCAGCTCGGCCGGCGGCACCTGGTAGCCCTTGTATTTTATGAGCTCCTTCTTGCGGTCGACGATAAAGACATAACCTTCCTCGTCGAACTGGGCGATATCGCCGGTGCGTAGCCAGCCGTCCTGGGTGATCGTCTCGGCCGTGTCCTCCGGCCGGTTCCAGTAGCCGCGCATGATCTGGGGGCCGTGGATCAGGAGCTCGCCGGTCTCGCCGGGGCCGAGCTCGCGGTCGTCCTCCAGCGAGACGACTTTCTCGACCGTGTCTGCGATAGGCGGCCCCACGGAGGTGGTCTTGACGCGATTCAGGGGGTTCACGTTGGCGACGGCGCTGGTCTCCGTCAGTCCGTAGCCCTGGAGGATCTTGCAGCCGTAGGCGGCCTGGGCGCGCTGGGCGACCTCCGGCGGCAGGGGAGCGGCGCCGCTGACGATGAACTCCATGCTGGATGTATCGAACTTGCCCGGCTCTGGGAAGTTGGCCATCGCCAGCAGCGCCGGCGGCACGACGAACAGGCTGGTGACTTTGTAGCGCTGGATCAGCTCCAGGCAGAGCTGCGTATCGAAGCGGGGCATGATCACCTGCGTGGCGCCGTTGGTGAAGGCGCCGTTCATCAGCGCCGTCATGCCGTAGATGTGGAAGAAGGGCAGGAAGTCCAGGTAGACGGAGTAGGCGTTGGTGAGGCCCGTGTTCAGGAGCTGGCGGAGGTTGGCGATGAGGTTGTAGTGGCTCAACATAACGCCCTTGGGCAAGCCGGTGGTGCCGCTGGAGTAGGGCAGGGCGACGAGGTCCGTCTGGGCATCGATCTCCACGTAGTGGGGCTCCGGCGGCGACTCCTTCGCCATCTCCCAGACGTCCTCTATGGCCCAAACGTGTCGCAGGCTGGGCAGGTGTTCCTTCAGGGCCTCCACCGGCGTCTTCAGGAAGCGCATGGTGAAGATCGCGGAGGCGGAGCAGTCCTCAAGCTGGTGCAGCAGCTCTCGCTGTTTGTACAGTGGGTTGAGGGTCGAGACGACGGCGCCGGCATGGACGATACCCTGGAAGGCGACGACGTACTCCGGCACGTTGGCGGACAGGACGGCCACCCGGTCGCCCTTCTGGATCCCCTGGTCCTGGAGGAAGCGGCCCAGCCGCTTTCCCGCCTCCCAGACGCGCCCGAAGGTGTACTCCGTGCCGTCCATGTTCACCAGGCAGGCCTTGTCCTCGAACCGATGGGCGGCGTGTTCCAGGTACTCCGGCAGGGTGAACGTCGGATAGGGCTGGAGGCTTGCCCAGGGGCTATGGATCAGCATGTCGTCTCCTTTCTAGGGGAACAGTCGCTGCGAGAGCTCGGCGACGCGGCGGCCCAGGTCGCGGGCCTGCGCGCGGTCTTCATCGGTGACTTCGCCGTGGGCGGTGGCGCCGTAGTAGGAGCCGGAGCGGCGCATGCGCTCCGACCAGGGCAGGCCGAGGACGAGCATGCCGTGAGCGAACAGCAGGTGCAGGAGCTGGAGCAGGGTGGCCTCGGTGCCGCCGGAGCGCGACCAGCCGGCGGTGAACGCGGCGCCGATCTTTCCGGCGAGCTCGCCGGTCTCCCAGAGGTCGCCGGAGTGGTCCATCCAGTCCTTGAGCTTGCCGGTGACGCCGCTCCAGTTTGGGGAGCCCAGGATCAGGGCGTCGCTCTGCTTGAGCTCGTCGACGCTGGCGTCGTCCAGCCGGCGATGGCGGAGGGTGACGCCCGGCGTGGCCCGCACGCCCGCGGCGACGGCTTCGGCGAGCTGCTCGGTGAGGCCGCCTCGGGAGTCGAACAGAATCAGGACGGTGGACACGGCATGAGGATTGTAGCAGAGAGAGCGGGGCTGCCCAACCCCTCAGCCGGCTGCTATTCGCCCCTCGGGCGCGCTACGGCACGAGCCGGTAGTACCTCAGCGTTGGGTGCTCGATGTCCAGGATCTGCATGTCGCGGAAGCCAGCCTCCGACGCGTACTTCCGCATCGTGCTGGGACGCATGACTGTGCCCGTGGCGGCAGAGGGCTGGTCCGCCATTCCCGCCGGGAGGCAAAGGAGGAAGCTGACCCCGTAGAAGAGCCGTTCCAGTTCATCATCCCCCGGCACTGTGAACTCTTCTGCTGTCCTCTCGTCCAGCACCAGGACGGTGCCCCCCGGCGCCAGCAGGCGGCGGATGGCCGACAGTACCTCCACCGGCCTGGCCAGGTCGTGGATCGCCTCGACCACGACGACGAGGTCGTACTGGCCGTCCGCGCCGGGGTCGGCGGCGTCCCGCGCGTGGAACTTCACGCGGTCGGCCAGACCGGCGTCCGCCGCGTACGTACGCGCCATCTCTATGGACACCTCGTCCAGATCAAAGCCGTCGATGGTGACTTTGGGGTAGGCGCGGGCGATGGCGATGCTGGACCAACCCACTCCGCAGCAGACGTCCGCCACGTGGGCCGGCGGGTCGGTCTGCAACCGCGCGTGAACGTCGGGGATGGAGGCGAGGTGCTCGGTAGCGAACTGTCCCACCAGCCAGGGCCGGTTGAAGTCACCCTGCGCCTCAATGCCGTCAGGGCCGTAGGCTGACCAGGGGACGCCGCCGCCGCTCCGGAACGCTTCCAGCACCTCGGGAAGGGTTTGCGTTACCGAGACCAGCGCACGCGCGAGGGGCGTCATGGAGAACGGGCTTTCGGGGTCGGTGAGCGCTGCGGCGTGGGCCCCTGGGAGGGTGTATCGGCGCTGGTCTTCCGTCAGCGCCGGATCATCTACCTCCGCGATCCCCGTCACGGCCTGGTGCTCAAGCCACTCACGGGCGTAGCGCTCATGGATGCCGGCGCGGGCCGCCAGCTCGGGGGCGGTCACAGGCCCCGCAGAAACCATCGCTTTGTACAGGCCGAGACGCTCTCCGACGTAGACGGCCAGCAGGTCCAGCGCCTCCACGGAGGCGCTGAAGAGACGTCCGGCGAACGCCTCAGCCCTGGCGGTGTCAAGCTCCTGCGTTGTCATGAGGTGGCCCCTCTAGATTGTGGACTTCTGTTTGGGGTTGCCGGCTAGTCGCCGAGCGTTGTCGTGTAGCCGGCGGCGATGACCTCTTCGACGTACTCGGAGCGCCAGCCCGGATTGGGGATGGCGATGTGGCGCTCTCGCAGCCAGGAGTGAACCTTCAGGTATTGCTCCTCGACATAACGGCGCCACGTGTTCTCTTCTTCGAACAGGTCGGGTTCGACCTCCTCCAGGCGCTTGTCCATCTCGTCGGGGTCGACGTCCAGGTCCTCGCGCCAGTAGTCGGAGATGTAGTCCAGGGACTCATCCAGAGTGCGGCGGCACTCCTCCATGAGGGCCATCATGAAGCCCTGCTCGTTGACCAGGTGGGCGCGGAGGCGGGTATCGGCTGCGCAGGTGTGGCAGAGGGCGACGAACTTGCGGGCGTCGCAGTTGTCGCGCTTGGTGCAGCCGTCGCATAGGGGCGCCCACTGGGCGGCCTCGGGGGTGCGGAGGTAGCCGATCATCACCTCATCGGCAAGAGTCCCGCAGCGCGGGCAGGAGAGCTTGCTGCCGAGGATGTCGTTGATCGCCCGTTGCCAGTCTATCTGCATGTTCGTCGTTTGAAGGGTGATCCGGTCAGTGGCCGGGGGGGCGCGTTCCGTTTCGGTAAGCAACATGATAGCCGTTTTGCCTGGTCTGTCAACCGCTCATGGGCTGGCGCCGGGCCCGGCGGCGAGGACGTGGGACGCGGACTGGCCGGGCGCCTCCTCAACGGTTACCGCCACGGCCGTCAGGTTGGCCGCGCCGCGGCCGCGCAGATCGTCCGCCAGGCGGACGGCCAGCCACTCGGCCAGGCGCTCAGCGGTGGAGTTATCGATGGGGAGGGCGCGGACCTCCGACTCTGGGATGACATAACGGCGGTCAGCGAAGCCGATCCGGTAGTGGCCGTCGGCTCGCTCGACGGAGAGGTGCGGATTCTGGGAGGGGAGGATGAAGGCGTGGTCGAGCTCCGCGCACAGGGAGGCGACGATGCGCCTGAGCGTCACAAAGTCGAACAGCCAGGAGTCGGGCGTCAGGTCGCCCTCAAGGCGGGCCGAGACCGCGTAGTTGTGGCCGTGCAGCGGCTCGCACTCGCCGCCGAAGGTCGTGAAGTGGGCGGCGGAGAAGCGGAGGTGGGGGCCGTAGACGTCGATGCGTCTCATGGGCCCGTAGTGGGGCGGGCAGGGTGGAGGCAGGGGCCCGTGAGGGAGTTTACAAGGTTCGCACTATATATGTTAGGTAAAGTTCCGAACCCGCAGGACCAGGGTTGGCAAGCCGGAAGCCCTGTACGCGCCGGCCGGTCCACGGGCTGGCTGCTGCCCCCTCGCCGCCGGGGCCGAAATTGCCACCGTCGCGCGGGCGATGCTAGACTAGCAGTAGTCCAACTCACGCTGGACAGATTAGCAGGGATTGGGACGGTTGACTACGGGCGCGGTGTTGCCTGCCGGACAGAGACAGGCGTTAGGTAACGGTGCGTTATGTCAATCGTCGGACTCGAGGTGATACTTACGTGTCGAAGTGGAAGGCGATGAAGTGGGGTACGTTCTCGCTGGCGGTGGCGCTCGCCATCGTCCTATCCGGGGTCGCCGGTTTCGCTATCGGCGATGGGGGCTCGGACGGCGGCCGCAGCAGCGTGTCGGTCAGCGACGCCAAGGGCTTCGGCATCCTCAATGAGATCTACGGCATCCTCCAGGAGGATTTCGTCAACCCGGACGCCGTAGACCCCGATGTGCTGCGCCTGGGGGCGATAAACGGGCTCCTGCAGGCGCTGGGCGATACGCACACCGTCTATATCGACCCGGAGTCGTACTCGCTGGGGATCGACGTAATCTCCGGCACGTTCGAAGGCATCGGCGCCCAAGTTGAGCAGGACAGCGTCAGCGGCGAAATCGTTATCGTGACCCCGTTCCGCGACTCGCCTGCGGAGCAAGCCGGCGTCCGCGCCGGCGATTTCGTCCGGAGCGTCGACGGCGAGTCGACCGATGGGTGGACGGTGGCCCAGGCCGTCAAGCGCATCCGCGGCGAGCAGGGCACGCAGGTCGTCCTCGGGATTGAACACTCGAACGGCGTCAAGGAGGAGGTAACGATCACCCGCGGCACGATCTCAGTGCCGACGGTGTTCACCCACGAAATCGAAGACGCGACCGGCAAGCCGGTGGACGAGTTCGCCTATATCGAGCTGCAGCAGTTTACGGATCAGGCCGTTCGGGACCTGCAGAAGGAGATGGAGACGGTCATCAACGCTGGGTCCAAGGGAATCATCCTTGACCTGCGGCGCAACCCCGGCGGCGGCCTGGAAGCGACTATCCAGACGGCGGACATGTTCCTGGACGATGGGACGATCCTGACCGAGGTCAGCCGTGACGGCGACCGGAGCGTCACCAGCGCCAAGCCCGGAGGGCCGGCGACCGAGATACCGGTTGTGCTCCTGGTGGGCCCCGGCTCCGCGAGCGGCTCCGAGGTGCTGGCCTGCGCCCTGCGCGATAACGGTCGTGCGACCCTTGTCGGCGAGAAGACCTTCGGCAAGGGTTCTGTCAACCACTTGCGTGAGCTGTCCGACAGCGGCGCCCTGTACGTCAGCATAGCGCGCTGGGAGTGTCCAAATGGTGAGCAGATCGAAGGCGTCGGCGTTGAGCCGGACGTCAAAGTCGAGTTCACCAACGAGGACATCGAGGCCGACCGGGACGTCCAGCTGTTCGCCGCCATCGATTATCTGCGCGAGAACCTGACATCAGCCGCTCCATAACGTTATGTAAAGCCCTCCCCTGGCGGGGGTAGCGTGGCCGAAAAGACCATCACGGTCAACCGCAAGGTCCAGCACGACTACCACATCCTGCGCACGCTGGAGGCCGGCATCTCCCTGCTCGGCACGGAGATCAAGTCCATCCGCGAAGGCCGGGTGAGCATCCGCGAGGCTTACGTGCGCCCGGACAACAGCGAGATGTGGCTGGTGGGCGCGCACGTGGCGCGGTACGGGCCGGCGGCTTCCGCGAACCACGACCCGACGCGGCGGCGGCGGCTGCTGCTGCACCGGCGGCAGATCGCGGATCTCAGGCGCGCCGTTGAGTCCGAGGGCGTGACGATAGTCCCCTTGCGGCTCTACCTGAAGAACGGTCGCGCGAAGCTGGAGATCGCCGTTGGGCGCGGCAAGAAGAGTTACGACAAGCGGGCTGCTATCGCCAAGCGCGAGGCGGAGCGGCAGATGGAGCGCGCCCTGAAGCGGCGGGCCTAGGCTAGGGCCCCGGCGCCTTAGCTGAAGCGCATGAACTTCGGCTCTATCGCCGCCCGCAGCACGTCGGGCCGCGAAACCACACCCGCCAGCTTCCCGTCCTCCAGCACCGGCACCCGCACGATCTGCTTCGTGTCCATGATCTCCATGATCTCTTCGACGGTCGCGTCAGCGTTCACGGTGATGACCTCTGCTGTCATGATCTCCGCCGCCGTGACAGTATCCAGGGGTTTGCCCGCCCGCAGGGCGCGTATGATGTCCAGCTCGCTCACGATCCCCACGAGCGCGCCGTCGCGTTCGGTGATAGGGATGCCGCTGAAGCCGCCCATGAGCATCTGGATGGCGAGGTCCCGCGCGCTCGTGGACTTGTCGGCGGCCAGGACGGGGCGGTTCATTATGTCAATCGCGTTCACGCCTTACCTCCCTGCGACGCCTATAAGAGGGGTGGCCCTGCCGCCAGTGTCGCCCGCCGCGGCCCCGCGGGTCAAGGTGTGTGGCGATCGGGGCCCTGCCGCGTCGAGCCGCGTGCTATAATCAAGCTGCGGGGACGAAAGGGTTCGACAGAGAAGGTTGAGCCCGGACTGCAAGCCGAGGTTGCCATACCCCTCGTTAATCAAGTGGCGAAACAATAACTGGCGAAAACCAGTACGCACTAGCCGCCTAATCGTGGCTACGTCGGTCCCAGGCCTCCCCTCGACGGGCCGGGTCCGGCGCCGTGAAGTCGGGGTGCGGTCTCCCAGACGCCGATAACGGAGGCCCAAGACTTAATCGGCTGGCCCGTCGGTTACTCCGTCGGCGGAGGTACGCCGGGCGAGACCCAAACGCCGGCTAAGCTTGTAGAGGTCCTGGTGGGTCTTCCTCTGGACGAGGGGTTCAATTCCCCTCCGTCTCCACCAGTTTGCATTCGCTGACGCGCGCCGCTGGCGCGCGTTTTTCGTTCGCCCGGCTGTCAACCCCCTGCGGCGGCAGGTTTTCCAGGGTGGGTGGATCTAGTCGGGCCGGCCGCGCAGGGCGCGCATCGCCGACCGTGCGGGTGTCAGCACTGGCAACGGGATCAGCGTCCTCAGCAGCAGAGACGCTTCTGATACGCGCTCAGGCCAGGGACGTGGCGGTCCGGACCAGGACGCTGCCGAGCACCGCCGGCAGCTGCTCCTCCAGGTGCGCCTTCGCCACGCTGAAGTGGCCGCCGTGGACGAGCACCGCCTGGCGGTACTCAGGCGTGTCGTCGGAGAGCAGCACGGCGACCTTGAGATCAGGGAGCCTCTTCGCCAGCCGTTGGAGCTCCGCCAGCCTGTCGCTGGTTACCATCTCAACGTCCAGGAGGACGAGGTCGATTCGCGCGCTCGTGACCTGTGTGATCACCTCCGCGATCGTGGACGCCTCGCCGCTGGCTACGCAGCGGCCGAGGCGGGCGAGGACGCGGCGGACCGTCTCCCGGAAGTGGGCGTTCTTATCGGCCACCAGAACGCGGAGGGGCCGGTGGCCTTCGGGTCCGTCCTCTCGTAAGCTCGAGTCGCTCATCGGTGTTCTCGTTTGTATACTTCCACCTTGAACCATGACAGGGCCGGTTGTCTGTCGGGCAGACTAAGGATGATCGGTGCGGTTTTGCCCGACGCGCGCGGGCCGCGTGCTATAATCAGCTTGCCGGAGTTTGAGCTTGGCGCTAGATACGACCACTGAAATCGCGGACAACCTCGCGCCCGCCCTGCGCGTGGTGGGCAACGCACGCCGTCTGGAGATCCTGAGGCTCCTCGACGCCGGCCCAGCCAGCGTCACGCGGATCGCGGAGGAGATGGCGCTCTCCAGGCGGACTGTGGACCGGCACCTGGCTGTCCTGCAGGAGGGCGGACTGGTGAGGCCCGACCCTCGGCCGGCGAACGGACGTGTCTTCGCCCTGGACCGCCAGAAGGCCGCCATGTTGAACGCGTCCTTCGTCTCCGTGCTGGGCCGGGCCGGCAGCGTGGAGCCGGCCGCGTCCGCGGATGTATCGCCTCATCCGGATGAGGCTCTCCTTGTGGTCCTGCCGGAGGCGCCCGAAGCCTGCATCAGGTGTCAGAACTCCTCCTTCGTCGTCCAGGTACTGGACAGGCTGGACGAGTCGCTGGTGAAAGCCCATCGGTACCAGGTCCGGCTGAGGCAGATGTCCTCGCAGGTGCTTACCGCCCAGGAGGAAGAGCGAAAGCGGATCGCGCGCGAGCTGCACGATGACACCGCACAGGCGCTCACCTCCGTCCTCGTGCGTCTGCGCCTCCTGGAAAGGTCGGCTGCGGCGGACGAGCGGCTGCGCGCCGGGCTTACGGAGCTGCGGGACCTGACTGGAGAGACCCTCGAGGGTGTGCGGAGGATGGCGATTGACCTGCGCCCCCCGATGCTGGATGACCTGGGGCTGGAAGCGGCCCTCCAGGCGTTCGTGCAGGACTTCTCATGCCGCTGGCCCGTTAAAGCGAAGTTCACAGGCGGCCGCCTCGGCCGCCTGTCGCCGGACGTAGAGCTTGTGCTCTACCGGATCGTCCAGGAAGCGCTCTCCAACGTCGCAAAGCACGCCAACGCTTCCCGGGTGGAGGCCCGCCTCACCCGTCGCGGACGCTCGCTGAGTCTCGTCATCGAGGACGACGGCTGCGGCTTCGATGTGGAGGCCACGATGGGGTCGCGCGGTTCCGGCCTCGGCCTGTTCGGCATGGAGGAGCGGCTCGCCCTCATCGGCGGATCAGTGCAGGTTGAGTCGGCCGTGGGCCGGGGCACGCGCATCTCGGTTGAGGCCCCTCTGCCGCGGAGCCGCCGCCGGTAGAGCGCCTGTGACGGAGAAGATACGCGTCCTCCTGGCTGATGACCATGCGGTGCTGCGCTCCGGGCTCCGTGCTCTCCTGGACATGGAGCCGGACATGGAGGTCGTCGGCGAGGCCTCCAACGGGCGCGAGGCCGTGGAGCTGGCCCGCAGCCTGACGCCGGACGTCATCGTCATGGACATCTCGATGCCGGAGATGGACGGGCTGGCCGCTGCCAGGGCGGTCCACGAGATGGGCCTCCCCGGCGCAATTGTCATGCTCACCGTCCACGCCGAAGAGGCGTACCTCTTCCAGACGCTGCAGGTGGGCGCCTCCGGCTACGTCCTCAAGAGCTCCGCCGACCGCGAGCTGATGGACGCTATCCGCGCCGCCCACCGGGGCGAGGTGTTCCTCTACCCTTCCGCCGTCAAGAAGGTCCTCGGCGAATATCTCAAGGGTAGCCGGGGAGAGGGCGGCCGTAAGCGCGAGTACGAAGCGCTGACCACGCGCGAGAAAGAGGTGCTCAAGCTGACCGCGGAAGGGTTCACCAACCAGGAGATCGCGGAGAAGCTGGTGATCAGCCCCAAGACAGTGGACACCTACCGGCAGCGGATAATGGAGAAGCTGAACCTGCACCACCGGTCGGAGCTGGTGCGGTACGCGCTCAAGACGGGGCTCCTCACGGCCGTGGAGTGAGCGCTCTACGTGGGGGAAAACCCCACGCCGCGTAGTCACTGTGCCTGACAGACAGCGCGCGGCTGCGCCGTTAGATTTATGGTTGCAACTGCGGGATCTCCGGCTACGATTTGAGGTGGCCCGCCCAATTTACCGGAGACCCCGCAGTCGGCTTTTATTCCCCGCTGCTTCCCTCCATGAGCCCGGCATGAGCGCCGCGAGAGACGGGCGCTGATGGAGCCGCTGGACGGCATCGTACTCGCCGGGGGGCAGAGCCGGCGGCTGGGCGTCGATAAGGCGCTGCTGAGTCTGGGCGGCGCGCCCCTCCTCCAGACCGTGGTGCAGCGCGTCTCGCAGGTCTGCCGCCGGGTCATCGTCGCGGTGGACCGCCCCGGGCGGTACCGGCGCCTCGGCCTCCTCGCCCGTTTCGTCGCCGACGCCTCGCCCGGCCTGGGTCCCCTCGCCGGCCTTCAGAGCGGCCTCCGGGCCTGCTCCTCGGAGTACGCCCTCGTCGTCGCCTGCGATCTTCCTTTCCTCAACGTTGAGCTGCTGCGTTACATGGCCGGCCTGCCCCGCTCCTACCAGGCGCTCGTGCCCCGCTCCGCCGGCCGGGACCACCCCCTGCACGCCGTCTACGCCCTCTCCTGCCTCCCGGAGGTGGACGCCCTCCTGGCAACCGGCGGCGGCAGCATGCAACAGCTCCTCGCCCGGCTGGACGTGCGCCGCTTGGACGACAGCGACCTCCACCAAATCGACCCGGACGGTCTCAGCCTGCTGAACCTCAACGATGAGTCGGACCTCGAACGCGCGCGCTCGCTCTGGGAGCGGCAGGTGACGCCGGGATGAGCTGCTACCTCCGTCACCTGGGCGAGGTCCTGGCCGCCGCCGGTATCGCAGACACCGCGGAGGCCCGCCGGCGAGTGCACGCCATGATCCAGGAGATCACCGGTGAGCAGAACTGCCCGCTGGTCTGGCGACGAGTAAAGGCGGCGCTTGGCGAGCACGCCGAGCGTGAGCTGCTCATCGCTGGGCTGCGGGAGCGCTGGCTGCGAGCCAGCTGACGGCCTGCCCTTCACCCCTCCGCCGCCACCGCCCCTGTAACGCCCTGACAAGGGCGGCATCCTAAGCTTGCGTGAAGCTTGGGCAGGCTGCGCAGCATTGCGGCAGCCGGCCGGGCCTCGAAATCCCGCATGGGAGGGGAAGAGATGGATGGCATTGGTGTTCCAGCGGAGATAGGCACGATAAGCCGCCCCCAGATGGAGAACGACAACGGATATGCGCGGCCTTCCCTGACGCCGATCCTGGAGCAGGTCCAGCGCACCTGTGAGCTGGCGTGGGAGCACGGCACCCAGCTTAGCGTTGTCGTTGCCGGTCTCGATGGGTTCCGGATGGTCAACGACTGCCTGGGGCCAATCGAGGGTGACGCGGTGCTGAGCGCCTTCGCGGCCTGCGTGGGTGACCGCGTGGAGCAGGTGGCGCACCTGGGGGGAGACCAGCTTATCGGCATACTGCCGGCCACGGAAGCCGCGACCGCGGTAGTCCTGGCGGAAGGGCTTCGTGAGGACGTGGCCCGGGGCATCCTCACAGCCATGGGAAAGCTGACGGCCAGCTTCGGCGTCGCCGTCTACCCGTCAACGGTGGAGACCGCCAGGGAGCTCGTCTACGGGGCCCAGGCGGCCATGTACTGGGCGAAGGCGATGGGCGGAAACAGGGTGGGCTACTGGGGCGAGATGATAGGCGCCAACGGCTGGGGGCGGCCGGGTGGGGCAACGGACCCCGTCGGCGCGCTGGCCGCGGCGCTGGAGAGGAAGATCCGGGCCGCCTCCGGCCAGCTCGGCCGCTCCGCCTGGTACGCCGCCAAGGTCGCCGCGGAGATGGGACTGGGCGTGGGCGAGCAGGAGCTGGTTGAGAGGGCCGCCCTCCTTCACGACGCCGGCAAGCTCGCCGTGCCGGACTATGTGCTGCAGAAGCCCGGCGGCCTCAGCGAACGGGAGCGGGCGATGGTCAAAGCCCACCCGGAGGTCGGCGCCAGGATAGCGGCTCGCCTCCCCGATATGGCGGCCGCGGCGTCGATAATCGCTCACCACCACGAGCACTACGATGGCAGCGGCTACCCCGACGGTCTCGCAGGCGATGATATACCACTCGGCTCCCGTATCATCCTCGTCAGCGACGCCTTCGACGCGATGACCACCTACCGCTCCTACAAGAGCGTCATCTCCCTTCAGGAGGCGCTTCAGGAGCTGCACCGCTGCTCCGGGCAGCAGTTTGACCGCCGCGTGGTGGACGCCTTCATCGCCATCGTCAGCCGGCAGGGGTTGAACGCGCTGCACTGGTCCCAGAGCAGGCGGTAGACGCAACCACACCTGAACCCGCTGCTCACCGGCCGTTCACCCCGCTCCGGTAAGGCCTCGCCTCAGGCGGCATCCTTAGCTTGTGCAATAACCCCGACCGCCCGCGTGTGTTGGAGGAGGATGATGGAGATGCTTACAGGACGCATACGATACGGATGGCTTGGTCTGGTGGCGCTGCTGCTGGCACTGGCGGCGATGCTGCCCTCGGCGGCAGGCGCCGACGAGGGGGATGAGCAGAACGTACATCCCGCCGTCGACGTTTACGCCGAACTGTTCCCCGGCGAGCGCGTCCCCGTCATTGTCCAGTCTGAGGACCCCACCCTCGTCCGCTGGGTTACGGACCACGGCGGAACGGTGGAGCGGCGGTTCGATCTCCTCGGCGGCTTCGAGGCCGAGATGCCGATCGAGGCCGTGCGGGCGCTGGACTTCACCGATAGGGCGGACTGGATCTCCCTCAACGCTCCGATGATGACGTCGGACCGGCCGGAACGCGGGTTGGACGCTTCTCACCTCGCCACGGTCTACCCGTCGGCCGTTGGCGCACCGCGGGCGTGGCGGCAGGGCGTTACCGGTGATCACGTCACCGTCGCCGTGATCGACAGCGGCATCAATCCAGGGGACGACTTCGGCCGCAGGATCACGGGCTCCCGCAACTTCAGCAGCGAGTCCTACTTCCCGTTTGACCAGAACGGCCACGGAACCTGGGTCGCCGGCATCATCGCCGGCCGGGACGCGCGAGGGCGCTTCCTGGGGATCGCGCCCGGCGCCGACCTGCTCAGCGTGAAGGTCGCCGGCAGGGACGGCTCCGCCCACGCCGGCGATGTCATCGAAGCCCTTCAGTGGGTCGTCCGCAACAAAGACCGCTACGACGTCCGCGTGATCAACATCTCCCTCTACTCGGCGATCGCCGACAGCTACCTGCGCGACCCTCTGGCGGCCGCCGTGGAGGAGGCCTGGTTCCAGGGGATCGTCGTCGTAGTCTCCGCCGGCAACCTGGGCGCGTCGCCGTTCGCGGTCGACCACGCTCCCGCCAACGACCCGTTCGTCATCACCGTCGGCTCCTTCGACGACCGCGGCACGCCTGCCCGCTCTGACGACGTGATCGCCGACTGGTCGAGCCGCGGCGTTACGGTGGACGGCTACGCCAAGCCCGAAGTGACTGCCCCCGGCGTCGGCATAGTCTCCGTGTCCGGCGGCAACCACAGCTACCTCGCCCGGCAGGCCCCGGAGGCCATCGTGGACGGCCGCTACCTGCGGCTCAGCGGCTCCTCCGCCTCGGCGGCTGTCGTCTCCGGCACGGTCGCCCTGATGCTGGACGAAGACCCGTCCCTCACCCCGGACGAGGTGAAGTACCGCGCCGCGGCCACGGGCGCGCCGCTGGCGGGCTCGCAGGCGCCCGCCCTGGACGCCGCCGGCGCCGCCTTCACCACCCTGGAGGGCGCCGCCAACGGCGGGGCGCTGCCGAACGAGTTCATCGACCCTGAGACGGGGACGATCCTCCGCGACAGCATCCTCTGGCGGAGCATCCTGTGGCGGAGCATTCTCTGGCGCAACATCCTCTGGAGGAACATCCTGTGGAGCCGATAGGAGACCCCATGGGGTGACCACACCCCGTGCGCCCGCGAAAGCGGAGGAGGGCAGCGAGGCGGAAGAGACAAGAGCGCTGCCCTCTCTCGCCATCGCCTATCTGGCGACCGTCTACGTCTGTGCGGCAGGCGCAGGCGGTCTCGCCGTTGCGTTTGCGGGGCGTCCTTCCGCGGAGCAGATCGCCGCGTTCGCTGTCCTGAGCGCGCTGGCGGCGGCCGCGCAGCTGTTCAAAGTGGACGCCCCCAACCGGCACTCCTACCACACCACGCCGGCGTTCCTCTTCGCGGCGGTGCTCCTGCTGGAGCCTTCGCTCCTGGTCTCGCTCACTATCCTTATCCTGCTGCCGGAGTGGCTGCGCTACCGCTACCCGTGGTACATCCAGACGTTCAACATCGGGACGTACCTGGTGAACGGCATCGCCGCTTCCGCGGTGTTCCACGCGGTGGCCGGTCAGTCAGGCCTGTCGGTTGCCTGGGGCGTGGCGCTGGCGACGGGGCTGGCGGCCGTCGCCTTCACCCTCACTAACCACGTCATGGTGGGGCTCGTCCTCTGGCTGGCCCGTGGCATCCCCTTCCGGAAGTCGCAGGTGCTGGCCTGGGACAGTCTGGAGATGGACACGACACTGCTATTCCTTGGCGCCGGCATGGCGGTCTTCTGGACCCTCAGCCCCCCGCTCCTGGTCCTGGGCGTGGTGCCGCTCTTCCTCCTCTACCGCGCCCTGCACGTGCCGCAGCTCCAGGAGGAGGCGTACAACGATGTGAAGACCGGACTCCTGACCGCCAGGCGGTTCAACGAGCTGCTGCGGGAGGAGACCGCGAAGGCCGAGCGCAGCGGCCGGCTGACGGCGGCCGTCATGGCGGATCTGGACCTGCTGCGGAACGTCAACAACACCCACGGCCACCAGACCGGCGACCTGGCGCTCCTGGCGGCAGCCCAGGCGATCAAGCGCTGCCTTCGGCCCGGCGACATCGCCGGCAGGCTGGGCGGCGAGGAGTTCGGCCTCCTCCTCCCGGGCACTGATCGCGACACAGCCTTCTCGCTCGCCGAGAGCATCCGCGAGGCGGTTGAGCGAACCGCGATCGCCCTGCCGGAGCGGGAGGAACCGCTGCGGGTCACGATAAGCCTGGGCGTGGCGACGTTCCCGGACCCCTGCCCGGAGGCGGCACGGCTGCTCCACCACGCAGACATGGCCGTCTATCGCAGCAAGCTGGCCGGACGTAACCGCACCAGCGTTTCCATCCCCAGCCTGGACGAGGCGCGCTTCCCGGACGGCAGCTATCGCGGCACGTTGGAGTCCCTCGTGTTTGCGCTGGATGCCCGCGGCAGCGGCGTAGACGGCCGCACCCTTCGGGTCACCGCCCTCGCCCTCGCCCTCGCGTCTGACCTCGGTATCGCCGAGGGCTCCGCGGAGTGGAACGATCTCGAGCGGGCGAGCCTGCTGCACGATGTCGGCCAGTTCGCGATCCGGAGCGCCATCCTCTACAAGACCACCTCCCTCAGCGAGGAAGAGTGGGCGGAGATGCGGAAACACCCGGACATCGGCTGGAACATGCTGCGCCAGATCGAGAGCCTGGCGGGCGCCGCTGAGATCGTCCGCGCCCACCACGAGCACTACGACGGAAGCGGCTACCCGTGCGGTCTCCGGGGCGACGAGATCCCCCGCGGCGCCCGCATCTTCGCCGTGGCCGACGCCTTCGACGCGATCACCTCCGACCGGCCCTACCGCGACGCCAGGTCCCACATCGTGGCCGTGGAGGAGATCATGACAAACAGCGGCAGCCAGTTCGACCCGCGGGTCGTAGAATCGCTCCTGCGCGTCCTCGGCTACGCGCGCTCGCAGGATGGGGTGGGCGTGACGGCTGCCGTCGCCTAGTAGGAGTCGATGAGCTTGCGCGCTCCCGCCAGCGACAGCACCTCGTTCGTGCCGTCCTCGATCATCGAAGCGCGGGCGTCGCGGAACAGCTTCTCGACCGGCAGCTCCCTGGCCAGACCGTAGCCGCCGAACAGCTGCACGGCATCGCTGGCCACCTCGAACGAGACCTCCGTGCAGTAGACCTTGGCGGCGATGGAGTACTGTGTCGCGGGCGGGCTGGTCACGGTGTTGTAGAGCATCGCCGCGCGGGACAGGGCGCGGGCGCTCTCCACCTTGATGAACATATCGAACAGCTTCTTCTGGACGAGCTGGTGCTCTGCGATCGGCTTGCCCCCCTGGATGCGCTGCTTGCAGTAGGCCAGCGCCTCCTCGAAGGCGGCGCGGGCGACGCCGGTGAAGATGGCGGACATCCCCGCGTTGGCGCCGGCCAGGATGTTATCGATGATGAACGGGTATCCGGCGGGCTGGACGATCATGTAGTGCTTGGGCAGCCTCACGTTATCGAAGAAGATCTCGCCCTGGTTGAGCGCGCGCTGGCCCATCTTGTTGAGCGGCTTTGCCTTGGTCACGCCGGGCAGGTTCAGGGGGATGATCGCCACGCCGCCGCCGGCCATGCCCTGGGACGGGTCCACGGTCAGGAACGTGCAGGCGTGGGTGGCGATGGTGCCGTTCGATACCCAGGCGGACTTCTGGCCGTTGATCACCCACTCGTCCCCGTCCAGCCGCGCCGTGCAGTCGAACGCGGATTTCGGGTCGCGGAACTGGTCGGTGCCGATGAGCAGGGAGTCGGAGCCGTGATGCGGCTCGGTAATCGCCCAGCAGCCGATGTACTTGCCCTCGCGGTCCTTGCTGAACGGCACGACGACTTCCTGGATCAGCTCCGGGTTGCCGCTCATCGCCGCGAACGTGAACGGGAACGGGGTCACGCCGATAGAGATGGCGAAGTCCGCGCTGCCCCATCCCATCTCCTCGGCGTGGATGTGACGGGCCAGCGGCGAGAGGTTGGCGCCCCCGAACTGCTCCGGCAGGCTCGACGTGTGGTAGCCCTGCTCGTACGCCTTCCGGAACACGTCCCAGAGGAGTGAGCCCTCCGCGATCACCTCTTCCGGCGAGAGCTTGTCCAGCTCGATGCTCGCCGGCCGCAGCACCTCCGCCGCGAACTTGTGGGTCTCGTCCTTGACGCTCTTCTCCGCGTCGGTGAGGTCTTTGTTCAGGTCAAGGTAAGTGGCCACTTCCTCTCCTCTCCTGTCCTCAGCCGCAGCGCCTCTTCAGGGCGGCGTTCTCAGTCCAGCTTGGCTATGGCCACCCGTACCCCGCGGTCAAACGGGACAGGCTGCCACTGCAGGGGCCAGTATCGCAGATGACCGTAGCCTCCCGCAAAGTGGAGCCACTTCACCATACCCGGCTCGACATCCGAGGCGCCCTTCCACGTCCGGTAGGTGTACGGTTCCCAGCCGTTGTACGAGACCACCTGTCCCGGCCGCACGGACGGCGAGATCTTGGCCGGCGCGATGAACACGCCCATGTCGTTGTAGATCTGGATCTCCTCTTCGTCCTCAATCCCCAGCCGGGTGGCGTCGTCGTCGTTGATGACCACGTGTGGGCGCCCGCGGTGCGTCTCCTGGAGCACCTTGTTCACGATGTTCATGGAGTGGATGCTCCAGCGGTTGTGGCCGCTGGTCATCTCGAACGGGTAGTCTCCCCCCTGCGGCGGGTTGTCCTTGTGACAGGGAAGCTCTTCACCCGCCTCCAGGAACCACTCGTGGTCCAGGTAGAACTGGGCGCGTCTGGTAAGGGTGGGGTACGGCAGCTTGTCGTCCACGTGCCAGCGGAAGGCTGTGTGAGTCTCGTTCGGCTTGATGTCCGCCGCCTGGCTGTACGCCATGGCGCCGATGCCCCAGTTCTGTATGCGTACGTAGCCCGTCTCGCGCAGCGTATCCAGTGAGGTGTCCGAGGGCAGGTTTCCCGTCTCCACGCTGTCCTGCACCCACTCCCGTGCGATCTCCTCCGCGCCCCTGAACACGCCCCCGATCGTGTACTGGTCCACGAGATTGTCCAGCCGCCGCGTCGTGCCCTTGCTGTCCACACACTCCGTTATCCCCCGCGCCTTCGCCCGCTCCTCTATCTTCTCGACCAGCATCAGGGCGATCTCCACCTCCGACCTAACGTCGGCCGGCGGCTCCACCGCTTTGTCGCAAATCGTGAAGTTCATCACCTGCGGCGCCGGGAACATGAAGGCCAGCTTCTCGTAGTGATGCGCTACCGGCAGGAAGTAATCGGAGTACATGCCGGTAGTGTTCATCCGCCAGTCCACGGTCACGATGCAATTGAGCTTGGGCCAGAAGTTGGGGAGCAGCTGGTTCTGGCCCCCGCGGGTACGCCGCAACGTGTTGCCTCCGACCTCGAAGTAGACGCGGGGAGGAGTATCCGGCCCGGGCCGCTCCATGCCCTGCCACCAGCCCCGGCGGGCCGCCTCCTCAAAGTACTCGTCGAACGTCCGCTGCATCGTCGGATCGTTCCACTCCTTGCGGTTCCAGTTGTCGCGGTAACCGCAGTGGTAGTACCAGAGGAACGCCGGCGGCACCATCCCGCCCAGGGGCGACATGCGGACCAGCATCTCCTGGTGGGCCATCTCATCCGTTCGCGTCGGGTCCTCGTTCTTGATCATGCTGTGGATCGCCTCGCGCATGTCGAGGATACGCCGCGTCTCCTCCAGCCCCTCCTTCTGCTTGGCGGCGAAGATGAACGGGCCGTCGAACCCTGCCACCGACCACTCCACCGGCCCCGTCCCCTTCCGGCCCCAGTTGCCGGTCAGCCCCAGCACCAGCAGGTACGCCCGCACCATGAGGTCCGCGTGGTAGTACTTGAACGACGTGCCGCCGCAGACGATCGTCCCCCGTCGCGACGAGATCTTGCGGGCCAGGTTGCGGATGACCGAAGGGCTGACCCCGCACATAGCTGCCGCCTTCTCCGGCGTATAGTCGGCCAGCCGCTCCTTCAGCAGCTCGAACACGGGGATTACGTCCACCCGGCGCCCATCGCTGAGCACCGCCGGGTAGCTGCCCTCCAGCGCCGGATCGACGTCGCCCAGGGCGAGCGTGTCGAGCGCCGCGGGCGCCAGCCGGCCGGCGGCGCCGTCCCAGTAGTAGAACCGGTCGTCGCGGCCGCCCTCCTGAAGGTCGGACTCGCGCAGGAAGCGGTGGTTGTCCAGCCGGACCATGAGCGGAAGGTCAGTCTGCTCCTTGACGAACGGCGTCTCGTACAGCTTCTCGTCGATGATCACCTGCGCCATCGCCAGCCCCAGGGCGGCGTCGGTGCCGGGGCGGATAGGCACGTAGTAGTCGGCGTGGACGTGGGAGGGGCTGACGTCCGGGGCCACAACCACCACCTCGCCGCCGTTGTAGCGAGACTCGGCCGTATAGTGGTAGCCGGCCATCTGCGTGTACACAGGATTGCAGTGCGTGTACATGATGAACTTGGCGTGGAACGCGTCGTCCATGCTGCTGGCCGGGTCGAACTTGCCGAACGTGAGGTAGATCCCCGGCGAGAAGTCGTTGATGACGGCGTTCACGTCTGTCCTGAGACCGCCGATGAGCTGGATCACCCGGCTGAACGGGAAGGATGCCAGCAGGCCGCCCTGGCCGGGCGTGCCCTCGTCGATGATCGCCTCCGGTCCGATCTCCTCGATCGCGTCCAGGACGTGGTCCGCGATCCCCGTCAGCGCCTCGTCCCAGGAGACGCGCTTCCACTTCCCTTCGCCGCGCTTGCCGGCGCGCCGCAGCGGGTGCAGGACGCGCTCAGGCGAATTGAGGAGGCGGCTCCAGGCGGCGCCCTTCTGGCAGCCCATGGGGTTCATGTCCGGCACGCCGTCCTCGATTACCGGCAGGTTGCCCGCCTGCTCTTCGGCGAGGATAACGCCGTCCTTCACGAACACCCGGTAGGGACAGTTCCCCGGGTAGCAGTCCACGCAGTGCGTGGCCCAGGTGACCTTGTCCCAGCGCCAGCGCTGGCGGTACAGGTCCTCCGTGCCCTTGTACTCTCTGCCGGTCCGCTCAGTGCTCTCCTGGAGAGCTTCCAGAGACAGGGAGGCTGTGAACATGAGACGGCTCCCTCCTTGGTCCATGCCAGGTGGTCACCTCATTTTGTATCCGCGAGATGCCGCTGTCAGTCAGGCAGGCACCGTGTTTGGCTGTGGGGCAAAACCCGACGAGGAGGGGAGGCAGCGCGCGCGGAAGCGTGGGGCAGGCCGGCTAGGCGGCCCGGCGTCCGCTCTCGGCGCCGGCCTGGGCCAGCAGCTCGGCGACGATTCGGTAGGCCCGCGCGTTGAAGACGAGGCCGATGTGGGTGCCGCCGACCTCGTGGTTGAGCGAAGGCTCCGGCTCCAGGCAGTTCCGCCAGTCGATCACGCCGTCGTCGCGGCTGTAGACGGCGGCGTGGTGGACGGAGGGAGGCGGACAGCGGACCTCTTCGCCGGGCGTGATGCACTCGCAGCTGCTGAGGCAGGCGCCGGGGCTGCCCGGCTCCCGCCGCTGCTCCGCGTGCTCGCCGACGAACCTGGCGGCGGCCATGATGGCCGGGTGCGCCTCCAGGGACTGGATCGGCGCCCCCAGCGATATGAGCTGCGAGACGATGTCCGGGCGGCGCAGCGAGAGCCGGCGGGCCAGCAGCCCGCCCAGGCTGTGCCCGATGATGCGGACCGGCATTCCGGTCTCTGCGTGGGCCGCTTCGGCGGTCTTCTCCAGGCGCTGGGTCAGCGTCTGAATGCAGTCGGCGTTGACGCCGATGCCGGAGAGGAACGGGCTGTAGCCGATGCGCCGGAGCCAGAAGTACATCTCGACCATGTAGGCGTCGGTCGTCAGGAAGCCCGGCACGAGGATGACGGGGCTGCCGTCGCCGTGAGGAACGCCGATCCCCAGGTAGACCGGGGAGAGGCGGAGCGAGAGCCAGTCGAGGCCCCAGAGGGCCTCCCGCCAGATGAAGGGGTTCTCGCCGCCGTCATCGTGGCGGGCCCGCCGGAGCGGGCGGTGGGGGCTGCGCGTCCTCGCTGTCGTAACCATTGACGTTATCTATGCTCCATATAGACAGACGGGACTTGGCGCCGGATTGTTGCCGTTACGTTAAGCGCAATGAGGGTTAACAACGGTGAAAAAACGGGAAACGGAGCGGCTGCGGGCGCGATGATGCTATCGGGGATACCTGCAGCGGCAGGCCGTCCCGTTCGTCCGCGTGTTCGTGGACCGGGGATCGCGAAAGCGTGGACTGAATTCAGGTGGCGGGACACCGGGTCATCGTGCTGCGGCCCGGCGAGGAGAGAGGTGGGCCAGGGCGGTGCGCCCTCACGGCCGTAGGCCACGAGGGCGCTGATGCCTAGGGGATGCCGGTGGCTATCCTATGCGGTCGATCTCGGCGGCCAGGGTCAGCCCCAGCAACCCCAGCGCCAGGACGCACACCATCGCGATGAGGCCGAGGATCAGGCTGTACTCAGCCAGCGCCTGTCCTCGCTGCGAGTCCAGGTGGGCTGCGAGCCTCAGGATGTATTCCAGCATATCGGCGCCCTCCTTCCTCCGTCGACTACAGACTAAGGACGCCTGAAACGCGGCGCATTGTACAGCGCAGGCAGTGAACGTTGGGGAAAACGTCAGCGCTGCCCGCCGATAGTCTCCTTGATGCCCGTCTGGGGCGGGAGTAGGATGATAGACCATGCTGCAGCAGGTCGATGTAGGCGTCCAGGACCCGCTTGCCTACGAGGAGTTCGTCGGCCGTCGCGTCATGGACGAACTGCACGAGCTGGCGGAGCAGCTGCGCGGCCGCCGGATCCTCCACGTGAACAGCACCGCCTTCGGCGGCGGTGTGTCTGAGCTGCTGCGCTCGATGATCCCCATCTACCGCGGCCTGGGGCTGGACGTGGGGTGGCAGGTCATCACGGGCGACGAGCGCTTCTTCGGCGTCAGCAAGGCGTTCCACAACGCGCTCCAGGGCGCGCAGTTCCACGTCTCGGCTGAGGTTCAGCGCATCTTCGAGATGTACAGCGGCCACAACGCCTCCCTCCTGGAGGGCGACTACGACTTCATCATCGCCCACGACCCGCAGACCGTGGCGATCCGCCGCCTCCGCGGGGCCGACGGCGCCAAGTGGGCCTGGCGCTGCCACATCGACACCTCCGAGCCGGACCCCGAGGTCCTCGGCTACCTCTCGCCGTTTATGCTCGAGTACGACGCCCTGGTATTCACGATGGACCAGTTCGTGCCCAGGGCGCTTGAGCACCCGCGGGTAGCGGTGATAGCGCCGGGCATCGATCCCCTCAGCCCGAAGAACATGCCCATCCCTGAGAGGATGTGCCGCCAGATCTGCCGCTGGATGGGCGTCGATTTGGAACGCCCCCTCCTCACGCAGGTCTCCCGCTTCGACCCCTGGAAGGACCCTGAAGGCGTCGTCAGGGTCTACCGCGCCGTCCGCGAGGAGGTGCCCGGCCTCCAACTGGCGCTCCTCGGCTCGATGGCCATGGACGACCCGGAGGGCTGGGGGATATACCAGGCCGTCCTGGAACAGACGAAGGGCGACCCGGACATCCACGTCGCCACCAACATCACGGGCGTCAGCAGCGTGGAGATCAACGCCTTTCAGCACCAGTCCGATGTCGTCATCCAGAAGTCGATCCGCGAGGGGTTCGGCCTCGTCGTATCGGAGACGCTCTGGAAGGGGACGCCCGTCGTCGCCGGCCGCGCCGGAGGCATACCCCTCCAGATGGAAGACGGCGTCGGCGGCTTCCTGGCGGCGGACGACAGCGAGTTCGTCGAGCGGCTGCTCTACCTGCTGCGCACCCCGGGCGAGGCCGTCCGGATCGGCGCCGCCGGACGGGAGCGCGTGCGGGAGAACTACCTCATCACCCGGCTGCTGCGGGACGAGATGCGGCTACTCGCCTCGCTCTAGGCGAGTGCGATCTCATCGCCGCCGGCCGCGGCGGAGCGGTAGATCGCGTCGACCAGCCGGTGGGCCTCCAGCGCCAGCGCGAAATCGGGAATCGGATCGCCGCCCTCTGACAGCGCCTTCAGGAAGAAGTAGTCCTCCAGGCTGTAGCGGGCCAGGGCCTGCTCGTACTGCTCATCCCTGAGCCCCACCAGCTCCAGGTAGCGCCGCCGCACCTCGTCCTCGGACAGCGTCTGCGGCGGGTCCGACCCGAACTGGAGGTCGATGGGCCCGAAGAAGTCGTGGTCGCTGGCGAACAGGCCGTTCTCGAAGAACAGCTCCAGCCGCCGCCTGGACGGCCGGCCCAGGACGTTGTGCCAGATCGAGACCAACTCCGCCGATCCTCCCTGCGCGAACTCCAGGTGGCCGGTCGCCAGGTCCTCCACCTGGGGATGGCCGGCGAAATTGCCCACCGAGCCCCGCACGGACCGCACCTCGCCGCCGAACCAGCGGAGCACATCCACGTCATGGATTGAGTGCTCCAGCAGCGCGCCCGAACCGACCAGCCGGTGGTCCTTGCGCCACTCGCTCTGGTACTGGCCCTGCACCGGGAAGAACTGGTCGTCCCGGAAGACGATCGCCATGAGACGGCCCAGGCGGGGGTCTTCCGTGAGCGACTTCAGCACCGTATAGACCGGGGAGTGTCGCAGGACGAGGCCGACGCCGGCCTTGACGCCGGCGGCGGCGACGGCCGAGACCATCTCCTCCACGTCGGCGAGCGTGGTGGCGAGCGGCTTCTCGCAGAAGACGTGCTTGCCGCGCTCGGCGGCCCGCAGCACGAGCTCCTTGTGGCCGGCCGTGGGTACGCACACGTAGACGACGTCGACGTCCGGCGAGTCGATCACCCGCGCCGCCTCCGTGGTCACGAAGGGGACGCCCGCGATCTCGGCGAACGAGTGGGCGCGCCCTTCGTCGAGATCGCAGACCGCGACGTACTCGGCCTCGATCAGCCCGCGACGGATGAGCCCCCGGAAGGCGCGGGCGTGAAAGCGGCCGATGAAGCCGCAGCCGATGAGCCCGATGCGCGGGGGCGCCACCTGGTACCCGGCCTCGCTACCCGCGCGCCGGCCCGGGGAGCAGTTGCCGCAGCGCCTGGTCCGCGAACGCCGCCAGCGCCTTGCGGCGCTCCTCCGGCGCGGCCTGCGGGGGGACGTGCCGCCCCAGCAGCGTATCTTCGAACGCCATCAGGATGAGGTAGATCACCTGACGTGCCAGCGCTTCCGGTGTCACGCCCGGCAGATCACCTTTCTCCGCGTAGCGCCGCAGGACCGCGGTCAGCGCCCTCTCCCAGAGGTTCGTCAGACGTCTGTACTGCTCCAGGGCGGACTCGTCGCCACCGAGACCTTCCAGGAAGATCAGCCGCAGGAAGTCGCGGTTCTCGTCCATGATGTTGATGGCCCCGTGGGCCATCCAGAGGAGCGTCTCATCCAGCGGCAGATCGGCGGAGACGCGCTCCAGCTGCTGCAGGCCGGCGACGAACCCGCGCTCCTCAACCAGCGCCTCCAGGATGCCGCGCTTGGACTGGAAGTGGTAGTAGATGGCGGCATCCGTGATGCCGGCCTTGTGAGCGATGTCGCGGACGGTGGTGCGGGCGAACCCACGCTCCGATATTAGGCGAAGCGAGGCGTCCAGGATCTGCGAGCGCGTGTGAGGGCCCCGGCGGGTCCGCTTCTGGACGTTCGCCTGTCTTGGGAGGGCGGATTCAGGGCTCATTCGCGCGGATACATCGGAGGAGGTGTCTGCAACTTAGCATCGCCGCTCCGCCGCGGTCAATAGCGCGCGTGGACGCCGCCCGAAGCTTGACAGGGCCGCCGCCCCGTGCTACAAATTAGCTAACTTAGCACCTGCTAATTTACGACGGGCCGCCATCCATCCCTTGGAGGTTTATCGCATGACTATTGACGTTGATACGTTGCAGAAACTTCGGAGCGAAATGGAGGTTCCCCAGCTGGACCTGAGCTGGCTCAACCTGGATGAGGAGAGCCACTGGGGGATCCGCGCCAAGCCCGGCAAGCGCGGCCTCACCATGGACGAGATCGAGATCGGCCCCTACGGCGAGGTGCCGGAGCACACGGACAACCGCAGCATCAAGCCCCGTGGCGCCAGGGCGCGGCCGGACGCCCCCCGCGTGCCCTCTACCTACGCCAACCGCGCCGACGTCTACGCTGACAACACCCGCCTCCTCTACGAGGAGGGCGTCCAGCGCCAGTGGTCGTCCGCCACCGACATCCCCTGGGAGTCGCTCGAGCCGTTGCCGGACGACATGGAGCGGGCGATGTGCCAGCTGTGCACCCTCCTCACCGAGGTGGAGTTCATCGCCGGCGACACCCCCGGCCAGTGGCTTCCCCAGATCAACAGCGAGCACCACGAGGTCAAACTGTTCCTCCTATCCCAGATCATGGACGAGGCGCGCCACCTGGACGTGTTCCGCAAGCGCGCCCTGGCCAACGGCGGTGGTCTCCTCTCCGCCACCCCCGGCGACGTCCTCCGCGTCATCATTGAGGCGAAGGACTTCACCGAGATGTCAGCGATGATGCACGTCTTCGCCGAGGGTTTCGTACAGTCAATGTTCCGGATGGGCGAGTACATCGGCCAGAACGAGGCCGAGAAGCGCATTTTCCGCCTCTGCGGCCAGGACGAGTCCCGACACCTGGGATTCGGCGTCATGCACCTCAAGCACGTCATGGATACGGAGCCCTGGCGCCGCGAGGAGCTCCACCACTACCTGGACAAGTGCGAAGAGGCTCTCACGGCCGGCACTAGCGTCAACACTGACGCCGGCAACTACATGGTGGAGTCGCTCGCCATCCTCATGGGCGGCGGCGTCAACAACTTCGACAAGGGCCTCCAGATGGCGATGGCCGTCCAGCGCAAGCGCGTCAACGAGTACATGCACCGCCTGACCGTCGCCGGCCTTGGCGACCGCCGGGAGCGAATGTACCCGATGCTGCGGCCGTTCCTGGACCCGGCGCCCAACTAGCGTCCCCGCGTCCGCGATAAGGCTGCACAAAGGGGCTTCCGGAGCAGATCCGGGAGCCCCCGCTCTTATGGGCGCGCTACGGGTGCCCGAACTTCATCTGCACCACGCCCGGACTCGGTTCGTCCACGCGGTAGATGACCCACAGGAAATCCACGCCGGCTTCGGACTCCTCGATGGGGCCGTCGCCAAAGTCATCGTTCCAGCCTTCCAGGACGACCTTTCGCTGTGGGCCGTAATCCTCCACGCCCCAGCGGCTCCAGTCGGCGGCGTCGATGGCAGTGACATACCAGGTCCCGTTCGAGCTGCCGAACTCCCACGTCCCGTCTTCGTGCAGGCTTAACTCCCGTGTCGTCGACGAGCCTGAGTCGCTGCCGCCGCTGCCGCCCGCGTCGTAGAACAGCGTTTCGGAGTAGACCCGCCACTGGCCGGCGAACTCCACAGGCGCCGCCGACTGCGGCGGGCCGGCGCCGCCGCCCGTGCCGTTCGGTCCTCCGCAGGCCGCTCCGGCCGCCACCAGGACCGCCGTGAGAGCCGCCACCGCCAGGACTGCCATGACCCGCAGCCGCCGGCGGCAGATCGGCCCGGCGGACCACCGTCTAGTCATCATCTCAATCACCCCTTTTGTACCGGCCGGTGAAGTACGCCAGGGTCTCCGCCAGGATGGCGGCCCGCCAGTTGTAGGATAGAGCCGTGATCTTGTCGAACTGCGTTCCCTCGCGGTAAGAGCGGGCGTTCTCGTGATAGTAGAGGGCGTTGACCGGCTCCTCCGCTTCTACGAGGCTGATGAGCTCCTCGGCCCGCTCGTCGGCCAGGTTCAGCATATCCGCCAGGGAGCGCTCACGGCTGAAGCCGGTCAAGTTGAACCCTTCGTCCAGCTCAGCCCCAAGGGAATAATATTTGGCGATGACGACTGCGGACTGGGACCAAGCGGCGAGGCTGCTGCCCAGCACCGCTATAGAGGCCTGCGGCTCCTCCGTGATGGCGCCGCGCAGGTAGTCTGTGCTGGCGTCGGCGCCCGTGGCGGTTCGCAAGTCGGCGTCCTTGAAGAGAAGAAGGCTTCTTGTTTCGCCAACGCTTGCGCCCGCCTGCTGGGCCAGCACCTCTATATAGGCGTCGATCGCGGCGAGGTTGGCGTCAGCGGCGTGGCGGACGGTCTCAGCGATGGCCGTAACCACGTCCGGCTCCGGCGGCGGCGACTGCCCGAACCCCAAGCCGTAGACGAGGCTGTTCTCGGCGGCGTCGAGGGAGAAGCCAGCCTGGCTGTAGTCGGTGGCGATTCTAAAGATGAGAGCCAGCGTTTCCTCTTGGGCCAGCTCTGCCTCCTGCAGCAACTGCACCGCCGAGTTGGCCTCGCTGACAAGCCCGAAGGCGACGGCGGCGTTGGCGTAGGCATCGGTGAGGGCGAGGAGGTCGCTGGCGCTGCGCGGGGGCTCGGACTCCAGCCGCTCGAGGGTAGCGGCGAGACGGGTCTCCGCGGCCGCCAGGGCCTGGACCTCGGCCACCAGCGCTGGTACTCCGCCGGTCAGGTATGCCTTGGCGAGGGTGACGGCCTCGAGGGCCGCCTCGGCGATGGAGCCTGCGCTGAAGGCCCGCTCGTAGGCCACCGCCGCCAGGCCTTCGCCCAGGGCGCTGTCGGCGTCGGCGGCGAGGCGGTCGGCGACGAGGATGTCCTGCTCGTAGCCCAGGGTCTCCGGCAGGGCGAGGAAGCGGTTGACGGCGGCGTCGTAGCGCCCCAGCCACTCCGTGGCGGCGGCCTTGAGCTTGCTGAAGGCGTTGGCCGGCATCTCAGGCGAGCCTGCGCCGGCGGGGCGCGGCAGCGGCTCGCCGGTGAGGACCTCGTACGCCTCGTATATGGTGGTGACGGGCCGGACCTCGACGCCGAGGGACTCCCCCAGTTCGATGACGTCCACGGGCTCGCCGGTAAAGAAGTCGACCTCGAAGCGCTGACCGGCCGGCGCCAGCACCAGGGTCTTCCCCTGCTCGGCGGCGGCCTGAATCTTGTTGGGTATGCCGCCCACCGGGCCTATGGTGCCGTCGGGGTTGATGGCGCCGGTCATCGCCGCGTCTTCCCGGATATCGTCCCCCAGCAGCGCCGCCAGCACCGCCACCGTTGTCAGCGCGCCCGCGCTTGGACCGTCGCCTATCTCACCTCCGGGCTCGATGCCGAACCGGTAGTCCCTCGGGTCGGCTCCCAGCAGCAGCGACGCCACGACTACCGCCGTCCACCCCGACGACTCCCACATGGGGCCGGCTTCGACCACCTCCGACAGCGTGAACGCGACCGCCAGCTCGCCGCTCTCCGACGGCTCCACGCTCACCCGCAGTGGGAAGGCTGACGCGGGCGTCAGGCCGGTGGTCTCCACCGTGCGGGTTGTCGGCTCTGGCTCTTCGATCGCCTGGGTCTCGCGAGGCGGGCCGGGTCCCTCCTGCTTTGGCTTGGCGCCACCGCCGCAGGCGGCCAGCAGCACCACGACGGCTGCGAGGGTCGCGACGGCCGTCGCTTGGGCGCCTGTCAAGTCTGCCTCCTTGGTCCTGACGGCCCGGGGTCAGTCTTCGGGAGTTGGTGTCGCATCGCTGTCACCGCCGGTGGAGGGGGCCACGCTAGCCGCGCCCCATTCCCAGAGCGGCGAGGCGCCCGCCTCGCTTATCGCACTGTCGAAGGTGCCGTTGAAGTAGGCCAGCGCCTCAGCGAACACGGCGGCTTGCCAGTGATAGAAGAGCGCCGTCACCTTGTCCTCCGCCGCGCCCTCGCGGTAAGAGGCGGCGTTCTCGTAGTAGTAGAGGGCGGTGACCGGCTCCTCGTCCGCCACCAGCAGGATCAGGTCGGAGGCGCGGTTCCCAGCGAGGTCCAGCATGTCGGACAGGGCGCGTTCGCGCCCGAACCCCACGACGTTGAACGCCTCGTCCAGTTGAGCGTCCAGGGAGTAGTACTTGGCCAGCACCACGGCCGATTCGCCCCAGGCCGAAAGGCTGCTGCCCAGCACCGCGACCGAGGCCTGGGTCTCATCCGTGATCGTGTCCCGGAAGTAGTTCGTGCTGGCGGCGGCGCCCAGGGCGGCGCCGTAGTCCGAATCGTTGCTGATGAAGAAGTTCCTCACCGCGTCGACGCTCACGCCCGCTGCCTCCGCCTCCCGCTCGAGGATCAGCGCGTCGATCAAGGCCAGGTTGGCGTCGGCGGCCCGGCGCACGGTCTCGGCGATCGCCGTGACTACCTCCGGCTCCGGCGGCGGCGATTGTCCGAAGCCGAACCCGTACGCCAGGTTGTTCTCGGCGGCGTCCAGGAAGAAGTCCGCCTCAGTGTAGTTGGTGGCGATGCTCAGGATGAGGTCCAGAGCCTCATCCTCCGTCAGCTCCGTCTCCTGCACGAACTGCACCAGCGCGCCGGCGTCGCTGGCGAGCCCGAAGGCGATGGCGGCGTTGGAGTAGGCGTCGGTCAAGGCGAGCAGGTCGGTGGCGCTGCGCGGCGCCTCTGACTCCAGCCTCTCCAGGGTCGCGGCCAGCCGCGTCTCGACCGAAGCCAGGGCCTGCACCTCCGCCACCAGCCCTTCGATGCCGCTGTTCACGTACGCCTCGGCCAGCGTCACCGCCTGCAGCGCGCTTTCCGCCAGGGCGGCGGCCGTGGCCGCCCTCTCGTAGGCGACCGCCGCCAGGCCCTGCTGCAGGGCGCTATCGGCGTCTTCGGCGTACTGCATGGCCACGAGGATGTCCTGCTCGAAGCCCAGCGTCTCCGGCAGCGCTACGAACCGGTTGGCCGCGGCTTCGTAGCGGCCCAGCCACTCGGTCGCTGCCGCCTTGAGCTTGCTGAAGGCTTTGTCCGGTAGCTCCGGCGCCCCCGCTTCGGAAGGCTGAGGAAGCTCTGATCCGGTGAGTATCGCGTACGCCTCGTATACGGTGCTGACCGGCTTCACCTCGATGTCCAGGGAGGCGCCCAGTTCTACCAGGTCCACCGCCTCACCCGTGTTGAGGTCAGCATCAAACCGCTGCATCGCCGGGATGATCACCGCCGTCTTCCCCGCCTCGGCAGCTCCCTTGATCTTGTGGGGTATCCCTCCCACCGGGCCGATCGTGCCATCCGGGTTGATCGCCCCGGTCATCGCCGTGTCCGCGTCGATATCCTCCCCCAGGATGGCGGCGAGAACGCCCACGGTGTAGAGGCCGCTGCTGCTGTTGCCATCAACGAAGCCCCCCGCCGGCTCGAACTTGAATTCGTACTGTCTGGGGTCTATCCCCAGCAGGAGTGAAGCGAGCGCGACTCCCGTCCATCCGGACGCCGATAGCGACGGCCCGATGCCCGACACCTCGGTCTCCGCGAAGCTCACCTTCATCTCGCCCGTATCCGATGGGCCCACCGTAATACTGTCGGCGATCGCTTCGCCGAAAAACCCCTCGGGGCCCTGGCTCACGGCGAGGGCGGTCACTTCCACCGTCCGCGCTTTAGCCTCCCCTTCCTCGATTGCCTGCGTCTCACGAGGCGGGCCCGGCCCTTCCTGCTTCGACTTGGAGGCGCCGCCTCCGCAAGCAATGGCGAGTAGCGCTATGCCCGTGAGCGCCGCCCAGAAAGCCGCCCTCGTCAGCCTCTCCATAACCTTCCTCCTCCGCCTACCCCAGCGCCGCTGTCTGGTGGCCCGATTAGATAGCGTTCATCACGGCTGGCAGAACGACGGGTCCACCCGCAGCCACTTGAGCACGCCGTCCACACGCACGCGCACTTCGCAATTGGAGACCGGCCTCGGCG
>JAUYGU010000009.1 GCA_030690405.1 Dehalococcoidia bacterium | reverse complement strand
CAGAACAGCTTCGCCATCCCTGCCCACATGTCGGCGCGCTCGCCGGCGTCCTTCTTCGCGGCCGCCGCCCGCGCCAGCAGCCGCGCCGCCTCGATCTTCGTCGCCATCTCCGCCAGCATGAGCTGGATCGCCTGGTGGTTGGCGATCGGCTGGCCGAACGTCTCCCGCTGCTTGGCGTAGCGGATCGCGTCCTCAAACGCTGCCGTCGCCACGCCCACGGCGCGCGAGGCGACGTTCACGCGGCCGATCTCTATCGTCGACATGATCTGGAGCCAGCCCTGACCCTCCTCGCCGCCCAGCAGGCTCTCCGCCGGCACCCGCGCGTCCTCGAACGCCAGCTCCGTCGTGTCGATCCCCTTGTAGCCCAGCTTCTCGATGATGCGGCCCACCGTCATCCCGGGCGTCGTCTCTTTCTCTATGATGAAGATGCTCATGCCCTTGTACGGTGGCTTCGCCTGCGGGTCCGTCTTGGCGAGCACGGCGAAGATCTTGGCGTGGACGCCGTTGGATACCCACATCTTGTTGCCGTTCAGCAGGTAGTCGTCGCCGTCCTTCACCGCTTTGGTGGTGATCGCCTGCAGGTCGGAGCCGGCGTTCGGCTCCGTCATGCAGAGACCGCAGCGGCGCTCGCCCGTCGCCATCTGCGGCAGGAGGCGCTCCTTCACATGCTCGGTGGCGTAGGTCTTGATCATCCAGGAGACCATCGTATGGGTGTTCAGGATGCCGCCCAGGCTCATCCAGCCCCGCGACAGCTCCTCCACGATGGCGGCGTAGGTGGTGAACGGCAGCTCCAGGCCGCCGTACTTCTCCGGGATTGTGGCGCCGAACATCCCCAGCCCCTTCATCTGCTCGACCAGCTGGGTGGGGTATTCGTCGCGGTGCTCAAGCTCCGTGGCGACCGGCATGACCTCCTTCTCTACGAACCGGCGCACCTCCGAGACGATCATCTGCTGCTCTTCGGTGAGGGTGGCCAGAGACGGGGCGGGCATAGGTTACTCCTTCGCGGCTATTCCGGTCGCTTCCGCCCAGGCCAGCAGGCGCTTCGCCTGCCAGTAGATGGGCGTGTCGATCATCTTGCCGTTGACGGGGATCGCCGCGCGGCCCTTGGCGATCCCTTCATGTTCCAGCAGGCGGACGATGTCTCGCGCCTCCGCGATCTCCTCCTCGCTCGGTGAGAAGACGCGGTTCACGATCTCCACCTGGCCCGGGTGGATGCAGTACTTGCCGCGGAAGCCCAGGCTGCGGGCGAAGGCGGAGTCGCGCTCCAGGTGCTCCAGGTCTGTATAGTCCGGCTCCGGCGTGTCGATGGCGACGAGGCGGTTCGCCACGGCCGCCATCGCGAGCTGGGCGCGCGGCCACTCGATCTCGCGGGCGCTGGCGCTGCGCTGGAACCCCATGTCCGCCGCCAGGTCCTCCGCGCCGAGGGAGAGGGCGACGAGGCGCCGGGAGGCGGCGGCGATCTCCCTAGCGCTCAGTATAGCCTCGGCTGACTCGACCAGCGGGATGATCGCCACGGCGCCGCGCGCCATCCCCTGCTGCCTCTCCAGGATCGTCAGATAGTGGTCGGCGCGCCGCACCGTTTCGGCGGAATCAGCCTTGGAGAGGACGATCCCGTCCAGCCCCGGCCTCACCACGGCCAGGAGGTCGTCTTCCAGTAGCCCGGTTTGCAGCCCGTTCACCCGCACGAACAGCGGCCGTCCGCTTGCTGAGAGGGAGTCGATCGCGCCGGCCGCGAGCTCGCGCGCGTTCGCCTTCTCGGCGGGCGGCACGGAGTCCTCGATATCGAGGCAGATGACGTCGGCCCCCGTATCCGGGGCGCGCGCCACGAAGCGCTCCACTATAGCGGGGACAAAGAGGATGCTGCGCAAGATCGGGATGCTGCGCTCTTGTTCGTCCATACGGTAAGGTCTCAGGCGCGGGTCGGCCTGCCCGCGGGCAGGCCCGGCGAACGTCCGGGTCAGGGCGCGTGCGCCTTAGTGTAATCCCAGATTGCGTTCCGCTGCAACTTTACCTATAGACGCAAGGTAGCCTGACGATAGCGTGTCCATTGCTTGACCCTATATCTGAGCGCGGCTATACTCGCCCTCGGCGCCGCTTGACAGGCTGCAGCCCCGGTCACGAGACGGATCGCAGGGCGCTCCTCAGGAGCCAATCAGATGCCGGCGGAGAAGCGCGTCACGCGGTGACCGCGACCTAGTTCGAAGGAGCTATTCGACATGCGAAACCCGAGGGCGTTCTTCAGACCGCTGGCGGCCGGCGCGCCGGCGCCGCCGAGCGAGCTTCCCGCGCGGCCGTCTCGAATGATCCACTTCTTTCCCCCCCAGAATGAGCGGGTGCGTGCGAAGATCCCGCAGATCATCCCCCAGGTCGATGTGTTGCTTGGCAACCTCGAAGACGGGATCCCGGCGGAAGATAAGGAAGCGGCGCGCGAGGGCCTTATCGAAGTCGCACTGAACAACGAGTTCGGCAGCACGTCGCTATGGACACGCATCAACAGCCTGGACAGCCCCTGGGTCCTCGACGATCTCCTGGCCGTCATCCCGAAGGTCGGCAACAAGCTAGAGGTGGTCATGGTCCCCAAGGTGGAAGGGCCGTGGGACATCCATTACCTGGACCGCCTGCTTGCACAGCTAGAGGCGAAGCACGGAATCAGGAAATCCCTCCTGATCCACGCCATCCTCGAAACCGCGCTCGGAGTCTCCAATGTGGAGGAGATCGCCGCCGCGAGCCCCCGGATGCAGGGCATCAGTCTCGGGCCGGCGGATCTGGCCGCTTCGAGGCGAATGAAGACGACGAGAGTCGGTGGCGGCCATCCAGCGTATCAGGTGATCGCCGATCCCGATCCGGAGAACCCGGATGCGCAGCGGCTGATGGCACAGCAAGACCCCTGGCACTACACGTTGGCTCGTATGGTCGATGCCTGCAACTCATCAGGTATCCTGCCGTTCTACGGCCCTTTCGGCGCTATCGAAGACCCGCTGGCCTGCCAGCATCAGTTCAGAGCGGCTTTCTTGATGGGCTGTGTCGGCGCCTGGACCCTGCACCCGAGCCAGATCGACATCGCCAGGCGCGAATTCAGCCCCCCTGTCGAGGAGGTCAAGACTGCGAAGCGTATCATCGAAGCCATGGGCGATGGGACCGGCACGGTAATGCTCGACGGGAGAATGCAGGACGACGCTACGTTCAAGCAGGCGCAGGTCATGGTGCAGACGGCGCGCATGATCGCCGAGCGCGATCCGGAGTACGCTGAGCTCTACGGTCTGTGATGCAGCGGCAGGAGCAGAACAACCGGATGCAGGCCTGCTAGGGGAAAACGAGATGCGCTTCTACGAGTTCGAAGCCCTCACCCCTTGCCCCTCTCCCGCTCTGCGGGCGAGGGGTGGGCCGCAGGGCCGGGGTGAGAGTCGACCAAGGCCGGAGCGCGCCGGCGCCCTCGTCAGAGGAGCTGCGCGGGAGATGCGCAAACAGCCAACCCGCTCAGAGGACCTACTATGGGCCGCCCTACGGAACCGTAGCTTGGCAGGCCGTAAGTTCCGGCGGCAGCATCCCGTCGGGCGCTTCATCATCTACTTCCTGCGCCTGCCGGCAGCGCTAGTCAAATCCGACTTGGCGGAGGCGTTGGCCATGATAGAGAGGGCTTTCGGTACCGACCCCTCTCCCGTTCAGCGGGAGAGGGGCGACCCGCAGGGTCGGGGTGAGGGTCTGTAAGGATCCCCCATGCGCTTCTACGAGTTCGAAGCGAAGAAGCTCCTGGCGAAGCACGGCGTGCGCCTGCCTAAGGGCGGCACCGCCGCGACGCCGGAAGAGGCCGCCCGCCTCGCTGAGGACATCGGCGGGCCGGTGGTCCTCAAGTCGCAGGTGCTGAGCGGCGGCCGCATGAAGGCGGGCGGCGTGAAGTTCGCGGATACGCCGGAGGAGGCGAAAGCGGCAGCGGAGGCTATTCTGGGCCTCGAGATCGGCGGCCAGCGCCCCCGCTGCGTGCTCGTGGAGGCGAAAGCGGCCGTCGCCAAAGAGTACTTCGCCGCCGTCACCTACGACGCGCTCGCCAAGCTGCCCGTCATGATCTTCAGCGACATGGGCGGCATCGACATCGAGCAGGTGGCCGAGGAGCACCCGGAGCACATCGCTCGCGCTCACCTCTCCACCCTCCTCCCGCTCTCCGAGTTCAAGGTGAAGGAGATGGTCGCCTCGCTGGGCATCGGCGGCAGCGAACTGGTGCGCCTGACCGACGTGGTCTCCCGGCTGGCGCGAGTCTTTTCGCAGTACGGCCTAACCTTAGCCGAGATAAATCCCCTCGGCCGGCTCGAGGACGGCTCCGTCGTCGCCCTCGACTGCCACATCGACATGGAGGAGGAGGCCCGCGACCGCCAGACCGCCGTCCTCGAGGAGCTCGGCATCGGCCGCGAGGAGACCCGCCAGGCGCGGCCCCCTACGGACTTCGAGATTAAGGGCGCCCAGATCGACGCCCAGGACCACCGCGGCGTCGCCGGCCGCGTCGTCGAGTTCGAAGGCAACCTGGGGCTGGTGATCGGCGCCGGCGGCGGCTCCCTCACCATCTTCGACGCCATCCGCAAGTACGGCGGTCAGCCCGCCAACTACTGCGAGATCGGCGGCAACCCCAGCGTCGCCAAGGCGGCGGCGCTTACCAAGCTGATCCTCAGCAAGCCCGGCGTCGAGAAGATCGCCGTCATCATGAACGTCGTCTCCAACACCCGCGTGGACATCGTCGCCCGCGGCGTCGTGAAGGGCGTCGTCGAGTCCGGCTACGACCCCGCCGAGAAGATCGCCATCTTCCGCATCCCTGGCTCCTGGGAGGGCGAAGGGTTCAAGATCCTCGCCAAGTACGGCGTGGAGTACTGCGACCGCACGGTCTCGATGTCCGAGGCCGCCCGCCGTGCCGTCGAGAAGGCGGGGGCGAAGGTCTGATGTCCATCCTCATCGACGAGAACACCACCTTCATTACGTGCAGGCAGCACCGCGCAATGAATTACGCGGCATCAAGTCATCTCGCCGCGCAGTCCGGCGGCGCGTCCGATGCTTTGCCAGAGGAGCCGCGGACTTCAGTCCGCGGGCTTGCCTTTTGCTCCAATACCCCAGCCTTCAAGCTGGGATGGAGCGCCAGCCGCTAGCCATGTCCATCCTGATCGACGAGAACACCACCTTCATCATCCAGGGCATCACCGGCCGCGAGGCCGTGAACATGACCCGTGAGTGCCTGGACTACGGCTCACAAATCGTGGGTGGCGTGACGCCGGGTCGCGGCGGCCGCGACGTGTATGGTGTCCCGGTGTCCGATACCGTCAAGCAGGCGGTACAGGCGGCCGGCCGCGTGGACGGCTCCGTTATCACCGTCCCGCCCGCCTTCACTCGCGACGCGGCCTTCGAGGCCATCGAGAACGGGATCAAGTTGCTGGTGATCGTGACGGAGCGCGTGCCCCGCTATGAGATGGCGCAGGTGCTGGAGCTGGCGCGGTTGCGTGGCACGCGGGTGATTGGCCCCAACTGCC
>JAUYGU010000002.1 GCA_030690405.1 Dehalococcoidia bacterium | reverse complement strand
CGCATACGGCGTAGGCATCGAGTACATCCTCTGGAACAACCCGGACCTTAGCGCTGACCCCGACCTCCTGCTCATCGGGCAGAAGATACAGATCCCCAGCGTCAACGGCCTCATATACAACGTGAAGCTGGGCGATACGCTCTCCGACATCGCCTCCTTCTACCAGATCGATCTCCAGAGCATCCTCGCCTTTGTGCCCAACGGCATCAGCGCCCCGGACAGCGTGATAGAGGGCATGTTGCTGGTGCTGCCGGGGGCCGTCCCGCCGCCGCCGCCGATCCCCGCCGCCGTCGCCGCCGTCGAGTCGACGAACCCCGCACCAGAGCCGCCGCCGGATAGCGCGCCGCCCGCGCCGGCCCCGCCCTCCAGCACCGGCTTCATTTGGCCCTTCACAGGTCCTATATCCTCTCCCTTCGGCGAGTACCGCGGCCCCAACTCCTACCACTTAGGGCTCGACATCGACGCCTTCGGGCGCTACGGCGCTCCCGTCGCCGCCGCCGCCTCGGGCACCGTGGTGCTGGTCGCCAGCCTGGACTGGGGCTACGGCACCCATATCATCATCCGCCACGCGGACGGTTCAGAGACCCTCTACGCGCACCTCTCCGCCGTGTATGTGAGCCAGGGCCAGAGCGTGGCCCAGGGCGAACAGATCGGCGCCATCGGCTGCACCGGCTACTGCACCGGTCCCCATCTCCACTTTGAGGTGAGGATTGGCGGGTCACCCGTAGACCCGCTGGCGTACCTCCCGTAAGATCTTCATAGCAGGACTCATGCGAAGGCTGTTGCCGCTTCTGGCGGCGTTTGTGTCTCTGGCCCTCCTGGCGCCGGCTCCCGCCGCTGCCAAGGAGACGCCCGCATATGTCGCCATCGGCGACTCGCTGGCGTTCGGCGTCGGCGCCTCAGACCCGGCCACCGGCGGCTACGTCGCCCTCACCTACGGGACGCTCCAGGGCAGCGATCGCTACCGCGACCGCGGGCTGGAGCTGGTCAACATGGGCGTACCCGGCGCCACCAGCTCCGACCTGCTGCTCCCGGGTGGACAGCTGGAGCGCGCCTTGAGCGAGATACGGGACCGGCAGGAGGACACCTCATCGTCCGACGACAACGTGGAGATAATCACCGTCGACATCGGCGGCAATGATGTGCTGGCGCTGGCCACCGCGGACTCGCCCTGCCTGGCCGACACGCTTAGCGAGGAGTGCCAGGGCCGGTTCCAGGAGATGCTGGGGACGCTGAAAGGGAACCTGACGCAGGTGCTTGAGAGGCTTCGGCAGGCGGCGCCGAAGGCGGAACTGGTGGTGATGGACCTGTACAGCCCGCTTTCCGGCCGCGGCGGGGCGGGGGACCTCATCGCCGACTTCGCGGTGGGGGAGATCGACGCCGTGACGGAGGAGGTGGCCTCCAGGCCCGACCTGCATGCCAGGCTGGCCAGCGTCTACCCTCTGTTCCGCGGACGCGCCGCCCAGCTCATCGCCACCGACGGCGTCCACCCGAATGACGATGGGCACGCGCTGATGGCCGAGGTAGTCCTGGCGACGATCGAAGGCCGGGATGCCGTGCTGCCGAAGGATCTGATGACTCCTGTGGCGGTGGAGCAGATGAGCCTGGGCCCCCTGGGTCGGGGAGGGCTGGAGCCCATCGCCTCGGCGCAAGAAGACGACTCCAACCTCGCCCTCATACTGGCGATCGCGATCCCCGCCTCGCTGCTGGCGGCGGCGGTTGTCGCCGGCGCCTACCGGGCCGCGCGCGGCCGCTCGTAATCCGGCCCGCAGCTGCGGGGCTTCAGCCCTGAAAGACGGGCCGGCCCCAAGGCCGCCAGCTTCGGCTCGGCGGGCGGGCGCTGCTACAATGGGGGCGCATGGGCGCAAGACATCTCGGCCTAGCTAAGCTACTCCTAATTGCCACGGCCCTCTACAACGTCGCTGAGGGCGTCGTTGCCATCTGGGCTGGGGTTGCGGCAGGTAGCCTTGCCCTGATCGCGTTCGGTGCCGACAGTTACCTGGAGGTGGCGGCGGCATCAGCGGTGCTCTGGCGAATCTCTACCGCCGATGAGGAGCTTGGCGAGCGACGGGAGCAACGGGCGATGAGGCTTATAGGATGGACCTTCCTTGCCCTGGCCGCCGCCGTACTCTACCAGGCTTCCGCAGCCATAGCTGGGCGCGAGGGCGCGGACGAGTCGCTGGTGGGGATTGGGCTCGCATTGGCTTCCGTCATCGTGATGCCTCTGGTCGCTCTGGCGAAGCTGCGGACGGCAGCCAAGACGAAACTTGTCGCCCTGGCTGCGGAAGCTAAGGAAACGCTTGCCTGCTCGTACCTCTCCGTCTGTCTACTGCTGGGACTCGTGGCCAACGCTATCCTGGGTTGGTGGTGGCTCGATCCTGCAACGGCACTAGTACTCGTTCCCTGGTTGGTTAGAGAGGGGTTGGAGGGTGCGCGCGGCGACGTGTGTTTCGAAGGGTTGACGGCCTGCTTCTGCCGCTCCTGTTTCTACGGGATACGCAGGTGCCAGGCCGCCTGCTGTTCGGCCGCCGGCTAGCCTGTCCTAGCGGCGGTAGTCCAGCAGGACTACCTGCGTCTCGTGGGGCAGTGAGCTGCGGCTGACCGTCAGCTTGGGCTGCCGCTCCAGGTCCTTGGCGCCCATCTCCTTCAGGAAGCGGTCCAGCGGCGCCAGATCGCTCTTCGTCACCTCCGTGCCGTAGTGCATGGGGATAACGAGGGCGGGCTCGATGATGCTGACCACCTCGGCGGCCGCAGCACCGTCGATCGTCGTGTTCCCGCCGACGGGGACGAGCAATACGCCCACGCCGCTCATCTCCTCCACCTGGTCGGGCGTCGGCGTGTGTCCCAGGTCGCCCAGGTGGCAGACGCGGACATCCTCCATCTCCAGCACGAAGGAGACGTTGGGGCCGTGTGTAGCGCCGTTCTTCGAATCGTGGTACGTGCCCACGCCGGTCACGAAGGCGCCGTGGATCTCGTACTCCCCCGGACGCTCGAGGACGACCGGGCTGCCGGCCACGCCCTTTACGTAGGAGTGGTCCTCATGGGAGTGGCTGACGGTGACGATGTCCGCCGTGGGCTTGCCGATGTTGTAGCCGCTCGCCGGCGGACAGGGGTCCGTGACGATAGCTGCCTCGCGGCCGCGAATGCGGAAGCAGGAGTGACCGAGCCAGGTTATCTCCACGGGGTCAGTCCGCTCCGGAGGAACGCGAGATCAGGTGCCAAGGGGACGGGCGCTCCGGCCGAGGCCTACTCCTCTTCCTCGGCGCCGCGGCGGCGCCAGAAGGCCATGGCAGCGATGATAGCGCCGATCAGGGCCAGAAACGCGAGCAGCTTGCGTTTGCCGCCCTTCTTCTCACGGCCTTCTTCCTGTTCCGTTTCTGTCATGGCGGGGCTCCTTTGGACTTGGGACGGGATTCGGGGTCGCGCTGAGTATAGCAAGCCCCGCGCGAAGGGGTCAACACGGGCAACGCTCCGTCCGCGAGAGGCTGAAGCCTGTCCCTCCATAGAAGCTTGTCGCCCTTCGCCCTCACCCCGCCGCGCTTGACACGCTTTCCGCGCGGGTGCTACGCTGACCTTCGGTTAGCACTCTCGGCCTTCGAGTGCTAATTGCTAAGGTGATGGACGTGCTTACCGAAAGACGCGAACGGCTCCTACGCTTCATCGTGGACGAATACGTGCGCACCGCTCAGCCCGTGGCGTCCAACTCCGTCGTCCAGCGCACCGGCCTGCCCGTCTCCTCCGCCACCATCCGCAACGAGATGGCGCGCCTGGAGGACGAGGGCTACATCGTGCAGCCGCACACCTCCGCCGGCCGCATGCCGACGGACAAGGGCTACCGCTACTACGTGGAGGCGCTGATGCGGCCGCAGGAGCCGCCGGCCGCCGTCCAGCAGACGATCCGTCACCAGTTCCACCAGGCCGCCGGAGAGGCCGCCGACTGGGCGCACCTCGCCGCCGCCGTGCTCGCCGCCCGGCTCAGCTACGTATCCGTGGTCACCGCCCCCCACGCCGCCCGGCCCCGCCTGCGCTGGCTCCAGCTCGTCAGCCTGCACGACTTCGTCGCCCTTCTGGTCGTGGTGCTCCAGGAGACGCTGGTCGTCCAGCACACGCTAACGCTGGACCACCCGCTCTCCCAGGACGAGCTGAGCGATGTAGCCTTGCGCCTCAATTCGCTCTACGCCGGACGCACCGTGGACGAGATCCGCTCCCACCAGATCGAGCACCTCTCGCTGGAGGCGGAGGTCGTGCGCTCCGCCCTCGCCTTGATGCAGTCGCAGGACGCCGAGTCGTTCGGCGAGGCGCACCTGGAGGGGCTGCGGGAGATGCTCAGCGAGCCGGAGTTCGCCCAGGGCGACCGCATCCTGGCGCTGATGGAGCTGCTCGGTCGCGCCAACCTCGGCAGGGCGATACCGATCGCCCCTGCGGGCGGCAAGCCGGCCCGCGACAATGTGACGCTCATCATCGGCAGCGAGCACCCGGAGGACGCCATGCGGCAGTGCAGCGTCGTCATCTCGCGCTACGGCGGCGCCTCCGGCCTGGGTGGCGCCGTCAGCGTCGTCGGCCCCACGCGGATGCACTACCCGCGGGCGGTCTCCATGGTGCGCTACGTCAGCTCCATCATGGAGGAGCTGCTGGACGACTACTTCAGCTAGACCAGCGGAGGCGCTTCTCATGTGTCATTCTGAGCGGCGACGACGGTCTCGATCCGCGCCCCCGCAGCTTCGCGAAGGAATCTCGGTGGGGCGGAAGCGGCTGGGCAACGGCTTCAGTCAAGGCGAATTACTGAGATACAGGTACGAATGATGGACACAGAGAAGCTTGAACCTTCCGACACGCCCGAAGCACCGCCCGAGGCGGAGCAGCCGGCCGTCGAAGCCTCGCTGGAGGAGCAGCTGGCCCGCGCCCGCGAGGACGCCCAGAAGTACCTGGGCAACTGGCAGCGCGCCGAGGCCGACTTTCAGAACTACAAGAAGCGCATCGAGCAGGAGCGCGACGAGAACCGCCGCTTCGCCTCCGCCGCCCTCGTCATGAACATCCTCCCCATCCTCGACGACCTGGAGCGCGCCCTCATGAGCGTCGACGCCCACCTGGCCGGCCTCACCTGGCTCGACGGCGTCCGCCTGATCTACCGCAAGCTGCAGCTCATCCTGGAGAACGCTGGCGTCTCCGCCATCGAGGTGGAGGGGCAGCAGTTCGACCCCCGCTACCACGAGGCGGTGATGCACGCCGACGGCGAGGAGGGGAAGATCCTCGCGGAGGTCCAGCGCGGCTACATGCTCCACGACCGCGTCCTCCGCCCGGCCATGGTCGTTGTGGGCAAGGGCGAGAAGGGGAGTGGACAGGGGACAGTGGACAGTGGACAGACGGAAGAGGGAAGCGGGAAGCAGGAAGAGGGGGGGGAAGCGAAGGATGACGTGTAGGATGACGCGTAGGGGCAGACCCCAGTGTCTGCCC
>JAUYGU010000167.1 GCA_030690405.1 Dehalococcoidia bacterium | reverse complement strand
GTCATCACCTTCGAGCGGGGCTTCCACGGCCGCACGATGCTGGCGCTGAGCCTGACCGGCCAGGTGCGCCCCTATAAGGACGGCTTCGGCCCCTTCATGCCGGAGGTCTACCGCATCCCGGTCCCCTACGCCTACCGTTGCGGCGATTGCCTGGAGACGCCCTGCGAGCGGCACTCCCCCGAGTACATCTCCGAGATATTCCGCGCCTACGTGGCGCCGGAGAGCGTGGCGGCGGTAATCATCGAGCCCGTCCTCGGCGAGGGCGGCTTCGTGATCCCGCCCCCGGACTACTTCCGGGGACTCAAGCGTATCTGCGAGGAGCACGGCATCCTGTTCATCGCCGACGAGGTGCAGACAGGCTTCGCCCGCACGGGGCGGATGTTCGCGATCGAGCACTTCGGCGTGGAACCGGACATCATGATCACGGCGAAGTCGCTTTCCGGCGGCACGCCGCTGAGCGCGCTGACCGGGAGGGCGGAGGTGATGGACGCGCCGCCGCTGGGAAGCCTCGGCGGCACCTACGGCGGCAATCCGCTGGCCTGCCGTGCCGCCCTGGCCGCCATCGAGGTGATCGAGAAGGAAGGGCTCGTGGCGAGGGCGCAGGAGCTGGGTAAACGCGTCCTCGACCGCTTCCGCGCGATGCAGGAGCGCTACAAGCTCATCGGCGACGTGCGCGGGCTCGGCGCCATGGTCGCGATGGAGCTGGTCAAGGACCGCGGCACGAAGGAGCCGGCCGGCGAGGAGACGGCGCGGATCATCCATAGCTGCTACGAGAGCGGGCTAATCGTGCTAAAGGCGGGGGCCGGCGCCAACGTCGTGCGCACGCTCATGCCCCTCGTGATAACGGACGAGCAGCTCGAGGAAGGGCTCGCCATACTGGATGCAGCGGTCGCCGCCGTGGACGGCAGCCGCTAGGAGGCGGCATGGCGCGAGAGCACCCGTTCCTGCTCGCCGGCGAGTGGCAGCGCTCCGACCGGCCGCTGGAGGTGCGGAGCCCCTTCAACGGCGAGGTCGTCGGCGTCACGTTCGTCCCCACCGAAACACAGGTAGAGGAGGCGATCGAGCGTGCCGCAGCCGCCTTCGAGCAGACGCGCAGGCTCTCCTCCGAGGAGCGGGCACGAATCCTCACCCGCGTCCGCGACGGCCTGGCCGCGCGGCGGGAGGATTTCGTCCGCACCATCGTCCTGGAGGCGGGCAAGCCGTGGAAGGACGCCGCCGCCGAGACCGACCGCGCGCTCCACAACCTGGAGGTCGCCGCGGAGGAGGCGAAGCGCATCGGCGGCGAGATCCTGCCCCTGGACCTGCGCGAGTACTCGCGGGACCGCATCGGCCTGCTGCGTCGCTACCCGATAGGGCCCATCGCGGCGATCACGCCGTTCAACTTCCCCCTAAACCTGCCCCTGCACAAGCTGGGACCGGCGATCGCCGCCGGCAACACCATCGTCCTCAAGCCGGCGACGAAGACGCCGCTGACCGCGCTCGCGCTGGCGGAGGTGATGGCGGAGGCCGGCATGCCGCCGGGCATGCTGAGCGTCCTCCCCATCCCCGCTTCGCTGGCCGAGGAGAAGCTGGTGAAGGACGACCGCTTCAAGATGCTCACCTTCACCGGCTCGGCGGAGGTGGGCTGGCGCCTCAAGGGCATCGCCGGCAAGAAGCGGGTGACCCTGGAGCTCGGCGGCAACGCCGCCGTCATCATCGACGAGGACACCGACACGGAGCTGGCGGTAAAGCGGATCGCCCAGGGCGGCTACACCTACGCCGGCCAGAGCTGCATCTCCGTCCAGCGCGTCTACGTGCACGAGAGCGCCTACGCAGCGGTCTCGCGGGGGCTGGTGGCCGCCGTTCAGGCGCTGAAGGTCGGCGACCCGATGGACCCGGAGACAGACGTCGGTCCCATGATCGAGGAGGCGGCGGCGCAGCGCACCCGGCAGTGGGTCGAGGAGGCGATGACGGAGGGGGCGAAGCTGCTCACCGGCGGCGATGCGGACGGGCCGTTCTTCCAGCCAACCGTCCTTGAGAACGTCCCGCCCGCGAGCAAGGTCTGCCGGGGAGAAGTGTTCGCGCCCGTCGTCGCCCTGTTCCCGTTCGGCGATTTCAAGGAGGCCGTAGCGGCGGTGAACGACTCGCCCTATGGCCTCCAGGCCGGCGTGTTCACGCCCAGCCTGGCGAACGCCTTCTACGCCTTCGACGAACTGGAGGTGGGCGGCGTCATCATCAACGACGTGCCCACCTACCGGACGGACCCGATGCCCTACGGCGGCGTCAAGGACTCCGGCATGGGGCGCGAAGGGCCCCGCTTCGCCATCGAAGAGATGACGGAGCTGCGCCTCATGGTCCTGCGGACATAGCCGCGCGGGCCACCAGCCTTCTCGCCGGAGCGGGAGGCAATCCTGTAGCTGCAGGCCTTCAGGCCTGCCCTACCCACCCCCAGATTCTCCGCTTCGCTCAGAATGACATCCGCCCACTCGTTGACATCAGCACCCACGCAGGTATACATTCGCGGCATCGGCGGCGCGTCGTATCTACCGAAAGGGGGCTACCCATGGCGGAGATAAGCGATAGCTGGAGGCGGCTGTGGGGACGGCGAATAACGCGGCGACGGCTCATGGCCGGGACCGCCCTCGGCGCGGCCGGACTGGCGACGGCGGCCGTCCTGGGCTGCAAGGACGAAGGAGCGCCGGCCGGTACGCCGACAGGGGAGGCGCTCACCGGCCCCCTCAACTTCTCCAACTGGCCCCTCTACATCGATGAGCAGACGCTCCCGGACTTCGAGGCCCAATTTGGGATCACGGTCAACTACAAAGAGGACATCAACGATAACAACGAGTTCTTCGCCAAGATAAGGCAGCCGCTCAGTCAAGGCCAGGACATCGGCCGCGACATCATCGTCCTGACGGACTGGATGGCGGGCCGGCTGATCAGGCTGGGCTACGTGGATGAGCTGAACAAGGAGAACATCCCGAACTGGGTAAACCTTGTGGACGCCCTGAAGAACCCTTCCTTCGACCTGGGGCGAGAGTTCAGCCTGCCCTGGCAGTCCGGCTTTACCGGCATTGGCTACAACCCGAAGCTCACGGGCCGCGAACTGAAGAGCGTCAACGACATCTTCGATCCGAAGTTCGAGGGCCACGTCACCATGCTCACGGAGATGCGAGATACTATCGGGCTGGTGATGCTGGGCCTGGGCCGCGACCCAACGAAGGCTACCGTTGACGATGTCAGGGCCGTTGTGGAGAAGGTGCAACCGTTCGCGGACAGCGGCCACATCCGCGCCTTCACAGGCAACGAGTACGGCGACGACCTGGCCCGCGGCGACGTCTGGGCGGCCATCGCCTGGTCTGGCGATGTCATACAGCTGCAAGTGGACAACCCGGACCTGCAATTCCTGTTCCCGGAAGAAGGCTTCATGCTCTGGTCCGACAACATGATGATCCCCAAGAACGCCGCCCACAAGGCCACGGCGGAAGCGTTCATGAACTTTTATTACGACCCGAAGATCACTGCCCAGGTGGAGGCGTACGTGCAATACATCCCGCCCGTAAAGGGCACCAAAGAGGAGATGGCCAAGATCGACCCGGCCCTCGCCGAGAACCCCATCATCTTCCCCAGCGAGGATGTACTGGCCAAGAGCCGCATCTTCAAGGCCCTCGACGAGGAGGAAGACCGGGAGTTCAACGAGCTGTTCCAGGCGCTCACCGGGCTCTAGCCGCCAGTGACGTTCGGCCGCCTGCGGGCCCTGGTCCCCTATATCTTGCTGGCGCCGGGGATAGCCTGGCTGCTCATCTTCTTCGTCGCGCCTATGGTGACGCTGGCGCAGAGCTCCCTGGAAGAGGGCACGTTTGACACCGGCTTCCGCTTCACCTGGCACTTGCAGAACTTCGCCGACTCGGTGGACCGCTACCAGGAGCAGTTCATCCGCTCGTTCCGCTACGCGGGAATCGCCACCCTCCTAGCCTTCGTCATCGGCTACCCCCAATCCTACGCGATCGCCTTTCGGGCGGGACGCTTCAAGAACTACCTGCTGTTCCTGGTAGTCCTCCCCTTCTTCACGACATACCTCATCCGCACCCTCGCCTGGCAGACGATCCTCAGCGACGAGGGCAATGCAGTGGCAGCGCTACGCGACCTGGGGATCATGGACGTCCTGGACACGCTCCACATCTCCCAGAACGGACGGCTGCTGGCAACGCCCACCGCCGTGGTCACGGCGATCACCTACAACCTCCTCCCATTCATGGTGCTGCCCATCTACGTCAGTCTGGAGCGGATCGATAGGCGCCTGGTGGAGGCGGCGCACGACCTCTACGGCGGCCCCATACGGGCCTTCCTCCGCGTCGTCTTCCCGCTCTCCCTGCCCGGCGTCTTCGCCGGCACGCTCCTGACCTTCATCCCGGCGGCGGGCGACTTCGTCAACGCGGCGCTCCTCGGCTCGCCCAACACGACGATGATCGGCAACGTCATCCAGAGCCGGTTCCTTGTGCTGCTGGACTACCCCTCGGCGGCGGCGCTCTCCTTCCTGCTGATGGCCACCATCCTCATCGCCGTGGGGGTCTACGCGCGTCTGCTGGGAACCGAGCAGATCACCTAGCGATGGCGACCATGGAAGCGGCCACGACCAGGCGCGGTCCCGGCCTGGCGCTGCGGGCCCTGCGCTTCCTGGGCGGCCAGCTTGTCACGGTGTGGGCCGCCGTCGCCCTGGGCTATCTCTTCCTGCCCATAGCGGTGATGGTGCTGTTCAGCTTCAACCACATCGAGGGGCGGTTCAACTTCGTCTGGAACGGCTTCTCGCTGGACGCCTGGCGGCACCCCTTCGTGGTGGACGGGCTGTCGGACGCGATGATCCTCAGCCTGGAGATCGCCGCCATCTCCACCATCATTGCCACCGCCCTCGGAACGTTGATCGCCCTGGCCCTGATCCGCTACCGCTTCTTCGGCTTCTCCGCCACCAACCTGCTGGTGCTGATCCCCCTTACCACACCGGAGATCGTGCTGGGCGCCTCCCTGCTGACGCTCTTCCTGCAGCTCGGCGTGCAGACGGGGTTCGCGACGATAATCATCGCGCACGTGATGTTCAACATCAGCTATGTCGTCGTCACCGTGAAGGCGCGCCTGCGGGGGTTCGACTGGACGCTGGAGGAGGCGGCGATGGACCTGGGCGCGAATGAGGCCCGGACGTTCCTCAAGGTGACGCTGCCGCTGATCTTCCCCGGCATCCTGGCGGCGGCCCTCCTGGCCTTCGCGCTATCCCTGGACGATTTCATCATCACGCTGTTCAACTCCGGGCAGGAGGTCACGTTCCCGCTGTTCGTCTGGGGGGCCGCCCGCGTGGCCGTGCCACCACAGATAAACGTGATGGGCACGATGATCATGGGCGGAACCGTGACCCTGATGGCGCTCAGCCTGCTGCTGCAGCGCCGCCGCGCCTGAGCCCCGGCGGTCTAGGCCGCCGTCACGTCCCGCGCGAACTCCCGGAACACCGCCAGGTGCGCCTCGATGTCCTCATCGCTGTGCTGGACGGAGAGCGTCCACTGCTCGTCCAGCCCCGGCGGCATGAAGATGCCCCGGTTCATGAAGTAGAGCCAGTGCAGGTAGGCGAGGTCCTTGTCGATGTTCAGGTAGTCGCGGTAGTCCGAGAGCGGCTCCGGCGCGAACATCACGCAGCCCTTGGCGCCGATGCCGGTCGAGTACATCGGCAGGCCGTGCTCGCGGATGATCTCCTCGCAGCCGGAGACCAGCCGCTCCTCCTGGCGCTCGAACCGCTCGTAGGCGTCCGGGGTGAGTATCTCGGTGAGCGTGACCAGCCCCGCCGTCATCGCCAGGGGGTTGCCGTTGAACGTCCCCTGGTGGGCGACATCGCCGGGCCTGACGTGCTCCATCAGCTCGCGCCGGCCGCCGAAGGCGCCGATGGTGATGCCGCCGCCGATGGACTTGGCCAGGCAGACCAGGTCCGGCTGCACGCCGTAGCGCTCGCAGGCGCCGCCCGGCGCTATCGTCACACCGGTCTTCACTTCGTCGTAGACCAGCAGCACATCGTGCTCCTCGGTGATGCGCTTTATCGCCTCCAGATAGCCGGCCGCCGGATGGACGATGCCGAGGTTCATCATGACGGGCTCGATAATCAGCGCCGCCACCTTGCCCTCGTGCTCCTCCAGCGTTCGCGCCAGCGCGTCGGGCTGGTTGAACGGGACGACCAGCGTCATAGCGGCCACCGCCGCCGGGATCCCGGTGGACAGCGGGATAGAGGCCGGGTGGTCCAGCGGCCCCATCTCTTCCGCGCTTGGCTTCACGGAGACCATCACGTAGTCGTGATGGCCGTGGTAGGAGCCCTCGATCTTCACGATCAGGTCGCGGCCGGTAACGCCGCGGGCGACGCGGAGGGCGTCCATCGTCGATTCGGTACCGGAGTTCGAGAAGCGCACCATGTCGAGCCCGAAGCGGCGGCACAGCTCCTCGGCCAGCGATACCGCCTCCTCCGTGGCCATCGCGAACATGGAGCCGTTCCGCAGCCTCTCGCTGAGCGCCTCCACCAGACGAGGATGGGCGTGGCCGACCGCCAGGGAGCCGAAGCCGAGGTGGTAGTCGATGTACTCGTTGCCGTCCACGTCCCACACGCGGGAACCCTGCCCGCGGCGGACGTAGAGGGGGTACGGCGGGTGATCCTGGAAGGTAGACGGCACGCCGAGAGGGAGGACTTTGCGGGCGCGATCGAGGATGCTCCTGGCTCCCGGCGTCCTTGCCTGGAACGACTCGATCTCCCGCGCGATCAGCCGTTCCACCGCGTTCCCGTCTACCGTCGCCCGTCGCATCGTGAGTCTCCCTGTGTCAACAGGTGGCCTATCCCCAGTCTAATTGATGCCCGGAGGCTCGACAAGCTAAACTTAGGCTCAGCAACGTTCGGGCCGCGCCGCGGAGGTCCGCTCACGGCGCCCAGCGAGAAGCAGGTGACACGGGATGCCCCTCCCCGATCAGCCCCCGGACACGGTCATCACGCTGGAGCGCGTCACCAAGCGGTTCGGCAGCGTTATCGCCGTCGAAGAGATCAACCTCGGCATCCAGCGCGGCGAGTTCTTCTCGCTGCTCGGCCCCTCCGGCTGCGGCAAGACGACCACCCTGCGCATGGTCGCGGGCTTCGAGACGCCGACCAGCGGCCGGATCATCCTGGAAGGCCACGACGTTTCGGACGTGCCGCCCTACCGGCGGAACGTCAACATGGTATTCCAGCAGTACGCCCTGTTCCCTCACATGAACGTGTTCGACAACGTCGCCTTCGGCCCGCGCAGCCGACGCGTGCCGGCCCGTGAGGTGAGGTCGCGGGTGGAGGCGATGCTGGAGATAGTGCACCTCACCGGGTTCGGCCAGCGAAAGCCGGCTCAGCTCTCCGGAGGCCAGCAGCAGCGCGTCGCCCTGGCGCGGGCGCTGGTCAACTACCCCAGCGCCCTCCTGCTGGACGAACCGCTGGGCGCGCTCGACCTCAAGCTGCGCCGGGCGATGCAGCTTGAGCTCAAGCGCATTCAGCGCGACGTGGGGATCACCTTCATCTACGTCACGCACGACCAGGAAGAGGCCCTCACCATGTCCGACCGTGTGGCCGTGATGAACCTGGGACGGGTGGAGCAGCTGGCGACGCCTGAGGAGATATACGACCGGCCCGCCTCTGAGTTCGTCGCGGGGTTCATAGGCCTGGCCAACCTGCTGCCCGCCGCGGTTGAGCGGGCCGACAGCCGCGAGGTAACGCTGGCGCTGCCCGGCGGCGGCTCTACGGTCGCCGGCGCCGACGGCCGGAGCTTCAGCACCGGCGAGATCGCCCTGCTGGTGCTGCGACCGGAGCGGCTGCGGATCTCCGCCGCTCCACCCGGCGAAGAGACGAAGGGCAGACTCCAGGCCCGGGTGGTGGACATTGTGTTCCAGGGTCCGGTCGTACGGTTCGACCTCCAGACGGCCGAGGAGCGCGCCCTTGTGGTGATAATGCTCGCCCAGGACCGCCCGGCAGGGGTCGAGGCCGGGTCCGGCGTCTGGGTGACCTGGGACCCGGAGACCGCCTACGTGCTGCCGGCCACAGCCGGGTCGCCGCCGCCGGAAGGGGACGCCGGCGGCTAGCCGGTAACGCTCCGCTCGACCGCCATCTTCGTCTCGGCGCCGCGGGCGGCCATCTCCCGGAAGAACGCCTCCGGCTCCACCACGGACTCCGGCGCATTTACGCCGGGGGCGCGCAGCCGCCCAGAGGCGATCCACACAGCCGCTATCGCCGAAGGGACGCCCGTGACCAGCGCGTCGCCGCTGAGGCCCCAGTCGGGCTTCCCGGGGGTCATCGTCCGGACGGTGACCTTGGCGGCGCCGTCCGAATCGCGGCCGCGCACCTCCGTGACGAGCTCCTCCGAAGTGTCCTCGAACGGCTGCGTTGCCGGCGAGACCTGCCGGCTGAGGGCGGCGATGAGCACGTCCCGCGGCAGCAGGGAGGTCCCGCCCACCGTCAGGGGCTCCTTCGAGGCCAGGCCGAGGTCGACGAGCAGCTTCAGCCGCTCGAACACGTCCTCCGCCAGGCCGAAGTGGTTGATCTTGTAGCTGACCTCCCGAACACCGCGGCCGGCGAAGGTCAGGGGCAGGGTCGCAAGCTCCGAGTGCAGCGAGTGGTGGACGGTCTGAGGCCCGACCGGCGGCGCGAACGAGTACAGTTCCGGCTCGGCCAGCGGCTCCAGCTCCAGGAACTGCCCGTCGCGGAACGTGACGGGGTTCATCGTGATCTCGTCCAGGATCGTGGCCAGGGAATAGCCCCAGTTGATCCCCTCCTCCTCGATCGGCACGGCCCCATCGAAGATGCGGATGCTCTCGACGCTCTCCAGCCCGCGGGCGGCGAGCGCGGCCTGGAGGTTGGTGACGCCGGGAGCGGCGCCCATGCCCAGGATGGCGGTCACGCCTGCCTTACGGAAGCCGGCGTCAAGCTCCATCTGCTTGCGCGTCATGTGGAACAGCCCGCCCAGGTCCACGTAAGGGACACCGGCGCGCAGACAGCCGCCCATCACCGTCAGGTTGTGGTAGTAGTTCACCGCGTTCACCGCGCAGCCGGCCCCGGACAGCACCTCGACCAGCGCCCGCTCGTCGGTGACGTCCAGCTCCCGCACGGCGACACGGTCGCCGCCCGCCCAGCGGGCGATCTCTTCCGCCGCGGCGGGGTTGGCGTCGGCGATCGTCAGATCCACGTCCCGTTGCTCGGCGAGGTCACGCACTACCGCCCGGCCGATGAGTCCGGCGCCTCCCAGCACTATCACCTTCAACTCAGCGTCTCCCTCCGGGGCGCACGGCCCCTACCACCAGCGTCAGCATAGCACGGCCGCGGCTCCCGTTTGACAGCTCCCGGCGGCCCGCCGATCATGGCCCTCAAGGACCGTTTCTTATGTCCGCGCGCATCTACATCGGCAGCTCCTCCTGGGTCGAAAGGTCGCTGGTCGGCTGCCGGCGCTTCTACCCGCCCGAGGTCAAGGACAGCGACGCGCGGCTGGCGTTCCACGCCCGATGGACGGCACCCTCATGCTGGAGACGCTGTACTACCCCGACGAGATCCGCGTCGAGCGCGGCACGGAAGTCCCCGAGGTGCAGGTGTCCGACCGCGAGCTGGAGATGGCTTCGACGCTCATCGACCTGCTGGCCGACTCGTTCGAGCCGGAGAGATACCAGGACGAGTACCGTCAGGCGCTGATGGCGATAATCGAGGCGAAGCTCCAGGGCGAGGAGTTCGTCGAGGCGCCGGCGGCGGCCCCCGCCAAGGTGACCGACCTTATGGCGGCGCTGAAGGCGAGCGTGCAGGCGGCGAAGAAGCGCCGGGGCGAAGAGGCCGGCGAAGAGACGGGCCGCGGGCGTCGGGCCGCCGCAGGATAGCGCCCCCCACTCAGTAGCTCAGGAAATCGCCCTCACCGGTGCGGAGGTGGTGCGTATCGTTCAGCACCCGCAGCACCCGGCGGCCCTCTCCCGCCACCATCGTGCTGACGGAGGCGTGCGCCGGGCGGAAGAACATATCGTAGCGCGAGCCGATGATGTGCCCGACGTAGGCGTTGATGACGCCGCCGTGGCAGACGATGACGATACGCTCCCCCGAGCTCCGCGCGATCGCCGTCTCCACGGCGTTGATCGCCCGCTTGCTGAAGTCGTAGCTGGACTCCGAGAAGGGGTAGACGTCCCAGCTCCGCTCGTTGAGCATCCTCTGCCGGACCGCCTCCAGGAAATCCGTCCCCAGGAAGTCCTCCGCGCGCATCTCCTGTGGCATATCGCGAAAGATCTCCACCTCGCGCAGGTCGTCCAGCACCTCCGGCTCCAGCCGGTGCTGGCCGGCGACCGCCCCAGCGGTCTCGCGCGCCCTCCTGAGCGGGCTGGTGAAGACCGCATCCACCTTGAGCGTGGAAAGCGCCTCACCCAGCAGCCGGGCCTGCTGGCGGCCGTGGGCGGTCAGCGGCGCGTCCGCGATCTCGCCCGTCGGCGCGGTGTGGAAGTCGACGTCCTGCTGGGCGTGCCGCACCAGCAGCACCTCCGTCACCTCTTCCGTGCCGATCAGGAACGCGCGGTCGAACACCGCCGGTGAGCGCGCCCTTCGCTGAGCCATCAGTCACTCCCGTCTTCGCTCTGGTTGCAACCTCCTGAATTGTAGCAGCCCGCCGCTGTAGCGGGCGCCGCTTGCTGCGCCCGCGCGTGCGGCATTACCGAACCTGTGCTGGAAGGCAAGAGTACGGTCTACCGCTCCCCACCGCGACCACCGGGCGCAGCGCTCGGAACGGGGACGGCCTCCGGTGGCGCAACTCGCACTGCGAATAACCTCGGCCCGCTGCGTATCGCGATCCAGACCAGGGTCAGCATCACCGGGACTTCGATCAGCGGCCCCACCACCGTCGCAACCGCCACCGCGGGGGAGAACGCCGTGATGGCGATGGCGATGGCGATCTCGAAGTCGCGGCCGGTGCTGTTGAAGGCCACCGCGACCGCGTCCTCATAGTTGAACCCGAGCCGCCACCCCGCCAGGTATACGGCGTTGAACATGACGAAGAAGAAGATGGCCATGGGGACCGCCATGCGCAGCACGATCATGGGGTCGTTGACGATGAGGTCGCCCTTGAGGCCGAACATGACGACCAGGGTGAAAAGCAGGCCGATGACCGAGAGCGTGTTGAGCGCCTCACGGAACCGCTCGAAGCCCACCTCGCCCAGGCGGGCTACGCCGGCCCGCCTGGTCAGAAGACCCAGCACGAGAGGCAGGCCCAGGTAGAGCACCACGCTCTCGCCCACCACCAGCACGTCGAAATCGACATTGCCGATGAGGAGCCTGGCGTACACGGGCAACAAGATCATCTGGACCACGGAGTTGAACGCCACCAGGACCAGGGCCAGCGGCGTGTTTCCCAGCGCGAGGAAGGTGAAGACGATGACCATGGCGATGCAGGGTGCGATGCCGTACAGCACCAGCCCGGTGTGCAGGTCTTCGTCCCCGCGCAGGAAGACTTCGGCCAGGGCGAACATGAAGAAGGGGGCTATCGCGTAGTTGGCGAAGGCGACGATGAGCAGCTGTTTCGGCGAACGGGTTGCCGCGCCCAGGTCATCGACGCGAATGTTGGTCATGGCGGGGTAGATCATGAGGAAGAGGCCGGCTACGACGCCCAGGGCGAGGGTGTTGCCGATAGTGAAGTCGTATCGCCCCCGGAAGATGTCCTTTATGGCGTCGATAGGAGGCGTCAGTTCGTAGTCGGAGATGCCAAAGGCCTTCCCGATGCCGATGCCCACCGCCATGCTGAAGACAACGAAGAAGGGCAGCGTCCTGAAGTCGTGCAGGCGATGGAGCAGTCTCACGGAAGTGCCTGAGCTATCTGGTCGGTAGGTATGCTCGCGCGGAACGGTCTATTTGGCTCGTACCCCAGGACACACGTGCCGTTGGCGCGGAGACGGAGGCGCATGTCAAAGCGTTCCCTGTCCTCCAGCGCAGCATCACCCTGAAGCTGCGCCGCTACGCCTTCGAGCACGCTCTTGTGAAAGGGAGGGAGCTCAGGGGCAATCCGGTAATACACCCACGTTCCACGCTTCTCGCCGCTGACGAGGCCGACACCCCGAAGTACGCCCAGTTGTCGAGACACCTGGTACTGGGGAATGCGCAGGGCGTCGACTAATTCGCAAACACAGGCCTCGCCGTGCCCGCGCAGCAAGAGGTTGAGAATGCGAAGCCGTTCTTCGTCCCCGAGGGCCCGGAAGAACTCTGCTGCATTCATCTAGGGCATTATATGCAATATTTCGCATATAATCCAGCGGCCTTGAAGTCGTTCAGAAAGGTGTCATCTGCGAACTGCCAGAGGTCCGGCCCCGTCGCCCGCGCGTGCGGCATAATGGAACGCATGCTGGAAGACTACGGCAAGAAGCGCGACTTCGCCCGCACGCCGGAGCCACCGCCAGCCGTCGCACAGCTCTCCTCCACGGTGCAGTCAGCCCCGCTGCGGTTGATATCGGGGGCAGCACATCCACCCCGTGGCGCTTGCCGTCGTTGACCAGCAGGTGGGGGCCGTAGAAGCCCATCGGCTGGGCGTTGAACAGGGCGCAGAGGGACTCCGCCGGATAGTAGGTGCGCAGCCAGGCCGTCTGGTAGGCCAGCAGACCGAAGGCGGCGGCGTGCGCCTTGGGGAAACCGAACTCCGCGAACCCCGCGATCTTGGCGAACACCGCCTCCGCCGTCTCCGGCGAAGCGCCGTTCTGCAGGCAGCCTTCGATGAACTGCTGCTTGAGCCTGGCGATCGCCTCCCGCGAGCGCTTGCGGCTCATCGCCCCGTGCAGACCGTCACGGTCCGTGAGGGCGAGGGCCTCGTACCCCAGCTCCCGCGCCCGCAGCACCAGCTCCTCGATGTGCGAGGCGCCTTCGAGGAAGGAGAAGTTGGAGTGGGCGTGGAGTTCGGCGTAGAGTGGCATGCTAATAAGCCTGCTGCGCCCATCGCCCGTTGACCATATCCCGGTACACCGTCGCCGTCCGCCCGTCCGCCAGCGCCAGCCGGTAGTAGACCCGCGACACCGGCCGCTGCCGCCACCACTCGTCGTCCCTGCCCGCCGGCAGGCAGGGATACGCCACGTCTCCAGCACCGCCCCGGCGGCGCGCGGTTGACTTCCCGGCCGTTGTGTGAAAAAGTCTTGGGGCAGGCTGACTCATGGCAGAGCAGAGCACGCCCTCCAAGGCTCAACTCATCGAGACGCTGCGCTCCACCGGAGCGGAGACCGCCGCCAGGCTGCGGTCGCTGCCGCCCGAGGCGTTCGAGCAGGGGCGCTACGAAAACGGCTGGAACGGCCGCCAGATCCTGGCCCACATCGCGTCCATCGAGTGGACGTACCCGCGGCTGATCGACCTTGCGCGGGAGGCGTCGACGCCGCGCCCTGCCGCCCCGGCAGGCGCGACTGCTGGTCGGGGCATGCAGGGCGGGATCAACGACTACAACGAACGCCAGGTCGAGAAGCGGGCCGGCGCCAGCGTCGCCGAGCTCATCCAAGAGTTCGAGACGAACCGCGCCGCCACCGTCGCCGCCGCAGAGAGCGCCGACGAGGCGCTTTTCAGCACGCCCATCCGTTCGGCCGGCGGCATCACGGGACCGCTGGCCTCCGTCCTCACCGCCATCGCCGTCCTGCACGTCACCCAGCACGTCAACGACATCGCCGCAGAGTAGCGGACGGCCGGCCGTCCCTGAAGGAGGTCAGAATGGGTATCCTGGATATCTTCCGCAAGAAGCCCGCCACGGCGATCGACCCCGTCTGCCACATGACGGTCGAAAAGGAGAGCGCCCGCTTCACCAGCGAGTACGCGGGCGAGACGTACTACTTCTGCGCGCCGGGCTGCAAGCAGATGTTCGACGAGGACCCGCCCCGTTACATCGGCGCCGAAAAGCCGGCCGTCGAGATGTAGGGCCGCGGCGCCGCGCTACCAGGGCCAGCGAGCGGTCTGGATTACCTTGAGCGGCGCCGTCTTGCCGATCACCTCCACCACCGTCCGTGTCCCGCGGTGCTGGTAGATCAGGTCCAGCGCCACGTCGCCGACCCGTAGGTTTGACAGGCGGACGAAGTCCAGCCAGAACGGCAGCCGCGGCCGCACGACGTACAGGCAGCCGTTCGGGGCGTCCGGCGCCAGCCCCAGCATGGACGTCAGGAGCGAAGGCAGAGCCGCCGCCGCGAACGCCTGCGGCCGGCAGGCGACCGGATAGGGCACAGGCGTGTGGTGCGCCGAGCGCGGGGAGCCGCTGAACAGCTCCGGCAGACGGAAGTAGGGGAGGGCGAAGGCGGCATCGCAGATGGCGGTGGCCAGCTCGGCGAGCTCCGCCTCGGCGCCGTAGCGCTTGAACCCCGCCGCTATCAGCGCGTTATCGTGCGGCCAGATAGACCCCACGTGGTAGCCCATCGGGTTATAGCGGCGGGACTTGCTGCTCAGCGTGCGTATCCCCCAGCCGCTGTACATGTCGCCCTGCATTAGCCGGTCTATCTGACAGCGGGCGTTGGCCTTGGTCGGCACGCCGCACCACAGCAGGTGTCCGGCGTTGGAGGTGGGCACCTTCGCCGGCCGTTTCCGGGCGTCCAGCGCCAGGGCGTAGTAACAGTCCGGCATCCAGAAGGCGCGGTTTAGTCGCCGGCGCAGGGCGGCCGCCTCCTGCCTGAGCTGCCTCGCCCGCAGACCATCGCCCAGCGCCTCGTACACCTGAGCGATCCCCGTCTTCGCGGCGTAGACGTAGCCCTGGACCTCCACGAGAGCTATCGGCGGCTCCAGGAGCGCCCCCTTCTCGTCCATGATGGCGTCTCCGGAGTCCTTCCAGCCCTGGTTGTCCAGCCCGCGCGGCGCCTTCCTCTTGTACTCCAGGTAGCCGTCCCCATCCATATCGCCGTACCGGTCCATCCAGACCAGGGCCGCGTTTATGGCCGGCTGCAGCTCACGCATGAGCTCCAGGTCCGCGGTCCAGCGATAGTACTCCGCGGCCAGCAGGACGAACAGCGGTGTGGAGTCTATGCTGCCGTAGTAGCGCCCGAACACCACCTCTCCCGTGTTCGCCATCTCGCTCTGACGGACCTCGTGGACGATCTTCCCCGGCTCCTCCTCGCGGGGGATGTCTACCTCCTTGCCCTGAAAACGGGTGAGGCAGCGGAGGACCTCCCGGGCCATCTCCGGCCGCAGCGCGAGCGACATCATCGACGCCAGCGCCGAGTCGCGCCCGAACAAGGCGTCGAACCAGGGGACGCCGGCCGAGATATAGCTGAGGTCGGGCCCGCGCTCCGTCCAGAGGACGCGCATGTCGGTAAGAGAGCGGTCCAGGGCGGCGTTAAACCGGTCGTTGCTGGTCAGCGCGCGGGTGCTGGTCTCCTTCCACTCGTGATGGCTCTGCGCCACGCTGAGCGTGGAGCGGGCGGTGGAAGTCTTCGGCGCGTCCGCCAGGTGGTCGACCGATATCACCACGCCGATCTCGTCCGCCTTGCCGGGGGGTATGTTGAGGTAGAACACCGCGCGCCGGCTCTCCAGCTCGTCCGGCCTGCGGTGGAACTTTACCTTGACGCGACGCGTCACCCGATCAAGCCCGCGGTAGGCGAAGGTTACGCCTGTCGAATGGAGACGGGGCTGGAGAAGATGGCCGCGCCGCTCGCGGCCGATCCCTCGCAGCTCAAAGATATCCGCGAAGTCGGCATCGAACTGGAACTGGAGGGTGAGAGCCAGCGGCAGATGGGCGAAGTTGGTCAGCCGCACGCTCTCGAGGAGGGCGTGGTCCAGCACCCGCTGGCGGCGGATCTCCAGGCTGCCGCTGGGCAGGATCTCCCCGTTCTCGTTGATCAGCTCGGGGTTGGTCATCACCTGCTCCTCGCCGAAGCCCAGCTCAGCGGTGGAGAGGAGCACGATGGGCTCTACGCCGATGAGCGACAGGTCCCAGCCGGAGAGGTAGCGCGTATCGCTGTGGTAGAGACCGAAGCCGCTGGCGTTGTTCAGAGGGACGGCGCCGTCAGGGTCCGTCAGCAGGAACAGGCCGCCTTCCCGGGCTATGAGGGCGCCCCGGGTGTCCCTGATCACCCGCGCCTCCCCTTCGGGGAGCATCCGCCAGGTGGGGGCCTGAGGCCTCTCGCTCGGTCGCTGGGGTTTGACCACCAGGGGTCACGCCTAGCGAGACGGCGGCTGCGGTCGGTTCCGGTGTCTCACGCTGTTAGGATACCGGTGTCTCTTCCTCAGCGGCAACCCGCAGCCGGTTGACGACGGTGCAACCGTGGGCGAGCTGGCGACATGCCCTCTCCGCCTGCAGCTTCTGGTCCAGGCTATCGACGAACCCGTCAACGAACAGCCAGCGACCGGCCATCGTCAGGCGTACCCTGTCCGGCTTGCAGGCGCCGGCGGCGAGCAGCTTCTCCAGAAGCTCCTCCTCCTGGAGGAGGGGACTCGAAGACCGATCGGAGAGGCTCAGCTCCCTCATCCCCTGTCCCTCTCTATCGCACCACCGTTCCCGCGGTGCCGCTGTCCTTGGCGTAGAACGCCGGCGGCGTCATGGCCGGGCTCTTCTCGGCAAGGGGAGCGCCGAGGATCTGCCGGTAGACACGCAGGTAAGCCTCCACCATAACCGGCACATCGAAATTCGCCTCTACGTGCTCGCGGCAGCGCCGCGGGTCTATGGAGTCTATCCTGCCCACCGCCACGGCCATCTCCTCGACGTCGTCCACCAGGAAGCCGGTCTCGCCGTCCACGATGAGCTCCGGCGCCGCCCCTCTGGCGAAGGCGATCACCGGCGTGCCGCAGGCCATCGCCTCCGTCATCACCAGGCCGAACGGCTCCTCCCAGCAGATGGGCATCAGCACACAGGCGGCGGCGGCGTACAGCTCCCGCTTCAGCCTGTGGTCGGCCTCGCCCACGAACTCCACGTAGCGACCGTCGATCAGCGGCTTGACGATGCTCTCGTAGTACTCGCGGTCCGCATTATCCACCTTGCCCGCGATGATGAGCTTCCGGCCGGCCCGCCGCGCTGCCTCGACGGCGAGGTGGGTCCCCTTCTCGGCGGAGACCCTGTTCAGGCAGAGGAGGTAGTCCTCCTTCTTCTCGGTGAACGGGAAGGTGGCGACATCGATGGCGTTGTAGACCACTCCGGCGTGCAGCGGCCTATCGAGGGGCGGTAGGGTGCGGACCTGGGCCCGGCTGATGGTGTTGTAGTAGCCTTCGTAGTGGTCCCAGACGAATTTGGTGTCCGGTGTGATGAGGCAGTGCATCGTGCTAAGCATCGGCACGTCCGTGAGCCCGGCCAGGGCCATCACCGGCTCCCCCGCGTGATTGTGGACGATGTCGAACTCCCCGCTGTCCGCGATCGCCTGGGCCGCGTGCACCCAATCGTACGGCGTTCCGTTCTCCACTTCCGCTGCCGTGCGCAGGCTGCGCGGGTAGACGGAGCGGAGCTCGGCCAGGGTCAGCGAATCGCCGGAGGCGCGCAGGACAACGTCGTGGCCAGCGCGCACCAGGCCGTCGGTGAGTACGCTGACGACGGCCTCTGTGCCGCCGTAGCCAGGTGGAGGGACTCTCTCCCAGAGCGGGGCGATCTGCAGGACTCTCATGCGGGGCAATCTCATATTATAGCCCTCCTGTCAACTAAAGCACAGATACTCTCTCGCCATAGACGGAGCCGGACAGGCCCCATTACCATGCCAATGGTCTGCTGGGCCGGGAGCCGCCCGCAATGGCCCAACGGACTATCGGACCAGGGCCGAACGTCCCGACAGCAGGCGGCGGCTACAGACTGTACGGTCGGGGCTGAGGGCTGAACCCCGCTCGCCGTCGGCGAGGGATGCGCCCGTGTGGCCGCCCGTTTCGCTGGAGCGGGCCGGGGCGACATTGCGTCAGACCGCCTGTCGCTGAATTATAACGCGGGAGGCGCCGCTATGGCTAGGGCCGCTCGCGGGCTCCAAGTTCGCGCCCACGAATCTGTGAAATATATCGCAGGGGGTATTGACATGTGCGCGCACACAGGGTTAGAGTAAGCATAGGCTAATACTTAGCGAGCGCTTAGTTAAGGCGGGCCGCCCTAGAAAGAGACGCGAAGATGCCCTACCAGCGTCCGGAGCCGGACCGGCCCGCCAGCCCCAGCACATGGCTGACCGGCAGCCCACCTCCTTGTCTGATCGTCCCTGCTCAGGAGGCAAGAAATGGGTAGCAGCTTTCTCATAACCCTGCGAGAAGGGCTGGAGGCCGGGCTCATCGTCGCCATCATCCTGGCCTACCTCAAGTCCACTCACCAGCGCCCGCACTTCCGCACCGTGTTCGTGGCAGCCATCGCTGCCGTGGCCGTCAGCCTGACGGCGGGCGCCGCTATCTTCGCCGTCGCCGGCGAGTTCGAGGGCCGCACCGCCGAGGCGTTTGAGGGCACCGCCATGCTCCTCGCCGTGGGCGTGCTGAGCTGGATGGTCGTCTGGATGAAGCGCCAGGCGGCCGGGATAAAGAAGACCCTGGAGACGGACGTCGCCCAGGCCATCGGCGTGGGCTCCGCCTTCGCCCTGGCCCTGATCCCCTTCACCGCCATTCTCAGGGAAGGCCTGGAGACGGCGGTGTTCCTGTTCGCCGCCACCCGCACCTCGACGCCGCTGGAGTCCACGATGGGCGCGTCCGCTGGCATACTGGCCGCGACAGCACTGACCTGGGGGATCTACAGCGGCGGCTACCGCATCAACCTCCGGATCTTCTTCAACGTTACCGGCGTCATGCTGATCATCCTTGCGGCGGGGCTTCTCGTTAACGGGCTGAAGGAGCTGCACGAGGCGGCGGTCATCGGCAACCTCGGTCCCCACGTGTGGGACACGTACAACGTCCTCGCCGACAACTCGCAGCTCGGCAAGTTCCTCAGCACGATCCTGGGTTACGACTCCAGCCCATACCTCGGCCTCGTGATCGCTCACGTCACCTATCTGGTGCTGGCCCTTGGCTTCTTCGCCTTCGGGCGGGTACCCTCCCTGCGCCCAGCCGCGGCCGCCAGCCACCTGCCGGGCGCGGAGGCCGTCCCCGAGCCGGAAGGGAACCAGGGATGAAGCCCGCTGTCATAGTGTTCGCTTCCCTCCTCGCCGCGCTGGTCTTCAGCGGCTGCTCCCTTACAAAAGTGAGCGGCGGCGAGGAGATACAGATCACCGCCGGCGAGCGCAGCGGCGGGATGTACCTCGAACCCTCCGAGATCACGGTCACCGCGGGCGCCGACGTCACGTTCGTGATCAAGAACGAAGGCAGCCAGGACCACGAGTTCGAGAGCTACCGCGACGGTGAGGCCGGCATCGACGAGATCATCATCCCGCCCGGCGCGACGCGCCGCGTCAGCTGGACGGCGCCGTCCGAAGCGGCCACCTTCCCGGTCTACTGCGACCTTCCCGGGCACCGCGCCGCCGGCATGGAGATCGCTCTCAAGGTAGTGCCGGACACGGAGGAGCGGTAACTCCGACAATTCGTGTTCGCGGGTTGACAATTAGCCCCTGGGTCACCAAACTAGAGGCGACCCATGGCCAAACAGGCTGAAGAAACAGACCCGCAAACCGCAGCTGCTGCCTTGGCTGGTCTCAGCATCGAGTCGCTGCTGTACGACTACGACGGTCGCGAAGGCAGGGACATCTTCGCCAAGGTCCGCGAATTCCAACTGGCGGAGCAAGCCCGCGCCGCCGGCCTCTACGCGTTCTTTCAGCCGCTAGACCGCAACGACGGCGCCGAAGCCGAGATCTACGGCCGCCGCGTGCTCATGCTGGGCTCCAACAACTACCTCGGCCTTACGCGCCACCCGCGCGTCATCAAGGCGGCGCAGGATGCCGTGGCGGAGCACGGCACATCCCTCACAGGCTCCCGCCTGCTCAACGGCACCACTCACCTTCACGAGGAGCTGGAAAACCGCATCGCCGAGTTCCTGGGCGCGGAGGCAGCCCTGGTGTTCACCACCGGCTACCAGACCAACCTTGGCGTCATCTCCTCCCTCGTCAACCGCCGCTCCGTGGCCGTCGTCGACAAGGCCGACCACGCCAGCATCTACGATGGCTGCCGCCTGGCGGAGGGAGAGATGCTCCGCTTCCGCCACAACGATGCCCAGCACCTGGACACGATCCTCCGCCGCATAGACAAGGACAAGCCCTGCCTTGTCGTGATCGACGGCGTATTCAGTATGGGCGGTGACATTGCAGACCTCCCCGGCATCGTGGAGGTCTGCCGGCGCCATGAGGCGCGGCTCCTGGTCGATGACGCCCACGCCATCGGCGTGATCGGGAAGGGGGGCCGCGGCACGGCCAGCCACTTCGGCCTGGAGGGCACGGTGGACCTGACCGTGGGCACCTTCTCGAAGTCCTTGGCCTCCGTCGGCGGCTTCGTCGTCGGCGAACGCGCCGTGCTGGAGTGGATCAAGCACTTCGCCCGCTCCATGATCTTCTCCGCCAGCCTGCCGCCGGCCTCGGCAGCGGCCGCTCTCGCCGCCCTCGAAGTCCTGATGGAGGAGCCGGAGCGGGTGGCAGAGGTGCAGCGCAAGGGCGACACGCTCCGCAACGGGCTGCGCGATATGGGTTTCGACACGGGAGACTCGCAGACACCCATCATCCCGGTGACCATCGGCGACGAGGTGGCCACCCTCACCTTCTGGCGGGACCTCCTGGAGTGCGGCGTGTACACCAACCCGGTGATGTTCCCGGCGGCGGCCATGGGCAAGGCGCTCCTGCGCACCAGCTGCATGGCCACCCACACCGACGAGCAGATAGAGTTCGCGCTGGAGCAGTTCCAGTCCCTGGGCCGCAAGCACGGCCTTCTGCCCTGAGGACGCAGCCAATGTCGGTGACCGTGACGCCGGTCTCCGGACGCCGCGACCTCGACGCCTTCATCAAGCTCCCCTTCCGCCTCTACCGGGACGATCCCTACTGGGTGCCGCCGCTGCTGTTCATGGAGCGACAGCGGTTCGCCGCCAAGACCAACCCCTTCCTCCTGCACGCCGACCACCAGCTCTTCCTCGCCCACCGCAACGGAACGGTCGTCGGCCGCATCTCGGCCCAGGTCGACCGCGAGCACAACCGCCACCACGAGGAGCGCACCGGCTTCTTCGGCTTCTTCGAGTGCGCTGACGACCCGGAGGCCGCCGGCGCCCTCCTCGCCACAGCGGAAGGCTGGCTGCGGGAGCGCGGAATGGAGACGGCACGGGGGCCGCTCAGCTTCTCGATCAACCAGGAGGTCGGGCTGCTGATCGAAGGCTTTGACACACCGCCGATGATCATGATGAACCACGCGCGGCCCTACTACGGGCGGCTGATCGAGAGCGCCGGCTTCAGCAAGGCGATGGACCTGTACGCCTGGCAATACAACCTGGAGACCGTGCCGCCGAAGGCCCACCGCGCGGTCGAGACCCTCCGCCAGCGGCCCGACATCACGATCCGCAGCGGCGACATCCATCGCTTCAACGAGGAGATCGCCATCATCCTGGACGTCTTCAACTCCGCCTGGAGCGACAACTGGGGCTTCGTCCCCGTTACGCCCGCCGAGGCGCACCACATGGCCCAGGAGCTGCGCCAGATCATCGACCCGAACCTGGCCGTCATAGTGGAGGTGGATGGCAAGCCGGCGGGCGTCGTCCTGGTCACGCCGGACCTCAACGAGGCGATCCGCGACCTGAACGGCCACCTCTTCCCCTTCGGCTGGGCGAAGCTGCTGTGGCGGCTGAAGGTGCGCCGCCTCAAGTCCGGCCGTCTCATAATCCTGGGTGTCAAGAAGGAGTACCGCACCCGCCACTACCTGGCGATGGCCTACCTGCTGTGCGACGAGATCTACCACCGCGCCCGCGACAGAGGATACCGGCGGGCGGAGCTCTCCTGGACGCTGGAGACGAATACCGCCATCAACACGATGGTCCACAACATCGGCATCCGCCTCTACAAGACCTACCGGCTGTACGAGAAGCCCCTCACGCCATGAAGGTACTGGTCACAGGCGCCAGCGGCTTCCTTGGCTCACATATCGCAGAGCAGCTCGCCCACCAGGGGCACACCGTGCGCGTGCTCGTCCGCCGCACCAGCGATCGCTCCTTCCTGCGGGGCTTCGAGACCGAAGAGGCGCTGGGCGACGTCACCCAGCCGGAGAGCCTGCCCGCCGCCGTGGCCGGTGTGGACGCTATCGTCCACGCCGCCGGCCTCGTGAAGGCGCGCTCGGCAGCCGAGTTCCAGGCGGTGAACGCCGGCGGCACGGCGAACCTCCTCTCCGCCCTCAACGGCGCCGGCGGCCTCCGCCGCTTCGTCCTCATATCCAGCCTGGCCGCCCACGGCCCCAGCCCCGACGGCCGCCCCCGCCGCCCTGATGCGCCCGCCACCCCCGTCTCCAACTACGGCCGCAGCAAGCTGATGGCGGAGGAGCTCGTGCGCTCCTGGGCCGGCGAAGAGCGCCCGGCGACGATAATCCGGCCGCCCATCGTCTACGGGCCGCGGGACCGCGCCACGCTGCCCCTGTTCCAGGCCGTCCGCCGCCGCCTCGCCCCGCTCCTCGGCGATGGCTGCAACGCCATCTCCTGCATCTACGCGGAGGACGCCGCCCGCGCGGCAGCGCTGGCGGCCACCGCCGGCCACGACGCCCCCACCGCCACCTACTCCCTGGACGACGGCTCCGTTTACACCTGGCGCGACTTCCTGGCCGCCATCGAGCAGGCCGTCGGCAGGAAGGCGCTGCGCCTGCCCTCGCCTCACTGGGCGTTCGCCGCCGCCGCCCTTCTCAGCGAGAGCTACGGCCGCCTCCTCCGTCGCGCCGTCTCCTTCAACCGCGACAAGTACGCCGAGATGCGCCAGCGCTACTGGGTCTGCTCCCACGACGAGATCGCCCACGACCTGGGCTGGAAGCCGCAGGTCACCCTCAGCGAAGGCGCCGCTCTCACCGCCGCCTGGTACCGCCGCGAGGGATGGCTGTAGGATAGGGGGCGAGGACTGAAATGCGCATCGTAATCGGCGCCGACCACCGCGGCTACGAGCTGAAGGACGAGATCGCCGCCGCGCTGAAGCGTGACGGCCACGAGGTGCTGGACGTAGGCACCAACAGCGCCGACTCCGTAGACTACCCGGACTACGCCCGCGCCGTCGGCGAGGCGATCGTTGACGGCCGCGCCGAGCGGGGCATCATCGTCTGCGGCAGCGGCGTCGGCGCCGGGATAGCCGCGAACAAGATGCACGGCGTGCGCGCCGCCATCTGCCACGACACGTACTCCGCGCGCCAGGGAGTGGAGCACGACGATATGAACGTGCTCTGCCTGGGCGCGCGCGTCGTCGGCGACGCGCTGGCGATGGAGCTGGTGAAGGCGTTCCTGACCGCCCGCTTCAAGGGGGAGGAGCGCCTGCGCCGCCGCCTGGACAAGGTGGCGGAAATGGAGCGTGAGGGCCGGTAGCGAGGGCGCCGCGTAGGGGCGACCTTCAGGTCGCCCGCCAACTTACGGCACCAGCACGACCCGCCCGAGCGCCTGGCGGCTCTCGATGTAGGCGTGGGCGGCCGCGGCCTCCGAGAGCGGATACTCGCGGTCGATGACGACGCGCAACGAGCCGTCGGCCACATCCCGCAGAAGCTGTTCGACAAGCGGCCGGCCGCGCTGCGGCTCCATCATCAGCGCGCCGCCGAAGAAGACGCCGGTCAGCGAGCGGTTCATCTCGCTCAGGCCGCTGATGTCCAGCTTTCGCTCCTCCGAGCGCCCGGCGTTACCCACCGAGACGACGCGCCCGCGATAGCCGGTGGCCTGGACGCTGCCGGGCAGCGTGGTGCCCACGGAATCGACGACGAGGGCGACGCCACCGCCTCCCGAGAGGGCGCGGGCCCGCGCCACCCAGTCCTCCGTGCGATAGTTGATGCCGTGGTCCAGCCCAAACTCCTTGAGCCGCTCCAGCTTCTCGTCGCTGGATGCGGTCGCCAGGACCGTCGCTCCCGCCCGCTTGGCGAGCTGGATGGCGGCGAGGCCGACGCCGCCCGCGCCGGCGTGGATGAGCACCGATTCCCCCGCCTCCAGCCGCCCGAACTCGAACAGGCACTCGTGGGCGGTGCCGAAGGGGATGGGGACGCAGGCCGCCTTCCGCAGAGCCATCCCCTCCGGGACAGGCCACGTCTGCATCGCCGCCACGGAGACGATCTCCGCGTGGGAGCCGAACGGCATCACGGTCACCACCGCCTGACCGGCCGCGCGGTCGTTCACGTTCTCGCCCACCTCGCGGATGACGCCGGCGCACTGGTAGCCGACGATGTGCGGCTTCGCGGGCATGTCGCCGCCGGCGCGGTTGAGGACGTCGCCGCCCTCAATGCTGATCGCCTTCACCTCGATAAGGACGCCGCCCGCGCGGCATTGCGGGTCGGGCACATCCTCGTAGCGGAAGACGTCCGGGGCGCCGGTCTCGTAGTAGACGGCTGCCTTCATGCGGGCCTCCATTCAGAATCGGGACGCAGCGTGCCGCGCCCCTGTGATCTCGTTTCGTGGGACAGGCTCAGGCCTGTCCCTGGGTTCGGTCGTAGCTGCAGACCTTCAGGTCTGCCTGGCAGGGCTAAAGCATGTCCTGAGCCTGTCGAAGGGCCCTGCAGCTACGTGGATTCCAGCGTTAGTCCAGCCGCTCGATGATGGTGGCGGTGCCGAGGCCGCCGCCGCAGCACATGAGTTGCATCCCGTAACGGCCGCCGCTGCGCTCCAGCTCGTGCAGGAGCGTCGTCATCAGGCGGGCGCCGGTGGCGCCCAGGGGGTGACCGAGGGCGATAGCGCCGCCGTTGACGTTCACCTTCGACATGTCGGGCCCGATCTCGCGCTTCCAGGCCAGCACCACCGAAGCGAACGCCTCGTTGATCTCGATCAGGTCGATATCCTTGAGCTCAAGGCCGGCCTTCTTGAGGACCTTCGGGGTCGCCGTGATCGGCCCGGTAAGCATCAGGACGGGGTCGGAGCCGACGACGGCCTGTCCCACGATGCGCGCCCGCGCCCGCAGACCCAGCTCCTGCGCCTTCTCCTTCGCCATCAGGAGGAGGGCGGCGGCGCCGTCCGTAATCTGGCTGGAGTTGCCCGCGTGGTGGACGCCGTCCTCCCGAAACGACGCCTGGAGCGAGGCCAGCTTCTCCAGCGAGGTGTCGCGGATCCCCTCGTCGGTCTTGATGGTGGCGGGCAGCCCCTCCAGCTTGACGTCCACGGGCAGGATCTCGCGGTCGAAGCGGCCCTCGTCGCGCGCCCGCTTCGCCTTCTCGTAACTGGCGAGCGCGAACTCGTCCGCCTCCGGCCTTTCGATCCCCCACTTCAGGGCGATCTCCTCGGCTGATATCCCCTGCGGCGTGAGCTCGTACTTGGAGAGCAGCTCCGGCTGGAACGGCGCGCCGGGCCCCTGCATGATGGTGGCCCCCAGGGGCACACGGGACATCGACTCCACGCCGCCGCCGATGGTGATGTCGCAGGTACCGGCCTGGATCAGGTTCGCCGCGAAGTGGATCGCCTGCTGGCTGGAGCCGCACTGCCGGTCGACGGTGGTGGCCGGCGTCTCGTACGGAAAGTCCGCCGTCAGGAGGACGTTGCGGGCGACGTTGGCGCCCTGCTCGCCCACCTGGTCGACGCAGCCGAACACCACGTCCTCGACAAGCGACGACTCGATACCGGCGCGCTTCACGACCTCGTTCAGGACGAGCGCACCCAGGTTATTCGGGTGGATGCCGGACAGCACGCCGGCCCTGCGGCCCATTGGCGTGCGGACCGCCTCCACGATGACGACTTCTCTCACGGAGCGCCTCCTTCGACAGTGCTCAGGACGGATCCTCAGGTCAAACCGGGGCGAATGCTAACGTAAACGCGATGCCTGCATATGGTAATACGAGTCGTGGGTCTGCGCCAGACTGGACGCCGCCTCCAACCCTAATTACAGCTTATCGCGAAGAAGGGCGTCTGAGTGCCGCTACAGGCCATCTGGAAGGCGGCGAACCACAGCGCCCACGAAGCGAACAGAAGCAGCAGAGACGCGCCAACTGCGGACCCCACACCGAACCGCCGTGCCCGGCGATCTGCTATTCCCGCGACGAGGGCCGAAAGCACAATGCACCCGATGAGCACCCATATGACGTACGACTGGGCGCCCTGGGCCTCCTGGTCAAGGGCCCTGCGAAGGACAGCGAGAGTCATCAGCTCGATGGCAAAGGCAAGTGCGAAGCCGGCCAACGCCGCCATCACAGCCCTAGCGCGGCGAGTCCGTGAAGTCGATGAAGGCAACGGGCACCCCGGCCACGCCGGGGCCGTCCGCGTGGACGCTGACGATGCGCCCGCCCTGGAGCGCCGGGTGTGGCTCGCCGATAGGGTAGCCCTTCGCCGCCAGCTCCGCCGCCAGCCCGTCGATCCCCACGCACTCGAACGCCAGCCCGGCGATGGACCCGGGCCGCGCCTCCGCTGGTACCTCATTCGGTCCTGTGCTGAGCCCGGCGTCAGCCGGAGTCGAAGGGCCGATAAGCTCCAGCACCACGTCGCCCGGACGCAGGAAGCTGAACCGCGTCTCGCCGCGCTCGAAGGTGCGCTTCGTCTCCACCCCGAAGTAGTAGCGCATCCGGCGGCAGGCCTCCTCCACGTCCGGGAGGCGCAGCACCACGTGGTCGATGCGAGTGATCACGCCCGCGGGGGCGTTGTCGCCGGACAGCTCCGGCGGCGGCTGGACGACCTCCAGCAGCGCCCCGTCCATCGCCTCCGGGGCCAGGAAGCTCAGCCGGCCGGTGAACCCCTCGCGGGGTCGCTCGTCCTCCAGCGGCACGTCCCACTCCCGCAGCGACGCCACCAGCGCATCGACATCATCCGTGCGCAGGGCGACGTGGTGGAGCCCTTCGCCCCGCTCTTCGATGTGCCGGGCGAAGGGCGAGCCGTCGGTGACGGGCTGAACGAGCTCCAGGTAGCTGCCGCCCACGGCGACCAGCGCCACGCGGGCCCCCCGCGCCGGCGCTTCGCCCTCCTTGACGACGGGCAGGCCCAGCGCCTCGCTATAGAAGCGCAGCGCCGCCGCCATATCGCGCACGGCTATGCCGACGTGGTGGACGTCCGTGATCATGCGCCCGCATTGTAGCACCGGGCGGCGGGACGACCGTAGCTGCAGGCCTTTAGGCCTGCTGGCAAGGCTAAAGCATGTCCTGAGCCTGTCGAAGGGCCCTGCTGCTACGTGCCTCGTCAGGGATGATGCCGCCGAATTCATTCGGCGGTCCGGAGGGCGCGCTGCCTTAGCCCCAGCGGGCGCGGTCCAGTCGCAGCAGGCCGGCGGGGAGCCGCTGCAGCTCCTCCTCCACGATGTCGCGGGCGCTGCCGTCGCTCACCGTCACCGCCCAGCGGGCGAATACGGTCACGACCTGCGGGTCGAACTGGCTGCCGGCGTGGCAGATGATCTCCCGCACGGCATCCTCGTGGGTCATCATCTGGCGATACGGCCGCGGCGATACCATAGCGTCGTAGGCGTCGGCCACGGAGAAGATGCGCGCCTCCAGGGGGATATCCGTCCCCCGCAGAGAGCGCGGATAGCCCATGCCGTCGAAGCGCTCGTGGTGGCAGTACACTATCTCAGCAGCCTCGCGCAGCGCCTCCACCTGCATCAGGATCGAATAACTGAAGAACGGGTGCTGCTGCATCTCGCCCCACTCACTGGCGTCCAGCGGGCCGGGCTTGGTGAGAATCCCCTCATCGACACGCACCTTACCGATGTCGTGCAGGAACGCGCCCCACTCCAGGTGATAGAGGCGTTCCTCCGGCAACCCCAAGCCTCGCCCCAGCTCCAGCGATAGCTCGACGACGCGGTCGGAGTGGCCGCCGGTGACGCGGTCGCGCAGGTCCATCGCCGTCGTCACCACCTGCCGCAGGGAGCGGTAGCTGCGCTCCACCTCCTCGACGTACAGGATGGACTCCTCGTAGCGAGCGCCGAAGTTGAGGGCGCGGGCCGCGGAGACGAAGGCGAGGGTGCCCATGGAGCCCAGCAGGACAAAGGTCGCAAGGTAGTTGAACGCGGAGGGCTCCTGGCCCATCAGCAGGACGGTCATGGAGGCGACGGTGGTCACGACGCCGGCCATCCAGACCCACTTGCTGACCTTCGCCGGCCGCCCGCCGCTGCTACTAACGCGGCGGGCGGCCAGTCGCGCCCGCCTCTCAAGGCTCGCGCTGCTATCTGCGTCGTCGTGGTCGTCTGCGGACATGCCGCTCCTTCATCGAGAAGACGAACGGATTCAACATCAGAGATGCGGACGCCCATACGGCCGTTACGCCGGCGCGCGCCGCCCAGGTAAAGGATTGGTGAAGCGCCCTCGGCGGCGCGGCGGCCGCTCCGCGGTTGACAGCGAGCGCCAAATCTGGTTTCTTGGCCTCGAGGCCGCCCGCCAGCCGAAGAGAGGTGCCCCATGTCTGAGCAGCGATCCCAGCAGCAGCTCCTCGACTACTTCGCCGGTTACGTATCGCCCCAGAAGGTCAACATGTACCGCATGTGGGGCGTAGACTTCATCCCCGGCCGCCGCGAAGGCGTGCGCGTCTGGGACCACGACGGCGGCCGCTCCTGGATCGACTGTCGCAGCGCCGGCGGCGTATTCAACCTCGGCCACCGGCCGCCGCGAATCATCGCCGCCCTCAAGACCGCGCTGGACGAGATCGACATGAGCGACCACATGCTGGCCAGCGGCTACCGCGGCCTCCTCGCCAAGCGGCTGGCGGAGCTCACCCCCGGCGACCTCCAGTACACGACGTTCGGCTCCTCCGGTGGAGAGGCGATAGACTTCGCCCTGAAGCTCGCCCGCGGCTACACGGGCCGGGCGGGCGTCATATCGGCGGAGAAAGGCTACCACGGCCACACCGGCCTCGCCCTGGCCGCCACCGACGAGTTCGGCGCCAAGTTCGGCCCGCTCGCTCCCGGCTTCCGCCGCGTCCCCTTCGGCGACTTCGAGGCGCTGCAGGCCGCCGTCACGGACGACGTGGCCGCCGTCATCATGGAGACGATCCCGGCTACCGCCGGCTTCCCCATACCCCCGGACGACTGGTACCCGCGCGTACGGAAGCTGTGCGACGAGCGCAGCGTCATCATGATCCTCGACGAGGTGCAGGCGGGGCTGGGCCGCACCGGACGCCTCTGGGCCTACGAGGAGTGGGCCGTAACCCCGGACATCATGGTCTGCGGCAAGGGGATGAGCGCCGCCATCTACCCGCTCTCCTCCGCCACCTATCGCAAGCACCTCCAGTCCTTCTTCGACGATAACGCCTTCGCCCACCTCTCCTCTACCGGCGGCTCGGAGCTGGGCTGCGTCACCGCGATGGCCATGCTGGACCAGATCACGGAACCGGGCTTCCTGGAGCACGTTCAGGCTATGGGACAGCGGTTCGACGACGGCTTCGCCGCCCTGCGCGAGAAGTACCCCGAGGTGCTGAAGGGGCTCAACCGTCGCGGCCTCATGATCGGCGTCGTCATGTCGCACAAGGATTGCGGCATGCTCATGGCGCGCGCGCTCGCGGCGCGCGGCGTAATCGCCGTCTACGCCCACTACAACCCGAACATCCTCCAGCTCATGCCGCCCCTGATCATCCAGGCTGAGGAGGCCGACGAGGTGCTGGACGCCTTCGACGGCGCCTTCCAGGAGGTGGGCACCGCCCTCACGCTGGCGCGCACAGTCGACGAATCGTCCAACCGGTACTAGGAAGACCGCACTTGTGGACGCACCTGCGTTCTCCGAGCCGACCAGCCGCTGGCTCAGTGAAGGCCGGCACGTTGATCTGGACGGACGGCGCGTCTTCGTATACGAGCGCGGCACGGGCGAGGCGGTGTTCCTCCTCCACGGCTTCCCGACCTCCTGCTACGACTGGCGCGGCGTCATTGACATCCTCCGCGCCAGCTATCGCTGCATCGCCTTCGACTTCCCCGGCTACGGCCTCTCCGATAAGCCGGTCGCCTACAGCTATTCGCTCTTCCAGCAGACGGACATGGCGGAAGGGATTGCGCGGGCCCTGGACATCGCAGAAGCCCACGTCGTCAGCCACGACGTGGGGCAGACCGTCCACGCCGAGCTCTTGGCCCGCGAGCAAGAGGGGCGCCTGGCCTTCCGCATCCTCTCATCGACCCTGCTGAACGGCAGCACTTTGCAAGATAAGGCCACTATCACCCCAATCCAGCAACTGCTGGGCTCCAACGAGACCCTGACGCAGGCGATCGCCATCTGCGAGAACCTGTCCGTCAACTACGTGCAGAGCCTGAAGGCGATAATGAAGCGCCCGCAGGTGGTGAGCGACGAAGACGCCGCGGTGATGGAGGAGCTGCTGTTCTACCAGCAGGGCAACCGCCGCCTGCCGGCGCTGGCGGGCTACATGCGGGAGCGCTACCTCCACCGCGAACGCTGGCTGGGCGCGTTCAAAGCCGCGGCGCCAATCCAACTGGTCTGGGCGGACGGCGACCCCATCGCCAACCTGGAGATGGGCCGCGCCCTCAGCGCCGAGCTGCCGCAGGCCCGCTACACGGAGCTGCCCGGCCTCGGTCACTTCCTCCCGATCGAGGACCCCGAAGCCGTCGCCGGAACGGTCCTCGACTTCATACGGCAGCCCGCCTAGCCGACGTCGACATGGGCACCGACACCGCGCCGACTGAGCCCAGCGTAGACCCGAGAGCGGCGCTGGCCGCCCTCGGCTACGCGGAGACGACGGAGCCCCAGAGGGTGAAGGGCGGCTGGGAGACGCTCCTCTGGCACTTCGCCACGCCCGACGGGCGCGAGCACTCCCTACGGGTCCATCACCTGCCGGACCGCGAGGAGTTCGCCCGCCACGAGCGGCTGGCGCTCCAGACCTGCGAGAAGGGGGGGTTACCTGCGCCGCGCCTGGAGGCCACCGGCGATTTCCAGGAACTGCCCGCGATGGTGCTCTCCTGGTGTCCCGGCAGGCCGCTCCTTTCGTACGTGGAGCAGAGGCCGTGGGCGATCTGGCGGCTCGGCCGCCTGTTCGGCCGTGCGCAGGCCCAGGTGCACGCCCTGACGCCGCCGCCGGAGTTCCTCGCCGCCGCCCCGGACGACTGGCTCTTGCGTATCGACGAGGAGTACGCGGACCTGGCGACCCACGCCAGGACGCTGGGGCTCTCCACCTCCTCCCTGATCCACATGGACTTCCACCCCCTGAACCTGCTCAGCGACGGCACCGCCGTCACCGGCGTCATAGACTGGCCGCGCGCCGGCGCCGGCGACCCCCGCGCCGACCTGGCCCGCACGGAGATCACCCTCCTCGCCGCGCCCATCCCTCCCGGACCGGCCGCCGCCTTCCTGAACCTGGCCCGCAGGCTCATCCTTCGCGCCTGGCGCTCCGGTTACCGGGAGACGGCGGGGCTCATGCCAGACTACCGCCCCTTCCGCGCCTGGGCCGGCGCCACGCTCCTGGCCGAGATCATCCCGATCATCGACCAGCCGAACGTCTGGGGCACGCGGGAAGACATCGAGAAGTTCCGGCGCCTCGTGGACGTCTGGGCGCGAGATGAGGGCGTGCGCTAGAGCCGCAGGCGCCGTCAGACAATCGACCTACGCGCTTTAGTGGAGGCCTGAAGGCCTCGACGCGGCCCAGGCGGGCGACCTGAAGGTCGCCCCTACATCCGACCCAGCGGGGGCGGGTGGGTAAGACGAACAACTTACCGAGAGCGTCCCCCGCGCGGCCTCGTAGGCGGGGGTCTTCAGACTCCCGCAAGTCGGGGTCTAAAGACCCCGACTTACGTGCTAGCTAGTCGTCCTCCATCGTAACTTGACAATAAACACACCCTCGCCGATATTAGTCCCATCGCTACTCGCCCCGCCTTTCCCTTCGGAGCCCCTTCTTGAGCACCTTCGGCCGTCGCGGCTCCCGCGAGACCGGCTGGAACTGGTCCCGCCCTCCCGCGGGGCCCGGCCGGCCGCCGCCACCACTCCCCCTGCTGCCGCTCGCGGGCGCGGCGCTGCTCTTCGCCGCCATCGCCGCCGCCCTTCTCGCCGTCTGGCTCTCCGGCTCCGCCAACGTCACGCCGCCGCCACCCACCGCCACGCCCGCTGCCACCGCAACACCCACCGCTACACCCGCTCCCACCCCAACGCCCGCCGCCACCGCGGAGCCTTCACCTAGGCCATCGCCTACGCCCGCCCCCACGCCATCGCCTACGCCCGCCCCCACGCCCAATCCCGACTTCAGTCTGGCCGTCTGGGACGGGCGGTCGTGGCAGTTCGAGCCGGACGACCTACCGCCGAAGACGTTTCGGGAAGGCCAGGCCGTTCCCTTCATGCTGCGAATCGGCGACGCCCGGCCCGGAATCAGCTACGCGATCATCCGGTACACCTGCAAGACGCTCCAGTTCCTGTCAGGGTTCGATCGCGACAGCGGCAGCGGGCCTGCCCTCGCGCCGGGCGGGCCGCTTAGCGCCCTGCCGGACAGCACGGCAGTGCTGCCGGACGACCCGGCGACGCCCGCGGACGACAGCGAAGGCGGCCGTCTGAGCCTGTGGGGAGGCTCCTTCGGGCCGCTGGAGCTGGTCGACCCGACGATGCCCTGCGCTGACGAGAGGAGCCTCAACGTCAAGCTGGTGGCCGGGCGGGACACCCTCTTCCTGCTCTGGAGCGCTGTAATAGCGCCGGGCGCGGGGGGAGGCGACCTTCCGGTGCGGATCACCGTCTTCACGGAGGCAGGAGAGCGGCGCATCGAGATCGACCCGGCCGGCATCCTGGTCGCGCCGGAGGCTCTACATCAATCAGTGTGGATTAGGCTAAGGATCCTTAGCAGAAAGCTCCTGTCGTTCCGATAGCCGTAGGCTCTCCTTTTCAGCGTCTTGATGCG
>JAUYGU010000166.1 GCA_030690405.1 Dehalococcoidia bacterium | reverse complement strand
TCAGCTCCTGGGCGGCGTACACGGCGCCGGTCATCCCCTCAATTGCGGGGGTGAGGATGATCTCCGCCCCGTAGCGGGCGAGCAGGTCGCGGCGGGCCAGGCTCATGTCCTCCGGCATCGTCACGATGAGCCGGTAGCCCTTCACCGCGGCCACCATCGCCAAGCCGATGCCGGTGTTGCCACTCGTCGGCTCTACGATCGTGTCGCCGGGCTTGATCCGCCCTTCGCGCTCCGCCGCCTCGATCATGCTGAGGGCGATCCGGTCCTTCACGCTCCCGGCCGGGTTGTGCGATTCTACCTTGGCCAGGACCTCAGCGGCGCCGTCCGGGACAACCCGGTTCAGCCGCACCATGGGGGTGTCGCCTATAAGATCCAGCACCGTCTCCGCGATCTGTCCGTCTCTCTTCATGTCTTCCCTCTCAGATGACGTAGCGCGCGCCTCCCGCGCTGACGGCGCGGTCCCGCTCCGCCAGGTCGGCGATGGTTGTGTTCTCCAATACCCCCAGGATCGCTTCCCGGACGGCCTGCCACATGTCCCGCTGGGCGCAGCCGCCGCCCTTTGAGCAGGCGGATGAGTCGTCCAGGCAGTCGATGGGGAGGATGGTCCCCTCCAAAGCGACGATCACCTCGCTGACCAGCAGCGCTTGCGGATCGCGGATGAGGGCGTGGCCGCCCTGCGGGCCGCGCACGCTGCGGATGAAGCCGGCGCGCCGCATGGTGGTGAGGAGCTGCTCCAGGTAGGACTCCGGGATGCCCTGGCGTGCGGCTATCTCGGCGCTCTGCGTCGGCTTCGGCTCGCCGAAGTGATGCGCCAGCTCGATGAGGGCACGGATACCGTAGTCGCCTTTGGTGGAAACCTTCATGACAGTCCTTCAGCGGGGCGAAAGTGGAGTAAACTCCTCAACAATCGTAGCATGCCCCGATTCGCGTTCGCAACGAACACCGTCATCACACCAAGAACAACACCAGCGGCACCACGAAGATGGCGCCCAGGAACAGCGCGAAGCCACGCCTGCTGTGCGTGACGCGGTGTGCCGTGGCCAGGATCAGTCGCGAGTACGGCCGGTAGAAGAACAGCAGCACGATGAGCGATATCGAGGCGCCGATCACCATCTCCGTGAACACGATGGTGAACGCCCGCGGCGAGTTCAGCAGCAGGGCCGCCACCAGGGTGTCCACCCAGGTGGAGATGTTCGCGCCCATGACGTAGGGGATGATGCCCTCGCGCCGGATGTAGCCCTTCAGGGAGAGCGGGATGAGGAGGGTCAGCGATAGGGACACCGAGAGCGTCATCGCCGTGATCAGCAGGCCAAGGACGAACATCGCCAGCGGGTTGTGGATCCAATCCTTAATCCGCTCGATCCGTCCGCCTGAGGCGGACTCCAAGTTCGGGAGCGCGCGGTCGAAGACCGTGAACGCGCCCAGCAACAGGCCGATGCCGAGGACGAACATCACCAGCCGCGGCAGGCGATCGGCGGCCAGGTTGACGGCCGGGTCGAAGACGACATCCACAAACGACGTGATCGCGCCCGGCGTGGACAGCCGGACGGAGTCGAACCAGCCGGAGCGCAGGGCGAGGATGCCGATCGGCAGGACGGGCAGCCAGAGCGTGAACGCGGTGAGCAGCGCCACCACACCGATGTAGAGGCCGTCGGCCGTCCTCCGGCGGAACACGTACAGCAGGAAGCCGACGAACAGGACGATGAACGAGGCACCCAGGCGCGTGCCGTTAATCATGGCGAACGCCTCGACGTCGGAGATGGTGCCGCCCGCGTACAGGCTGAGCGAGATCGCCGCCACCGGCGATCCGCTCATGACGGCGTAAGCGCCCGCCCAGCCGAACCCCAGGAGGTTCAGGACGCCGTCGGCGGAGACGCTGTTCAGTACCGGCTTGAGGCCGCCGGCGCCCTTCTTCAGCGTCTCCAGGGCCAGGATGAACAGCATCAGCCCGGCGACGCTGTAGCCGGCCCTGCTCGCGGCACCCAGCCAGGCCCGCCAGCTCCGCTGGCCTACGGCCGGGTCCGAGGATTGCGCCAGGCCCGCCGCCCGGGCAAGCCCGTCCGGGCGCCCCGGACGCGGCGCCAGCGCCTGATCGCCGGTACCTTCAGACGGCATAGTGCGGTGTCGTCCTCTCCTGCATCGCCTGGATCAGTACCTCGGCGACCTCCGGCCGGCTGAACTCCGGCGGCGGCGCCAGCCCGCCCTTCAGCATCTCCCGCACCTGCGTACCAGAGAGCGTCACGCGGTCCTCGGCGTCGTGGGGGCAGGTCTTGGCGCTGGCCATGCCGGCGCAGCGCTTGCAGAAGAACGTGTGGTCGTAGAACATCGGCGCAATCCCCAGCTCGCCGGGGGCGAACTCGCCGAAGATGAGCTGGGCGTCGTACGTGCCGTAGTAGCTGCCCACGCCGGCGTGGTCCCGCCCGACGATGAAGTGGGTGCAGCCGTAGTTCTTGCGGACCAGGGCGTGAAAGATCGCCTCCCGGGGGCCGGCGTAGCGCATCGCCGCCGGGTTAACCGAGAGGAGGACGCGGTCCGCCGGGTAGTACAGCTCCAGCAGCACCTCGTAGCAGCGCATGCGCACGTCGGCGGGGATATCGTCGCCCTTCGTCTCGCCCACCAGCGGGTGGAGCAGGAGGCCGTCGACCGTCTCCAGTGCGCACTTCTGGATGTACTCGTGGGCGCGGTGCACGGGGTTTCGGGTCTGAAAGCCAACGACGGTGCGCCAGCCGCGCTCCGCGAAAGCGGCGCGGGTCTGCGCCGGCGTCAGCCGGTAGGGCGGGAAGTCGTCGTGGGGCGGCAGGTCGATCACCCGCACCTCCCCGCCCAGGAGCACGTCGCCCTGCCGGTAGAGGGCCGCGACGCCGGGGTGGGCCTCCTCTTCCGTCCGGTAGACGTTGCGGGCCTCCCAGCGTTTGTCGTAGTCAAACCGCTCCGCCAGCGCCATGACGGCAAGCACGTTGCCCGCCTCATCGGCCAGCGCCACCTCCGACCCCTCGCTGAGCCCCTTCGCCTCCTCGCGACTCACGGCGAGGGTGACGGGGATCGGCCAGGGGAGGCCGGAGGCGAGCCGCATCGCCTCGACGACAGCGCCGTAGTCGGCGCGGCCCATGAAGCCGCGGAGGGGGCTGAAGCCGCCGTTGCCCAACAGCTCCAGGTCGGAGACGGTGCGGTCGTTCAGGCGGAGGACGGGCAGCGCGGCCGCCCGCTCCCGCAGCGTCTCCCGTTCGTCGCCGCGGGCGGTGAGGTCGATGAGCTCTCCGCCGTGGGCGGGTATCGTCTCGTGCATGTACGCTTCCTGTCCTCTAGCGAAACGGGCCGCAGCCAGGCGGCCCGTCGCTCAAAGCTCCTGGTGGCCCCTGACCTCTATTGGTGCAGGCCACACTCCTTGTTCTCCGGGTTCTCCCACCACCAGCGGCCGGCGCGGACGTCCTCGCCAGGCTTGATGGCGCGGGTGCAGGGTGCGCAGCCGATGCTGGGGAAGCCGCGGTCGTGGAGGGCGTTGTAGGGGACATTGTTGGTCTTGATGTAGTCCCAGACCTGCTGCTCGCTCCAGTCGATGAGGGGGTTCACCTTCGCGATGCCGTTGCCTTCGTCCCACTCCAGCGCCTGCATCTCCGTGCGGGTCACGGACTGCTCGCGGCGGAGGCCGGTCATCCAGGCATTCAGGCCGGAGAGCGCCCTCTTCAGGGGTACCACCTTGCGGATGCCGCAGCACTCCTTGCGGTTCTCGATGCTCTCGCGGAAGGAGTAGTACCCCTTCTCGCGCTCCAGCTTCTCCACGGCCTCGCGGTCGGGGAACTGGCTCAGGATGGGCAGCTGATAGCGGGTGCGGACGTTCTCCATCACCTCATACGTCTCGTCGTGCAGGCGGCCGGTGTCCAGAGTGAACATCGGGAGCTCTGGGGCGACCCTGCTGATGATGTCGATGAGCGCCACGTCCTCGGCGCCGAAGCTGCTGGCGAACGCGATCTCCGAACCGAACGTATCGGCGGCCCAGCGCACTATCTCCTCGGCGGACTTGCCCGTGAGCTGCTCGTTCAGCTCCTTGACCTTCTCGGGACTGAGTGCCGTCGCTGTTACCTCACTAGTCACCTGGTGGTACCTCCTTGGAATATCGCTTGCTGTTTCGTGTGCTCCCGCCGGCCTACAGCGCGCACTCCCCCTCGCCGCGGATGACCTTGAAGAGCTCTTCCTTGCCCCAGTCGAAGTAAGTGTCGATCTCCTCGCTTATGGGGCCCACTTCCTTGAACTCGTTGAGGAGCGGGTCGAAGTACTTGGCGCCGACGCGGTCGATGTAGTCCAGGAAACGCTCCCCGTCCTGTCGCTCGGCCTGGTAGGTGCGGATGATCTTGGCGATGGCCTGGGGCATGCGCTTCACGGGGACGCGGGCGACGCGCGTGCCGAACTTGCCGCCGCCGATGTAGTTGCCGCCACCCAGGAAGACGTCGTAGCAGGGGATATCCGTCTGACCGGCCTTGAACGACGAGCCCTGGAGGCCGATGCCTCCCAGGTGGTGCTGGCCGCAGCCGTTCGGGCAGCCGCTGACCTTGATCGTAATCTCGTGCACCAGGGGGTCATCGATACCCATCTCCAGCACGGCGTCGCGGAGGGCGTACCCGACGCCCTGGGCGGAGGTGATGCCCATCTTGCAGCTGTCCGTGCCCGGACAGGCGACGACATCGGCGATGAGGCCGGCCTCGGCCGCGCCCAGACCCGTGGCGGCGAGCTCGGCGTGGAGGGCGGGCAGGGAATCCTCCCGCACCCAGCGCAGGACCAGGTTCTGGTTCTGCTGAGTGCGGGCGGTGCCGCCGCTGAACCGCCTCATGACCTGGGCGAGGGCGCGGAACTGCTCAGGGGAGAGGTTGCCCATGGGGACGGTGACCGTGACGGCGACGTACCCCTCCTGGCGCTGGCGGCGCACGTTCGTCTCCAGCCAGCGCTGGAGCTCCGCCGAAGGCTGGTGGCCGTTGCGCGGCGGCTCGCCGGATGTCGGCCCCTCGGGGGCGAGCTGGGTGAGCGCTTCCATGTCCAGCGGCTCCTTCGCCCAGGGCTTCGCCAGCTCCTCTTCCACCT
>JAUYGU010000159.1 GCA_030690405.1 Dehalococcoidia bacterium | reverse complement strand
AGGTGGCGCCTGACTCCGGCGGCTCCGGCTACCCGGGCGTGCAGGTGGAGAGCCCGGTCCAGCGGTACCCTGATCTGCTGGCGCTGGCGCAGATCCCGTTCAAGCCGCAAGGAATCCGCTATCCCTGGTACACGGCGCTGGGGAACCGCGACGTGCTGGTGCAGGGTAACTTCCCGCCCAGCGACGCTTCCCGGCAGATCGCCCTGGGCGGGAAGAAGATAATCGACCTCTCCTCGGCGCGGAAGGACGAGGTGTGCGCGGATCCATCCATCCTCCTGGACCCGGAGCGGACGCAGGAGATCCTGGCCGATAAGGACACGGAGGTGCGGGACGTCACGCCGGACGAGAACCGCCGCCTGCTCACCCGCGCCGATTGGATGCAAGAGATGTTCAACAGCAGCGAGCGGCCCGGCCCGCAGGGCCACGGCCTGACCCAGCGCAACCTGGACGGGGACACCGCGTACTACGTCTTCGAGCACGGCCCTCTCGCCTTCATCGTGCTGGACACCGTGAACCCGGCGGGGTTCGCCGCCGGCAGCATGGAAGCCGCGCAGCTCGCCTGGCTGGAGGGTGAAATCAAGGCCCGCAGCAGGCGCTCCTTCGATACGCAGGGTAAGCTGGTAGAGGCGGACGTGGAGGACCGGCTCATCGTTGTGGTCAGCCACCACCCGTTGGACCGGCTGAACAACCCGCTGCCGGACCCGTCCGGAGACGAGCGGGTGCTAGGCCCGGCGCTGGGGGAGCTTCTGCACCGATTCCCCAACGTGATCGCGCACGTGACGGGCGGCAGCCAGGTGAACAGCATAACGCCGAGGCCGGACCCGCAGCGGCGCGGCGGCGGCTACTGGGAAGTGAGCACTACCTCGCCCGTGGCCTACCCCATGCAGGGGCGCCTGCTGGAGGTGGTCGACAATGGGGACGGCACGGTCTCCATCTTCGCCACCATGTACGACCTCGACGTGCCGCTGGACGCTCGCGACGCCCAGGACCCGACGCCGGACGACGGCGTCAACGAGTCAGAACTGGCGGCGGTGGCCCGGGTCGTGGCCGCCGGCGACCCCCAGCGCGATCCCGTGGCCGGCGGCCTGGCCTCCAGCGACCGCAACGCCGAACTGCTGTTGACGGCGCCGTTCGACCTGTCGGCGGTGGAGACCCCGCCGCGACACCGCGCCGGGCCGGCAGATGAAGCGCGAAAGGTGCGCCGCCGCGCCCTCCTCCGCCCGCTGCTCTCGTTCTCCTGAGAGACCGCGGACGAAAGGAAGGGGCCGACGCGCGCCGGCCCCGGAGCGTTACGTGGCTGATCGATGCGCTAGGTGGTGCCACCACCGCCGCCGCCGCCGCGGCGCATGAAGTAGAAGGCGCCGCCTCCCAGGACGACCACTCCGGCCGCGATGGCGATGATGATAAAGATGGTGGCGCCGCCGCCGTCATCGCCGTCACTGGGGGTCTCGGTGGGGCTGGGCGTTTGGTCCGTGGACGGACCGCCGGGGCCTATGGTGACATCCGTGCTAAGGTTGGCGATCGCCAGTTCACCCTGGGGGTCAGCGTCCTCGGGGTTGGGGTCACAGGCGTCGCCGATCTGGTCATCGTCGGTGTCTCTCTGGTTGTCCCCTGACTCGCCGTTGGGCTCCTGCGGGCAGTTGTCGCCGCGGTTCATGTAGCCGTCAAGGTCCTCGTCGGAGTTGGTGCCTCCGGCAGCGGGGTCAGGGTTGGGGTCGCAGGCGGCGTCGAGCCCGTCGGTGTCTTCGTCGGCGTCGGCCGTCACGCGGGGGTCGCCCAGGTTCGCTACGAACGGACAGGTGTCCAGGGAGTTCTCGTAACCGTCACCGTCCGCGTCGCGTTGGCCCAGGGCGATGGTGGTGAATTCGTAGGTGCCCTCCGCAGGATTGGTGAAGAGGGCGACACCGCTCTCGTCGGGGTCGGTAACAGTGGAGTCCTCTGGGTCCTCGATGGCAGGGCAGCCGTCATTGACCCAGCCGTCGCCGTCGTCGTCGACTTCGTCGTCACAGGCGGTTTCGGCTTCGCCCCCAACCGTGGGGCAACCGTCGTTCGCCTTCTTGTCGGTGTCGCTGTCCTGGGAGTCGTCGCACCCGATGAGGATGGCGCTGAGAACCTCGCACAGGGGGTCGAGCCGTTCGCCGCTGGTGGTCGTGCAGGGGTTATCCTTGCTAACGCCGAGGCTAATATTCGTTGAGGCGAGGCTCGTGCAGAAGTCCGTGATGGGCCCTGGAATAGGGTCAGTAGCGGGGTCACCGACGTTCTGGAGGAGGGTGACGGACGGGTAGCCAAGACTCTCGTCGCTTGGAATATGCTCGTCGATAAAGGTGCCCGGTTCGAAGACCAGGAATTGCAGGAGTACGTTAATACCAGCGACGATTGCGATGCCCGCCGACCGTCGTATGGGCGTCAGGGGCTTGTCGTTCTCGTCCACGAGGGCGCGGGTGATGAAGTCCGGGTACTTCTCGAACCCGTCCTGCAGGCCGCTCTGGTCCAGGTCTTCTGCGTAGTCCTCCGTCCCGTTGTCGTCTGTGTCCAGGTAGTCGACAGTATCGTTGGGGTCAATGCTGGCGTTAAGCATCGTAAACCCAACCGGGAGAGGGTTGGCGCAGGGGGCGTTGATCAGGCCCAGGGTGGCTTGGGCGGTTAGCTGGCCAACTATAGCGCCAATAGGGATGTCCTCGCCCGGCGTAATGTCCCACTCGGAATTGATGAAGAACACGACGCCGGCAAAGTTCACGTTTCCCTTGGGGACGTCGAAGGCGCTGGTCCACGGCGAGTGGGCTCCGGCCTGGGGGTTGGCAACGCTGATCGTGTACGTTGGGTTGAAATCGGCGCGACTGCTGTCCGCCCCGCTGAGTACGAGAACGATGGCGAGGAGTCCAATCACGGTCCCCGCTACTAGCGCCATTCTAGGCTTCAACGCCTACCCTCCCTTTCTTGCATGCATACACACGCTGGGCCTACGTCAAGTTACCTGATTCGGGGTGGCAGTGCAAGGTGAGGAATCGGATGATGCCAGTACCGCCCGGCGTTCGCCTGGGGGGGGCCGGCTATAGCCGGCCCCCCCCAGAACATGTTCGCGTCTAGCGGCGCCGTCGGAAGATGCGAGAGGCGAAGGCGCCAAGGCTACCCAGGAGGCCGGCGCCGCCCAGGGCGGAGGCGAGGGCGCCCCAGCCTGGGATGCTGGACACCGCCGGTGCCAGAGCGCCCACGCCGCTGCCGCCCACGCCGCCGCCGCCCACGCCGCCGGTGTCGCCGGTGTCGCCGCCCGTGCCTGCGAGCTGCGCGGCCGAGCAGCCGTTCGCGTCGACGGTCTCGCCGGCGGCAGTGCCGGGGCAGGCGTCGGAGGCGTTGAGAACGCCGTCCTTGTCGTCGTCCAGCACGGCCTGCTGCGGCGTACAGCCGACTGCGTCAACGGTAGCTCCGGCGGGTGTGCCTGGGCAGCGGTCGTCGGCGTCGGGGACGCCGTCGCCGTCCGTGTCGACGGAAGCGGCGGGGCCGCCGATAATGCTTATGTGATCCAGGTCAGCCTCTATGTCATCTTCACCGAGGCATTTCCCTCCTCCGGCGCCGATGTCGATGCACACCACCCTGACCACCAAGGGGTTTCCGCCTTCGGCCTCGCCGCGGTTCTGGTCACAGGCGTCGCCGATAGCGTCAGCGTCGTCGTTCGCCTGGTCGGCGTTCGAGATCAGAGGGCAGTTGTCGGCCGAGTTGACGAACCCGTCCTTATCGCAGTCTGTGCCGAACTTCGTGGCCTGCGAGAATGCGTCGGGCTCGCCTCCGCACCAGTCGGTGGAGTCCGGGTCACAGGCGGGGTCGAGCCCGTCGCTGTCGGTGCCAGCGGTGGTTCGCGGATTGTCCACGTTGGTCACGTAGGGACAGGTGTCGAAGCTGTTCTCCAGGCCGTCAGCGTCGGCGTCAGGCAGGCCGAGAGCGTAGGTGACGAAGTTTGCGGTCGTGTCTGAGCTCGGGTTCTGCCGGACCTTTGTGCCGCTTGCGCTGGGGCAGGGGTTGTCCCGGTTCATCAGGCTCCTATCCTGAGTCACGCCGCAGGTGGTGATGTTGGTGTTCAGAGGTGTGCAGAAGTCGGTGATGGTGCTGTCCGGGTTGGGATTAACGTCCGGGTCGCCCAGGTCCTGGAGTATGGTGACGGAGGGATAGCCCAGGGCGGGGTCGGTGGTGAAAACCTGCCCGGTTATCGGGTTCTTGAAGGTGGTCCCCGGCTCGAAGAATACGAAGTTCAGGGAAACATTGTTCCCCACCACCTGTGTCTGCCCGTAAAGGCGGGCCCTGGGCTGAAGGGTTTGCCCGCTGGCATCCTTGAATATGCGGAGCAGGAAGTCCGGGTACTTGGCCGCGCCCTTGGGCAGTTCAGCGAGCGTGGCGTAGCTATCAGTGCTGGCTCCCTCATGAATCTCGAAAATGGTGCCGGGGTCGCGGCTGGCGGCGTCGTCATCCTTATCGGGGATGGTGTCGCCATCCCCGTCATCCTTGAAGACGACGGTGGGTCCCGATATGTTCGTGGTGGCGTCCATCATGTTGAACTCCGCCGTGACGCCGCCTGGCGAGCAGGGCCCGTTGATGAGGCCGAGGGTGACCCCAGCGCTGAGGAAGGTCACCCCAGCGCCGTCGGGCAGGTCGGCGTCGGTGGCCACGAGGAAGTCGGGGGGCGTGAAGGTTATGATGCCGCCGAAGTTGACGTTCGGCGCCGGGAGGTTAAAGGTGGTGACGATGTTGGCGTTGGCGTCCTTGTCGGTGCTGCTGAGTGTGGCATTGGCCTCGGGGCTGAAGCTGGCGTAGGCGCTATCCGTGCCGATCAAGACCAAGGACAGAACAGCGATAGCCAAGGCGGCCAGGCTGGTGGCCGAGGATAATCGAAACGATGGCCGCCCGCTTACGCGCAATCGATCCTGGGCGCTCTGCGTATTGCTCATACAAACACTCCTCCGGGAGGGTATCCCCGCGTTCCTGCGCGTATCATACTCTGTCTGACATGAGTGTCAATAACGTGGCATCCTCACCTCAATTGATCTCATAGGCCGCGCGTGGCGCGCCGCCGCCACCACCACAAGCCCCCGCCCAGCGCCGTCAGGCCGACTACGATGCCACCAATCACGTAGGGCCACGGACTGTTGCCGCCTCCGTCGTCCTCTTCGCCGGCGGTCGGGGATCCATCCTCCGGCGTGGGCTCGCCGCCGGCCGTTGGGCTCGGCGCTGGCGTGGCTTCGCCCGCTCCGGCGACGGTGACGGTGACGGTCTCGGTCTGGCCCTCCGCTGTGGCGGACACGACGATCTCGCCGGGGGTGCTCCCGACGTTCAGAGTCGCTTCGGCAAAGCCGTCCGCGTCCGAGGTCTTCGTCACCTGGGCCTTGTCATCCAGGTCTGCATCGCTGCCGGGCTGCTCCTCGATCTTGAAGGAGATGTCCACTCCCGAAACCGGCTCATCGTTCTCATCGGCGAAGACGGCGAGCACGGCGGTGGAGCCGCCGATAGCGACGGGGTCCAGGGAGACGGTCAGGTTCAGGCCGGCGGCAATCGCGGCCAGCAACAGCTCCTTCGCTTGTTGCGCCAGCGTCGTCAGCTGCGCGTCAGAGCAACCGCTGGCGTCCACGCTGGCGCCGGCCGGAGTGTCGACGCACAGATCGTCCGCGTCGCGAACGCGGTCCTCGTCGGCGTCAAGTACCGCCGTTGCCGGAGTCGGAGTCGCTTCCGTTGCCGGTGGCGACGTCGGCAGTGGCAGATCCGACCGGCAGGCGGACCCCAGGGCGACATGTCCGGCCACGGCCTGATCGATGTGTATCTCCCCGCCCTGGCTGTTGAACACGCCTAGGCTCGATAAGGAGAGTTCGGCAACGCCGTCGGGAGCGCCTTGCAGTACCTCCAGGGTGTAGCGGCCCAGTATGCCCGTCATGGGGCCGACCTCCAGTGAGGCCGGCGGCGCACCGAGGTCCACGGGCGCGACATCATGAGGCGATGTGACGTCCGGAATCCCTCCTCCTGCACCCCCAAATTCGAGGACGTTGCTTCCAGGAGCCGATGCTAGCAGCAGTTCGTGATTCTCCTTCACCACCCGGAAGCGCTTGTCGTCGAAGTTGAGCCGGTAGTTGAACCCGGCCAGGTCCTGCCCGGAGGGGATCTTGTCCACGTACACATCGATGTTGAACTGGTTGCCGGCGCTGTTCTTGACCCTGGCACAACCCTCGATGCTGCCCAGAGATGTGGCGCTGTTGGCGGGCGCCGCCCCCGGGTCGACATCGAACCCGACGGTGACCGCCTGGAGGCCACGGGACGCGAGTGGATGGCCCGCGAGGGCCGCCGCGGCCGTCAGGGCGACGATGGCGATGGCGACAAGCGTCCGGGAAGTCATGGGATAGGCCGCCCTAAAAGGGGCGATCCCTTGCTGCCCGCCAGGCCGCCAGAACTCCGGCTACCAGGGCAAGCGCTGCCACGACTATCACTGCCAGCATCCAGGTTGGTAGACCGCCGCCGCCGGAGCCGGCCCCTCCCGGCACGGGTACAGAGCCGGAAGGCTCTTGTGCCACGGCGTCGGCCGGGTCCGGCGTCTCGGCCGCCGACTCGACGGCGATAGTGACGGTGACAGTCTCGGTCAGGCCCTCGGCGGTGGCCGATACGACGATCTCGCCGGGGGTGCTCCCGACGTTCAGAGTCGCTTCGGCAAAGCCGTCCGCGTCCGAGGTCTTCGTCACCTTGGCCTTGTCTTCCAGGTCTGCGTCGCTGCCGGGCTGCTCCTCGATCTTGAAGGAGATGTCCACTCCCGAAACCGGCTTTTCGTTCTCATCTGCAACGACGGCAATCACGCTGGTAGAGCCGCCGACAGCGACGGTGTCAAGGGAGACGTTCAGGTTGAGGCCGGCGGCAAGCGCCGCCAGCAGTTCATCCTTGGCTTCTTCCGTCAGTGCCTCCATTTGGGTGTCTGAGCAACCGCTGGCGTCGACGCTGCTGCCGCCTGAGGTGCCGGGGCAGCGGTCGTCCACATCGGCAACTCGATCCTGGTCGGTATCGCTTGGCTTGGGTGTCGGTGTCGGCGTCCCTGACCCTGGCCCGGGCGTCTGCCCAGCGCCGGGCGTAGGAGTGGGCGTGGGTGCGACGACGGAGCAGGGCACGCCCACGGCAATCCGGGCGTCCCTGGTGGTACCGTCGAACAGGCCATCGCCGTTCTCGTCGCCAACGTGTTCGATGGTGTCGAAGGTGAGGGCGGAGAGGATGGGGCCAAGGTCCGGGACACCATCGCCGTTGAAGTCTCTATTCTTCAGTAACTTCGCCGGGCTGATCCCGGTGCCTACGCCTCGCAAGGTGAGCCTGGCCAGGACGCCGCTGCCGCTGTCCGTAGACTTGCTGTTGTCGGCGGCGGCTACTAGGTACAGGCCGTCAGTGTCGGGCGGAGTTTCGGAGGCGTTGATGACGTTGCTTCTACTATTGGCCGCCTGGAACAGTCTCACGTCAACGTTAGTGACCTCGAGGATGGACTTCTCGTACTCGAAGAAGCCCTCCCACCCCAGCAGGTTTACGACGTTGGTCACGATAATGTCGACCTCGAGTGTGTCACCGGTGTCCACCGACCGGCAGTCCTCAATATTACCCACTGACGTGGCTGTGTTGCCAGTGGGGTCAGCGTCCACGGCAAGAGTGACGGGGCCTTGGGCTACGGCCTCGTCCTGTGGCACGACTACGCCGGCCAGAAGAAGAATAGCGGTTACGGTGGCCAGAAGGAAGGCGCCAGGCGCGGAAATTCGCATCCCAGTTACCCGACTTCCCGGCGTCTAGGTGATGGCGTTCTGGTGGGGGAGCCTGCTCTTTTGGACATGGTCAAAAGAATACGAGAGTCTTTGCCACGGAGGCGGAGGCGCCCCGCTGGTTGGAGAAGCGGAAGAGGCTGCCCCCACTTGCGATACTGCGTATCGCGGGCGGCAGCCCCCTCCCATCTGTTCTCGCCAGCGGCAAGCGCGCCAGTGTCGGGTTGGCGCGCTTCAGGCGCCTCTTGGTCCGCTATCTCTCAGTCCTGCTTCGGAACCGAATCTCCTCCTTATGGTGCTTGATTCGCTGCAGCCTAGCGCACGCGGCGGCGCGCCAGGCGCGCTGCCACAAGGTGGCCCCCGATCGTAATGGCCAGGAGGCCCCCACCCAGGGCAACGAAGATCCAGCTGGCAATATCGCTGCCGTTCGCCGGGGCGGAGCCGGTGGGCGGTAGCTGCCCGGCTCCGGATATGGGTGTAGGCGTGGGTGTAGGCGTAGGTGTAGGTGTGGGTGTGGGTGTGGGGGTGCACTGGGGGCATGGGGTAGGCGTGGGTGTGGGTGTAGGCGTGGGGGTAGGCGTGGGTGTGGGTGTAGGCGTGGGCGTCGGTGTGGGTGTAGGCGTAGGTGTGGGCGTAGGCGTGGGTGTGGGTGTAGGCGTGGGTGTGGGCGTCACTGTGGGTATGGGTGTCGGTGTCGGCGTGGGACACGTGTCGCCGAGTGCGATGGTGGCGCCCGGCTCCGCGTCGTGGATGTCTTCGCCGACGCTGTTGGAGACGGTAACGGTACCGGGTACGAACGAGAAGCTGGCCACGCCGGCGGCGGCGGCGGGCAGCACCTCCAGGGTGTAGCGGCCTAGCACGCCGACCATCGGACCTACCTCGGAGGTGCCGAAGTCGGTCTCCACCACGCCGTGGGGCGTCACGGTATCTGGCACCGCGTCAGTCAAGGAGAATGGCGAGTAAGTCCCGGTGGCGGCAAGCAGCAGGTTATGGACCTGGGCGGTTATCTGGAAGCGTGAATCGTCGAAGGCGAGCTGGTAGTTGAAGCCGGCCAGGTCCTGGCCGCTGGGGAGGCCGTCCAGGTAGACGTCGATGTCGAACTGAGCGCCCGGTGTATTCGCTATCTCCCTGCAGGTCTCGAAGGAGCCCAGGCTGGTGGCCGTGTTCCCCGTGGGATCGGTGTCTATGCCGACGGTTGCCACGGGCGCCTGGGCGTGCGCGCTGCGCTCCCCGGCGGCCAGCATCCAGGCGCTCACCGCCACCAGAGCCAGCACTAGACCGCCGGCAAACACACCCGCTAGGAGTCGCTTGTGCGGGAAGATCAAGGGTCCCCTCCTTTTCGGCTGCTCGTCCTAGCCACCTCCTATTCCACTTCCACCCTCGGCTCACAGTCTACCACTATATCGAAGCCCAGTCCTCCCTGGCAGAAGTCCGAGTCGGGCTCCCCGTCCTGCTCGCCGTTCGCCAAGCCCACCGTAGCCTGCGGGTCGGTGGAGCCGAAGATGACGTAAGCCTCGCCGGCGTCCTCGAGGAAGGCGCTGAAGGAGAACCGCGGCGGCAGCATCCTGAGGCAACCAGCGAAAACTCCTCCCGCGCTTGCGTGTTCTCCTATGGGATAAGGACGCGTTCCTCGCATCTCCCGGCATGATCGAAGCCAGGACCGCCGTGGCAGAAGTCCCTTTCGGGACCGCCGTCGAGGTCATCCTCGCCGTCACCGCCGAAGAGGTAGTCATCGGCCGGGCCGCCGTTGAGATCGTCGTCACCCTCGAAGCCGAAGACGAAATCCGTGCCCCCCTCGCCAAATACGATGTCGTTGCCGGGGCCGCTGTGGACCAGATCGCGACCGCTGCCAGCGCAGATGATGTCGTTGCCGCCCCACCCGAAGATCACATCGTTACCGCCGAGGGCGACGATGACGTCAACGCCGGGGGTCCCGAAGATAATGTCTCGGCTCTCCGTCCCGACGATGGTGGCAGGGAAGCCGTTACAGGTTGGTCCGGTGGGCGTAGGCGTAGGCGTAGGCGTGGGCGTGGGTGTAGTGGTTGGCGTGGGTGTCGGTGTGGGCGTAGGCGTGGGCGTGGGCGTGGCGGTCGGCGTGGGCGTGGCGGTCGGCGTGGGCGTGGCGGTCGGCGTGGGCGTAGGCGTGGGTGTTGGCGTAGCCGTGGGCCCACCCGGGGTCGGCGTGGGTGTAGGTGTCGGTGTAGGCGTGGGCGTGGGCGTGGGCGTGGCGGTAGGCGTCGGCGTGGGTGTTGGTGTTGGCGTAGCCGTAGGCGTGGGCGTGGGCGTGGCGGTAGGCGTAGCTGTGGGCCCTCCCGGGGTCGGCGTGGGTGTCGGTGTGGGGGTCGGCGTCGGTGTCGGTGTCGGTGTCGGTGTCGGTGTAGGTGTAGGCGTAGCCGTGGGCCCAGCCGGCGTCGGCGTGGGCGTTGGCGTAGGCGTGGCGGTTGGTGTCGGCGTAGCCGTGGGCGTAGGCGTAGGCGTGGG
>JAUYGU010000152.1 GCA_030690405.1 Dehalococcoidia bacterium | reverse complement strand
GCCCGCTCAGCCTTCGGCGAAGCGGGCGCCTTGGCGCCCCTGGCGGCTGCCCGTTGCTCCGGGTCGCTGAGGACTGCGTACGCCTCGTCAACCAGCTTCGCCTGCTTCTCGGCCCACTCCCGCAGGGCAAGCGGGATGGTTGTCGAGGCCAGGTACTGGGAGAGGGCCTGATAGCGAGCTTCGAGCTCATCCTGGCTTGCGTCCTCGCTGATGCCCAGGAGCGAGAAGTAGTTCAACGTCGCTCCCATGTCCGTGTCCCTTTCCCTGTTCGGCACTCTTACCCACCCCGTCCTATCCCGGCGGCATCGGCGTGTCCGTGCCGGGGCCTATGTCTCCAAATTTGTCATCGATGTAGGTCCGAACCTCCTTCAGCGACCGCCCCTCTTCCGTCATCGCCTTTGTGTCCAGGGCGATGGTCACGCACATCTGGCAGCCGGCGCCGTGCTCATCGAACTGGATGTTGGTGGCGGTGCTGCTCTCCTTGATGAAGCAGTTCTTGGCGCTCTTGTGGCCGGCGTGGCCGCCACAACCGCAGTAGCAGGGCATCCACATCATGATGTCCGGGCGGTCCATGGCGAACTGGTAGGCCATCTGGACGTCCTCCGGCGCCGACATCACGTAGTCCGGCATCCCGCCGGTTCCCGAGCCCGCGGTGTCCGCGGTAGTCTGTTCCGCCTGGGGCGCGCCGCTGGAGCGCGAATTGCCGCTGCCCAGGAGAAGGACGGCCGCCAGCCCGACCACCAGGACGGCGACGGCGGCGCCCACGACGTACAGGGCGGGCGGAAGGGGGTTTGCGGGGCCGTTTTGTCTGCTCATCTGGTCTTCCTGTCTGAATCCGGAGCCAATTGCCTCGTCTTCATCGTGCGCTGGTAGCGGTCGCCAGTCCATCCGCCTCGCCGCACATATTGGTTACACCGGTGAGAGCGCCGCGGGGGCCCGTTAGCGCTAGCCGTGCCATGAGGAATGTATCGAGAGATAGATACCCACTGCGTTAGCCTCGCGTGTCGTCCCCGGCGGAAGAGGGGATACCGTTGCGGTCCACCGCGGGCCCGCTTCCGTTCTGGTCGAGGCCGAACAGGCGGCGGACGGCCAGGTCCGTCTCGTGGCCGTCGCCGGCGGCGGCGTGATCGCGGAGGAGGGCGATGGTGTTGTGGAGGAGCTTCTTCTCGATGGCGAGGGTGAGGGCCTCGATGCGCCGCCGGTCCGCCTCCGGAAGGCGAGACAGCACCGCGGAGGTCCGGGCGAGCTCCGACTTGCGGATCTCCTCTGCCCGCCGCCGTAGGGCTTTGATGGTGGGGAAGACCCTGAGCGTGTTGAGCCAGCTCTCGAACTTGCCGGCTTCTTCCTGGATGATCGGCTGCACGTTGTGGGCTTCAGCCCGACGCTCGTCCAGGTTGGAGGCCACGGCGGTCTCCAGGTCGTCGATGTTGTACAGGTGAACCCCCGGCAGGTCGGCCACCGACGGTTCCACGTCCCGCGGGACGGCGATGTCGACGATGAACAGGGGCCGTCCCCTTCGGTCCTTCATGGCCCGCTCTATCAGCTCTTTGCGGACGACGTAGTGGGGGGCGCTGGTGCAGGTAATAACGATGTCGCACTCGTGGAGGGCATCCTCCAGCCGGCTCATGCTTACGCTGCTTCCGCAGCGCAGGGCCAGCTCCCGGACCCGCTCCGTGGAGCGACCGACTACCTTGATGCCGGCGACTCCCTTGTCAAGGAGATGCCTGGCCGCCAGCTCGCCCATCTTGCCGGCGCCCACCAGAAGGACCTGGGACAGGCTGAGGTCGCCGAAGGTCTGACGGGCGAGCTCCACGGCAGCGGAGCTGACGGATGACGAGCTGCGGCCGATTCCGGTCTCCGTACGGGCCCGCTTCCCCGTGGTCACGGCGTGCCGGAACAGCGCGGACACCACCTTGCCGGCAGAGCGGTGCTCCAGCGCCTCTCGCAGCGCGACCCGGACCTGGCCGAGGATCTCAGGCTCACCGATGACGACGGAGTCCAGGCCGCTGGCCACAGCAAAGAGGTGCTCCACCGCTTTCCGTCCGGTGAGCGCGTAGAGGTGCTGCTCAAACTCCCACGCGGAGACGCCGCGCTGTTCGCTCCAGAAGCGCTTGAGGCCGGCGGCGGCGCGGTTGGCGTTCGGTGCGGCGGCATAAAGCTCAACACGGTGGCAGGTGGAAAGGATGGCGCCTTCCGGGACGTATCTGCGCATCGACTCCAGGGCCTCGCCGAGGTTGCAGCTCGGGAAGGCCAGACACTCCCGAAGCACCAGGGGCGCCCACTTGTGGTTGAGGCCCAGGACGACGATCTGGTTGGCCGCCGCCCCGTCCTTGGGTTGTTCAGTAACTTTCGGCATCATGGTCCTTGCCATGGCAGATGAGAGAGCAGGTCCTGGGGCTCGTCGGGCCGGACCAGAGAGGGCTGGGAGGGCCGGGAGGGTTGGTCTGGCCTGATCTTGGCTGCACATCGGGCGCGAAGTTCACGCCCCGGGAGTAGTCCTGGTTGTCCGCCCAGGGAGCGAGGCTCGTGCCGTGAAGCCTGTAGTGGCACTCGGCGCAGATGGCGTTGCCCTGGCCGGCGCCGGCGGTGTCGTCGATGTCAAGACCGCCGGTGCCCACGTTTCCGATGCGGACCAGGTGCTTTGCGTGGAGGCGGAAGTTCGTGTCGGGCCTTCCCACATCGGATGGGGCGGAGAAGGGAGCTTCGCTGTGGCACAGGTAGCACAGTGTGAAGTCGGTGGAGCGGTAGGGGTCATCCCGCGGTTTCAGGTCGCGGTCCCTGTAGTTTGCGATGAGGATTCCGCGGTAGGGGCTGGTGTGTGGGGCCAGGCGGGCGTCGGCTGCGGGGGTGGGGGTGCCGGCGACGGAGCGATAGTCGCCGTGGCAGTTGACGCAGCGAATCGTGGAAGCGGTGGTGAACTGCCAGAGGCTGCCGCCGGCGAGGCTGGCTGCCATCTCGGTGGTGGTGTTCTTGCCGGCGGCCTCAACCGGGTGGTAGGAGGCCGTTGACGGGTCGAACTCGGCAGCCTTGTCGGTCTTCTTGTAGGACTCCTTGGAGTATGAGAGCAGTTGGGTGTAGCCGGAGTGGCACTTCAGACAGAGCTCGTATTCGTAGCTGATGGGGTTCTTCCAGGCGAGGGGAGTGGACGCCGCGACGCCGGAGGCGCCGGTGAGGGCGCCGGAGGCCGTCCAGCCGCTGCCCGATTCGGTGGTGGCGGCGTCGCTCACGGTGTGCGGGTTGTGACAGTCGCTGCACTCGGAGTGGCGATTGGGCATGCCGGCGAACTCGTCCACCTGGGCGCTGGTGTGGGTGGATGCCGTCGTTGCCGGGTGGGAGTATAAGCTGCTGGTGGCGGGAACATTGGCAAAGACGGCGCCGTCTGAGAACTCGGCTGAGAACTCGGCCGCAACGTTGTAGTTGGCGCCGGTGCCGTCGTGGCAGCTGAAGCAGAGGGTGCTCTGGGGGACGGCGTCCTTAAGGAGATTGTCGTTCTGGCCGGTGTGGCTGCGGTGGCAGGCGGCGCAGGTGTCGGTGGTGGCGCTGGCGCTGAGGTGTGGGCTGGGGGGGGCGGCCGAAGCAGCCCCCGGCGTAAGCGCGGACGCCGCCCAGAGGCCGGCCAGCGCTACTACCGCGGCCACGGCGATCGCCCAGGCTGTATTGCCCGCCCTCCGCTCCTTGTTCACGTCATAGCTCTCCGGCTCATGGGGGTGGTCCGTAGTCCGTGTGGCACTTTATGCAGATCCCGCGATTGTCCATCTTGAGGAGCCTGCTCTCCGCCGTGCTGGTAGTGCCGCTGCCGCCGCCGGGATAGCCGACGGTTGATGAGTATGTCCCGGAAGCGCCGGCGTTCGTACCGTGGGGAGCGTGACATTTGATGCAAGTGGTCCCTAGCGAACCGTTGCTGCGGTGGCGGTATTTGAAGATGGCGTCGCCGGAGTCGGCGGTGGAGCTAGCCAGGTATCTGGTGTGGCAGGTGGCGCACCAACTGGACATCGTGACACCGTTCACCGGCCCAGTGCTGAAGTAGTTGCTGGTGGTGTAGACCTTGGGGTCAGACTGGTCGGCGATCGCTACCGGCACCGGTGTCGGCGAACCGACACCCGACGAGCCCTGCGGGACCGACCTGAGGATGCGGTAGTTGCCGTTGCCGTGGGGATCATGGCAAGAGGTGCACTCCAGCGCGTAGCTGGGACCGGCGCCCGAATTCAGAGCACCGTTCCCCCAGACGGTACCGGCGATCGTCCCGTCGCTGGTGTGCCAGGATGTGACGGCCTGTGCCGTACCCAGGACACCGATCGTCTCAAAGCCGGAGTCGGTGGTGTTGATGCGGGCCTGTTCGAAGCCGCCCGCTCTCAGCCCCACAGTGCTGCTAGGGGCTGATCTGTCGTGGGTCCCGTAGTAGGTCCCGTTCTGCACCGACAGGTTGGAACCCGCGCCGGCAGTGCCGTGGCACGAGTAGCAGAACTCTTGTACTGTGCCTGCCTGTTTCAGCAGGAACTCGTTCTGGCCGGTGTGGATGCGGTGGCAGCCGGCGCACTTGTCAGGCGTTGCGCCGCTTTCTACGACGTGCGGGCCACCATCGGCCGAGGCTGTCCCACCGCCGATCCCCAGAACCGCCAGCACCGCCACGGCTACACCGGCAAGGACCCCTAGCAGTACCGCCTTTTTCATTTTCCACCTGATTCCTTCGGCACCGGCCGAAAAAGCTTCTGCCTGGGAGGCGACCGCCGGAGGGAGGGGAGGCTGCCCTCCCTCCGGTTGTGATCGCAACTTACTGCACGCTACTGTGGCACTTGCGGCACATGCCGCGGTTGTCCATCTTCAGCATGCTTGCTCGCTGTGGGTCGGTTGGGTTGATGACGCTAACGCCCCCATCGTCCGGCCACGGAACCGTGGAAGAGTATGTGGTGCCGGTGGCACCGCCGGGCATCGACGCGTTGCTGCCGTGTGTGGCGTGACAGGTGATACATGCCCGGTTGTTGTACTTGAACCCGGGCGACCCGCCGTAGCTGCTGAAGCCGTAACCCTTACTCGTGTGACGGAAGGTGTAGATCGCGTCACCGCTGTCCACGCGGCTCCCCTCAGAGTTAGGCTTGGGGTTGGGGTTGAGGGGGTTGTTCGTGCCCGATTCCGCCAGATAGCGGGTGTGGCACTGAGCGCACCACTCCGACGTGTCCTTCAGGATGCTCACGCCCGGAACAGCCCCCGGCGGCTCGGTCATGGGGTTAGCCGGAGCCACGCCGCCGAAGTACATGTTGAGGTAGTTGCTGGTGGTGTAGTCAGACGCTGCCTTCGGATAGGTGTCCGGAATGGTGTAACCGGCTCCGCCGGACCCCGTCGGGATCGTCCTGAGGATGCGGTAGTTGCCGTTGCCGTGGGGGTCGTGACACGAGGTGCACTCCAGCGTGTAGCTGGGTCCGGCGCCGACAGTGCCGACCGGGCCGTTGCCCCACAGGGTCGTGAGGGTTTCCAGCGTGTGCCGTGAGTTTACGGTCTGCGGGACTGCCAGCACGCCGATCGCCGCTGGAGTGGGTGAGGGTGCAGCGGGTCCAGCCGGATCTGTGGTATTGATGCGGGCATAGTCGAAGCCTCCCGCTCTCAACCCAAGGGTTGTTGATGCGGTCTTGCCGCCATAGGGTGCGCCCGGAGTCGTCCCTCCGTAGAAGGTGCCTTCCTGCACCGCCAGGTCCGAGCCCGGGCCGCCGGTGCCGTGGCAGGAGAAGCAGAAATCTTCCACCGTGCCTGCATCTTTCAGCAGGTACTCGTTCTGACCGGTGTGGATGCGGTGGCACGCGGCGCACTTGTCGGGTGTTGCGCCGGTCTCGACGACGTGTGGCCCACCGTCGGCCGAAGCCGTCCCTCCGCCACTACCCAGAACCGCCAGCACCGCCATCGCTACAGCGGCAACAACGCCCACTAGTATGGTTGTCCTTCTCATCTATTCACCTCCTTCCGCTTGGCATTTTGGCAGGGAAGACCGCGGCCACGCCTCTCTGGACATTGGTCCCCTTGCCGGGAACGATTGCACATGGTGAGGGGTCAGTACTTCCATATCTGAACCCGGTCGTTAGCCCTGTCTGCGATGTAGATCTGGCCATGGCCGTCCAGGGCCAGCCCGTTTGGGAACTGGAAGAAGACTCCGGCGCCCGTCGATCCAGAGAAGGCGCCCAGGAATTGGAGAGGCGCGCTCTCCGAATCGGAGCCCGCGGACTCGGAGATCCCGTAGGCCTGCACGGCCCCACGGGAGGTATCGACTATGAGCAGCCGGTTCTCGCTATCGACCGCGATGCCGCGAGGGATGGAGAGATCGCTCGGGCTCATGCCGCGGCTGATCTTGAACAGGAACTTGCCGTCCTTGTCGAAGGCCTGCATGCGGCCGTTGTTGCTGTCAGCCACGTAAATGCGGCCCTGAGAGTCGACGGCGATGCCGTTGGGAAACCAGAATTGTCCATCTTCTTCGCCCTGGCTGCCGAAGCTGAGCTTGAGGATGCTGCCCTCTGGCAGCGCGTGGACGAGGACGGGGTCTATGCCCACGGTGCTGGCCGGCGTGGGGTTCAGGATTAGCACGCGGTTCAGGACTAGCACGCGGTGCTTCCCGGGCGTCACGTCCGCGACGTAGAGGTTGCCCGCCTCGTCGAAGGTCAGCCCCAGCGGGTGCCAGTCCTCAAACCCCTCCGGAGGGGTGACCCGGCCTTGAGGAACACCATCCGGCGAGAAGATGAAGATGGCGGACGCGCCCCGGTCGCTGACGTAGACGTCACCCTTGGGACTCACCGCAACGTAGACCGGAACGCGGCCCGGCGCCTGGGTATCAGGCGGCGCAAACGAGCCCACCTCCTCCCTCAGGCTGTTGTAGACGTGGATCATCCGTTCGCCGCCGGTCTCGGTAACGTAAACCCTGCCGTCCTGACCAACGGCCACGCCCATCGGGTTCTGAAGGCCGTTGATGGAGCCTACATACTCGAATGAAGGCCTGTCGAACAGTCCGGCGATCGGGCCGACTCCCGGCAGATCCGAAATACGATTCCCCGTCTGGCAATACTGGGCGATGAGCAGGAGCACCCAGCCAAGGGCGGCCAGGAGGATAAGGGCAATGGCTATCTTCAGGAAGGGCCGGGGTTTGGCACCCGCGGGACCTGGTGCCTGGGGCGGGCCCCCCATAGGCTGCTGCCAGTCCACGCCACTCATGGCGTCACCCCCGGTTGACTATCCTCGCCGGCTTGGGCGCCTGGGTGGCCAGCCGGCAGCTCCGCCCCCGGCGAGGCCGCTGGTTCCGGTTGGCTCAGGCGGGCCAGACCGCTCTTGGCGTTGAAGTTGTCGGGATTCAGGTGCAGGGCCTGCTGGTAGGCGACGACGGCCGCGTCCTTCTGGCCCTGAGTCTCGCGGACCAGGCCCAGGCCCGCATAAGCCTCCGCCAGGGTGGGCGAGGCGCTGACGGCTGCCTGGAGCTGTTCGGCGGCCTGATCAAGCTGCCCGGTCGAGTAAGCCACCATGCCGCGCGCGTAGAGCGCCTCGCCGCTCGCGCCCTTCTCGTCGTACACAAGAGCCAGCTGCTCGTAAGCCTCCGTGAAGTCAGGAACGAAGAGGATCGCCTGCGTCAAAGCGCCGGCCGCTTCATCCAGCTTTCCGCTCTGCATGTAGGCGGTGCCCAGCAGATACCAGGCGTCGGAGTCGCTCCGCTCGATGGTGGTGGCTTGCTTCAGGAGCTCGATCGCCTCGTCCGGCTTCTGCTGATCCAGAGCTATGCTGCCGAGATAGTAGTAAGCGCTCTGCACCAACTCCCCAGAGATATCGGCCTCCTTGGACTGGTCGATAACCTTCTGGAAGCTTTCGGAAGCCCCGGCGAGGTCTCCGGCCCCCAGCTTTGCCCGACCCAGGCCCACGCGACCAAGGGTGCTCTCGTCATTGATAACGAGGGCCGCTTCGTACTGAGAGATGGCATCGTCGTAGCGCTCGAGGCCCAAGTAGGCGTCCGCCAGGGCCAGGCGGTTGGTGATGTTATTGGGGTCGTCTCGCACCACCTGCTCGTACTGGCTTAGCTGGATCTGCGGGACCCCCCCGCTCGCGGGCGCAGAGCTCTGCTGGTCGAAGTAGTAGTAGGCCGCGAAGGCCACGATGGAGACGACCAGGAGCGTGCCGGCCCAGAAGATGACGTGGTTGAGGATGGGACCCGCGAGGTCCGGTAACCGATGCTTCAGCCCACTGATCATTTGCTCTGTCCCCCCGGCTTATCCCCGTACCGGCGCCGACTTTGTGACGCCTATCTCAATCCTGCCGGATGAGCGAACCTGTGGCATGAATCGACGGTCACATATTCGGTATAGCTGGGTTCGTATACGCGTAGGGTGGGTAGGTCCGGGCACCACGCTTACATACTGGCTCGCGCACAGCGGGCGGGGTGGTGGACAGTGGGCGCTGGGAAGGGGGGCGGCCCCCGGTTCGCCTAGCCGGCCCGGCCCCTGAGGCCCTGGATGGTCGAGACAAGCGTTTCAGGTCGGGCGCTGATCAGCTGCCGGCGGTGATAGATGTCCATGAAGTTGTCCTCCGGGGCAATCCGGATGACCAGCGCCGGCGGAAGATCGCTAAGGACGTCATCGAGGACACCGTCCTCTCTGCATCCTTCCAGGACGATGGCGTGCGGCCGCAGGCGCTTCAGGTGTTCGGGCGCGTCGGGGACGCAGGCGCCCAGACACGTGACTTCGAGATCGCTGACCGCCCGCAGCAGCCGGGCGATCCCTTGCCCGAAGAGCGGGTGGACGTAGAGTACCGCTACACGTGACTTGCGCATTGAAACACTCATCCGAGAGCCTGACATGATGTTACGGGCTTCGGGGCGACCCCGAATATCCGCTAACCGGTAGATTGGGGATACGGTTTTAGATGTCCTGGGGGAGGAAGAACGGAGACCCCTACATGTACCCAGCGGTACACAATCGGGAATCGCCCATTGGGCGGCGCCGGGCTATTCGGCGTTCTTGGGCAGGTTCACCAGCCCCTGCCGGATGGCGTGCGCCGCGGCCTGCACGCGATTCTCCAGGTGCAGCTTCTCCAGGATGTTGTGGACGTGGTTCTTAACGGTTCCCTCAACAATGAACAGGCGGGCGGCGATCTCCCCGTTGCTGAAGCCTCCTGCCACCAGCTGAAGTATCTCAAGCTCACGCGTCGTGAGGTCCCAGGCCGCGTTCTCGCCAGGGTCATGCCAGGGCCGCTGGCGGAACTCCGTGAGCAGCTTGCCCGCGACCGCGGGTGAGATGGGCGTCTCCCCCCTCAACACCCCGTGCACGAGGCCGAACAGCTCCTCCGGCCGGAGGTCCTTCAGCAGGTACCCATCGGCGCCGCTCTTGATCGCCTCGAACAGGTCCTCGTCCTCGTCGGAGATCGTCAGGGCCACGACTTTGATCTCCGGCCACTCGCTCTTGATGAGGCGGGTGGCCTCCGCGCCGCCGCAGACCGGCATGTGGATGTCCATCAGCACGACGTCCGGTCTGGCTGACCGCACGTGCTCCACCGCCTTCGCCCCGTCCGAGGCCTCCCCCACCACCTCGAAGCCGTCCTGGTCCTCTAGGAGAGCGCGAAGCCCCTTCCGGAACAGGAGCTGGTCATCTACCAGAAGGATCCGAACTGGAGCCATTGTCTTGTCCTTCCACTACCGGGAGATAGATCCGCACAGTTGTCCCGTGGCCGGGGCTGGACTCTATCTGGAAGCGGCCGCCCACCCGTTCCACACGTTCTCGCATGGTGCGCACGCCGAACCGGGGCGTCTCGTCGGTCAGGATCGCCGGATCGAAGCCGCGGCCCTTGTCTTCGATGCTTATGCCGATTTCGTTAGGCCCGCGGGTGATCCGTATGCGGGCCTCGTTCGCCCTCGCGTGCTTGCGGACGTTGGTGAGCGCCTCCTGGATGACCCTGACCAGCTGCACCTCCGCTTCGGGCGGGAACTGAGGCTCAACGTCTCCTTCGACCTCAATCTCGGCGTTGATGCCGGCCTGGCGGCGGAACTTCTGCAGGTACTCACGTAACGTCCCTACAATCCCCTTGCTTGGAGACACGGTCTCCCGCAGGCCAAGGATCGCTTCCCGAACGTCCAGGTAGGCCTCGTGGGCGAGGGATGCCATATCGGTCAGTTCGTCATCAGCCCGCACCAGCTCTCCGCCGTTCAGGTGGCGTTTCGTCGCCTGCGCCTTGAGGTGCAGGTAGCCAAGCACCTGTGCCAGGCTGTCATGCATCTCCTGGGCCAACCTCTCCCGCTCCTCCAGCACGGCCACGTAGCGCTCTCGCTCAAGAAGCCGCGCGTTATTGATGGCGATGGCCGCCATGTCAGCCATCCCGGCCAGCAGCTCCCGTTGCCGGCCGCTGAACTGGCGGGCGGTGCGGCCGGAGACACACAGCTCTCCAACCCTTGAGCTGCCGACGACCAGGGACGCCGAGAGATGGCAGGCGCGGTAGCCGCCCTCGATGGCGTGGCAGCCGGCGCTCGTCGCCGGCGGCGGCGGCACTTCATCATCGTTGAGGAACGTCACGGGGAAGGGCGGGACGGGTGAGGGAAGACGAAGGAACGCCTCTCTGGGCCCGCTGCAGTCGACCATCGTTAGGCCGCCGCCGTTGCCGTGGGCCAGGCACAGCGCCGCTGCTTCGCTGCCCAGCATCTCCCGCACCCGCTCGACGATGAAGCGCAGGATCTGCTGGATGTCCTGCAGGGAGGTGATCTTCAGCCCGATCTCGTAGAGGGCTTGAGCCTGTTCGTTCTGCTCTATGATCTCCCGCTGCATGCCGTTCAGGACCCTGAACACGATGGTCGAGAAGGCGACGACGGCGGCGGCGATGACGCCAAGAGCCACCCAGTGACCCAGCGTGCTCCCCAGGCTGGGCTCCAGGAACAGCATCAGGCAGGCCTGAATGACCGCCATGAATATGATCGGAAGGATGATGGTCAGCCACTTCAGCCGGTCAAGGCTCATTTATCCCATCATCTCCAGGCTTAAGGCGTAGCCGGTCCGATCTGGTTGGGCGCTTCCGAAAAGGCCTGAGCCGACAAGCCGGAAACGCCGCCACCTAGCGCATCGTGCCAATGATGCTACCCTGTGCAGGGTAATGGTACCAGAGGTCATATGGCCTAGAGATATAGGCCATTGTGCCCTATTTCACGATCAGTTTGGGGTGGGGGCCATTCCCCGTCGTTGACGGGACCGGTGGGCCGGCCGCCGTGGCCGGCTTACTCCCCGCGCGGCAGCTCCAGCACAAACACGGCGGCGAACCTGTCGACGACGTATAGACTGGAGCCGGCGATGGCCAGGCCGGCCGGCGCCCGGAACAGCGCGCCGGAGCCCCTATCGGCCGGGTCCTTCAGGCCGATGAAGCCGCGGTACTCTCCGGTCGGGCCGAAGACCTGCACGGCGGCGAGAAGGCCATCGCTGACGTAGACGTTGCCCGCCGCGTCGATGGCCACATCCTTCGGCCTCGCCAGCGTGCCGGCGGTGTCGCCCAGGCGCCCGTACTGGTCCAGGAACGTCCCGTCGGGTGCCAGTTTGACGACGCGGCCGTTGAGGATGTCGACGACGTACACGTTGCCGGCTTGATCAAGCGCGAGGCCGGCGGGAGTGTTGAACCCCTCTTCGCCGCCGGCGCGGCGGCCGCTGCCGGCAGCCCAGAGCAGCCGGCCCTCGCCGTCGTAGCGCAGGACCCGGTGGTTGGCGGCATCTGAGACCAGGAACTCCCCGTTGCCACCCACCACCAGCCCGATGGGCCGCGCCGGTAACGAGTCGCCCTCGATGCTGCCCACCGGGAACGTCCGGACGAGGCCGCCGTCAGGCGTGAGGACGAGGACCTGAGCGGCCCCCGAGTTGGCGACGTACAGGTATCTGCCGTCGCTGGCGATGGCCATGGCCTCGCGAAAGGCCAGCCGCCCGTCCAGTCGCCGGTCCAGGACATGGAGGACCGCCCCCTCTTTGCTCAGTTCCAGTATGCGGTTGTTGCCCGTGTCGAGGATAAACCAGCGTCCGCCCAGCGCTACGATGTCCGAAGGCTGGTTCCATCCCGCGCCGGAAGGCTGGACGTGGGCTGAAGGGTTCTCAAGATGACGGGTCAGGCGGGCCGGGTAAACCTGGGCGGAGAGCTCCGGGCCGGGCACATCCTGGGGAATCAGGGCCACCGCCAGGGCCGCCGCTATGACGGCGCACGCCAGGATCAGGGCTGCCAGCAGGTCGACCCGCCGCGGCGACGGCGTCGCCCCCGCTTCCGGCGCCTGACCCGTCGTGAATGCTCGCACCATGGTTCACCAGCGATGACAGTTCGCACACAGCGAAGTTGAACCGCGGCTGTCAGCGGCGACGCTGAGGAGGCTCTTGGAGGCGGTGCCGTGGGCGGCGTGGCAGCTAAGGCACTTCAGGAAGGTGCCCGGCCGCGAGCCCCCCTCGTCCCACAACCGCGTGCCACTGAAGTCACCGGCGTCCGGGTCCCAGCGGTTGTCCTGAGGGGCGATCCCAGGCCCGGCGGCGTCGACGTTCAGCGGGTGGCTTACGCTGCCGCCGCCGGCATGGCAGGTCCTGCAGAGGTTAGCGCCGGCGGGGAAGAGGAGAAAGCTCCCGTAATCCGCCAGGTGGGGATCGTGGCACATGTCGCAGTCCTTGCCCGCCCCGCCCGGCTCCACGGGGTGCTGCGCCAGCGCGACATCGAAGACGTGGATGCCGCTGTCCGCAACGGTGCCGTCGTGGCAGCTGTAGCAGGCGGGCGCGATGCCCGAAAAACGCTCGTCCCCGGAGTGGGGGTCCTCGCTCCACAGGAGCTGGCCGCTGGCGTCGCGGGGCAGGTGGCAGACCTCGCAGGCCGAGACCCCCGCAGCGCCGGCTGCGACCCCCAGGTCGTGCTGGCTGCCGACGACCTTCCCTTGCTCGCCGCGGGTGAGGCCGAAGGTCATAAGGGCGGCTATCGCCACCGCCGCGACCACCACCACCACCGGCAACACGGGCCTCATCTCCCGCCACCTGCCCTGCCGGTGAGGCCTAGCGGGTGAAGGGGAGTCGCAGCCGGGGCCGCAGCCCCCGAACGCTCATGACGAGGCGACGGCCGATGGCGTAGATGAGGACGGCCGGCACCGCCACCGGCAGGAAGAGGATGAAGGCCAGCCCGGCCAGCGGGCCGAGCACCATCACCGCCAACAAGGGCACGCGGTAGTAGGTAACGCCTTCGCCCTCCAGGCGATCGCCTTCCCGGGGGACGCTGTGAAACTCCCAATTCTTCGTGTTGACGTACGTGCCGCAGGGGGCGAACGTTCCGCCGCTGTACTTCCTGATCATCTCGCGCCTCCCTCCAGGCCATCGAATCAACTCGTTCCATGGCCAGCGTAGAGGAGACGGAGCGACACGAAAACGGTAAGTCGCCCGAGGAGAGGGGTCGCGGATGCCCTATAATCACGACCGAAACCGCCCTAAAGCGAGCCGACCGGCGCAGCCCCGGGCCGCCAAGAGTCGTAGCGCGATCAACCGAATGAACCTGCATGGCGGATTACTGCTCGGCGGTGGTGAGACCCGCCCTTATCGCGAATTTGACAAGGTCAGTGCGGTTGTGTATATCCAGCTTCTCCATGAGGCTGGCGCGGTGGCTCATCACCGTCTTCACGCTCAGGCACAGCAGTTCGCCGATCTCCCGGTTGCTGCGGCCCCCGGCCAGCAGCTTGAGCACCTCTTTCTCGCGGTCGCTGATCTGGTCCAGCCGCCGCTCCTCCTCCGCCTCACTGGTCTCGCCCAGGTAGCGGTCCACTATCGCGCTGGCGGCCGAGGGAGAGAGGAAGGAGTCCCCGGCGTGGACGGCCCGGATCGCGGACATTAGCTCTGTGCCGGCGGCCTTCTTCAGGACGTAGCCGGCGGCGCCCGCCTTCAGCATCTGGAAGACATACTCCTTATTGTCGTACTGAGTGAGCACAAGTACCTTGGTGGGCAGCTTCCGCTGACGGATCTCCAGGGTGGCCTCCAGGCCACCCAGGCGCGGCATGGCGATGTCCATCAGCACAACGTCTGGCTTGAGCTCAGCGGTCAACTCCACGGCCTCGAGACCGTCGGCTGCCTTGCCCACTACTTCCACGTCCTCATACATGTTGAGCAGGGCGTGAAGTCCGTCTCGCAGGACGGCGTGGTCGTCAGCGATGAGGACGCGAATCTTCGGAATCATCGTCACCCTCCTCCTTGCAGTGGGACAGTGACCTTCACCCTGGTCCCGTTTGCGGGCTCGGAGGTGATCTGGAGCGTGCCGCCCAGCAGCGAGGCGCGCTCCCGCATCCCCAGAATCCCCCAGCCGCGGCCCTGGTCAGCAGACTCGGTCAGACCCGCCACGTCGAACCCCACGCCGTCGTCCTCCACCTCCAGGGCGACATTCCCGTCCCCGAAGTCCAGGCCCAGCAGCACGTTGGAGGCCTGGGCGTGCCAGGCGATGTTGGAGATGGCCTCCTGGCCGATGCGGAACAGGGCCGTCTCCACCTCAGCCGGGAGACGCTTCTCCTCTCCCGTTACCATCACGCGGGCGCGAATCCCGGACGGCTGGAGCCGGGTCTCGGCGTACCAGCGGAGGCCCGCCACCAGTCCCAGGTCGTCCAGCACGGAAGGCCGCAGGTCATAGATCAGGCGGTGGACGTCCTCCAGCGCGTCCTGGGCCACGGTCCGCAGCTCCGCCAGCCGCTCGCGGACCCCGGCCATGTCCGTCTCGGGTGCCAGAGCGGCGGCGTCCATCCCTACAGCCAGGGCGGTGAGGGCCTGGCCGGTCTCATCGTGGAGCTCGCGGGCGATGCGCCGCCGCTCCTCCTCCTGGGCGGTGATCACCTTCCTCAGGAGTTCGCCGCGGGCCGCCTCCTTGCGGCTGAGCTCCTCGTAGAGCGCGGCCTTCTCCTCCGCCGCGCTGCGTAAACTGTCTCGCGATGCTTCCAGCTCGCGGGTGCGCTCGTGAACCCGGTCCTCCAGCTGGCGGTTCCAGGACTGGATCCCTTCCAGCGATTGTTTCAGGCGCACGCGCATCGCCTCAAAGGTTCTGGCCAGGCCGCCGACCTCGTCTTTCCCCAGGTCGGGGACCGGTTGCGAGAGGTCCCCGCCGGCTATCCGGCGGGCGGCGGTGGTGAGGACGCCGATGGGCCGGAGCACGCTGCGGGCCGTCACCCAGGCGAACAGGAGGGCCACCAGGAAGGCGGGCACGCCGAACAGCAGGGCCCGCTGCCGGAGGGCGCGGGCGGGCGCCAGCGCCTCCTTCTCCGATTGTCTGATGAGCACTGCCCAGGGAGCCGTGTTTAGAGGAGCGAAGGCCATCACGTCCGTCTTCCGTTCCTGCTGCCCGGCCGCGCCGTGACATTCGTGACAGGTGCCCGACGTTGCCCGTCCCTCGTCTATCAGGGATGCGATCTGTCCCTCGTGATCGCTCCGCTCCAGGAGCTGCTCGGGGCGGGTACTGGCCAGTACGTTACCCCGGCTGTCCACGATCTGGGCGTAGCCGGTTTCCCCCAGGGCGACCGGCTGCACTATTTCGGCCAGCTCGCTGCCGTCCAGGGAGATGTCGCCGGCTATCAGACCGATGGCAGAGCCGCCGGCATCTGCGACCGGCGCCACGATCGAGACCACGGGGCCGCCGTCGGCCACCGCTGAGGAAAGCCCCGAGACGGAAGGCTTCCTGTTGTTCAGCACGAGCCTCGCGTCGGAAGAGAAAGCGGCGAAGTTCAGCCCGCGCATCGAATCCAGCGGCGGCTCCGTCCACAGCACATCGCCTTCGGCGTTGGTGAGGTAAACACGTGAGAAGACGGAGCTGGAGAGCGCCCGGCGCAACGCGCTCCGCTCCGGCGCCGGGTCAGGGTCGCGGAGGTCGAACCCCTCGCTGAGGGCAGCCTCCTCCAGCACCTGCAACCCCTGGCGGACGACGAAATCAGCCTGGCGAGCGGTTATCAGGGCCAGGCCCCGCCGTTCGTCCAGCGTACGATCGATGCTCCGGTTAACGGGGAGGAGCGCGGACATGGTCAGGGCGACGAGGACGCCGGCCATGCCAATGGCCACCAGGATCATCACCCGCAAGTGCAGCCTTCGCCGGACGACGCCGGCCCAGGGGGCTTCCGGTGAGTAGCCGCCGGTTCGGGGACCGGCAGCGAGAGGCCCGCCCGGCGGAGGGAGCTGCCGGGGTGCTCCCTCCGCCAGCCGCGCCGCGTCCGCGGCGCGGGCGAGGCGTGTGTATTCGCGGGGGTGCTCTTCGTGCAGCCGCTCGCGGGAGATGACGCCGGTAATCATGCCGGTGTCCAGCGGGAACACGCTGGGACTGAGCGCGACGTCGTAGAAGTGCCATACGACGATCACGAGAAGGGCCAGCAACGCCTCGCCGCTGTGCATCTCCTTCGCGGCCGGGACCAGCTGGCCGGGCAGAAGCTGGGCGACGTAGGTGGGGAACCACAGCGTCAGGCCGGTCACGGCATCGATGCTTGCCGGATCGATGCGGGTGGCGGCGCGCGCCTCGGCACCACCCTGATACCACAGCGTGACGGCATCGCGCTCGATCACTTCCAGGATGGCGTAGCAGATCGCCTCCAGCACATGGCCGCCCGAGGCGAGGCCGTTGGTGCTGGAGAAGAAGCAGCCATGCCCGGGAAGTACCGGGTGCGTATAGTCGGCGTGCACCAGTTCATGCGGCAGATCGGAAGAGCGTCGTGT
>JAUYGU010000098.1 GCA_030690405.1 Dehalococcoidia bacterium | reverse complement strand
ACGAACGAGCAGGTCTCCGGGTCGTTGTTGAACATCATCCTCATGTTGAGGTCGCCGGTGACGCCGCTCGGGAAGTCAGGATTGATGACCGGGAAGGGGAAGAGGTCGAAGTCCTCACCCGCCACCAGGCCTGCGGGGAAGCCGAGTTCGGGGTTGGTGATGAAGGCGGAGTCGAAGCTCCCCATCACGTGCATATAGGCCTCTGGTGGGTCCTTGAACAGGGGGATGGCGCCCTCGGAGAACCGGGTCGCCAACGCCTTGTCGGTGCCGCCAAGGATGTAGTCGGGGTTCAGGATGATGTCGCCGAACATCTGCCAGGACTGCTTGATGCGGTCATCGTTGTACGGGATGTCGTGGGCCACCCACTGGTCGTACACGTCCGGCCCCCACTGGTTGATCACGATCTGCTGGACCCAGTCGGAGCCGGGGAAGCCGCTGCCGCCGCCGATCTCTTCGGCGTCGGAGAAGGGGGTGCCGCCATCGGCGACGATCTTGTTGGCGAGGGCGATCAGCTCGTCCCAGGTGGTAGGAACTTCGTAGCCCTTAGCGGCGAACGCCTTGGGGCTGTACCAGACATTGGCCTTGTAGCCGGCCTTCATAGCGACACCGTAGAGGGTACCATCCACGGTGCCCAAGTCGACGACCGACTGCGGGTAGTCGGCGCGTACCTTGTCCTCCAGGCCCGGGCAATCGGAGAGGGGCTTGAGCGAGCCTTCCCGGGCGAGGTCGCGGAATATCCCCAGAGCGGGAGGAAAGGAGACGTCCGGCGGGTTGCCGCCTGCCACGCGGGTGGTCAACAGGGTGTTGATGTCTCGGGTGCTTGTGAAGTCAAGACTGTTACCGGTGTCATCGATCCACGGCTTCGTCATCGCATCGAACTTGTCGATCTCTTCCGCGCCCCAGACGATTACCGCGTCCACATTCCCGGGCCTCGCGGCTACCGTCGGCGCCGGCGTTTCGCCGGGGGCGGGCGTTTTGCCCTCCTCTTCATCATCTCCGCAGGCGGCGAACGCCAGCGCCGCCAGCGCAACAAGGGACAGGGGGATCAGGAGAAAGCGGACCCGTCTACCGTCATCCATCGCGGGCCTCCCTTCGGAATTCGGGAATGGCAGACTGCAACAGCTTAGCGCATTCGCGAGTTATTGGCAAATCGCTGGCCGCAGCTAATATTTTCTTATACCTTACGAACGGCGCAGGACGACGCGGGCGCGTTCGTCCGCGCCCCCTGCGAACGAATCAAGCGAACCGATGCCACGGCAATCTCCCTTGCATGCTGCCGCCGTATCTTGCACCGCCGCGGCACCCCGTCAAGTAACTATGACACCACGGCGCTGAAACCGCAAGATATCGAGAGACATAGGCCCCGTTAGCAACAAGGCCGCCCACGGGCGGCCAATTCGTATCTGAACACTGGCGCCCCCGGTAGGACTCGAACCCACAACCTCCTGGTCCGAAGCCAGGCGCTCTATCCAATTGAGCTACAGGGGCGCTCGAGGACAGTGTAGCACCGCCGCCGGAGGGGCGGCAAAGCTTCTCGGCTCCGCGAGAAGGCGCGCGCATTGTGGCAGGTTGGGGCCTGTGCTCTAATAGACGGGGCCCCGGCCCGGGTGACAACGATGACCACCGAACAGGACGCCGCCGAACTCGCCGAAAGGGTCGAAGAGGCGCTCCGGGGCGACGATGTCGAGCGCGCCGCGGAGGTCATCGCCTCTTTGCACCCCGCGGACCGCGCCGACCTTTACGAGCGCCTGGACCCCGAGCTGCGCGAGGCGTTCTTCTCCGTCCTCTCCACAGAGCAGATGGCGGAGCTCATGGAGTACCTGGACGAGGAGGTGCGCGGGGCGGTGACGGCGCGGATGACCCGGATTACCCTGGCGCGCGTTCTGGACCGGACGAGCAACGACGTGGCGGTGGACGTGCTGCGCACGCTGCCCCCTTCGGACATGGCTCGCGTGCTATCGTCCATGGCCACGGCGCAGGAGATATCGCCGCTGCTCGAGCACGCCGACGAGAGCGCCGGCGGCCTCATGACCCGCGGCTATGTGGCCCTTCACCCGGAGATGACCGTGCAGCAGGCGATCACGTTCCTTCGCCTGCGCAAACCCCTTGCAGACGAGGCGTACTACCTGTACGTCCTGGACGCCAGCAACCGGCTCCAGGGGGTGGTCAACCTGCGTGAGCTGCTCATCTCGGAGGCGGATACGCCCATCGTAGACGTGATGACCAAAGACGCTATCACGGTGGCGCCGGAGACGGACCAGGAGGAGGTGGCGCGGCTGGTGCAGCACTACCGGCTGCGGGCGGTGCCGGTGGTGGACGAAAACCGTGTCCTGCGGGGCATCATCACCGCCGACGATGCGATGGAGGTGGCGAGCGAGGAGGCGACGGAGGACATCTACCTGCTGGCCGGCCTCGATGTGCAGGAGTCCGTGTTCAGCCCCGTGAGCAGGGCCTTGCGGCGCCGCGTTCCCTGGCTGCTGGTAAACCTGATGACCGCGTTCCTGGCGGCGCTTACCGTGAGCGCATTCGAAGACACGATATCCAAAGTCGCCGTCCTGGCGGCGTTCATGCCGATCATAGCGGGACACGGCGGAAATACCGGGACACAGGCCACCACTTTGGTCGTGCGGGGCATAGCCCTGGGCGAGGTCCGGCTCCAGGACGCCAGCCGCATCGCCGTCAAGGAGGTCGCGTTTGGGCTTGTCCACGGCTCCCTCGCCGGGACGCTCACAGCGGGCCTCGCGCTGGTGCTTACAGGGAACCCCTGGCTCGCCGGCGTGGTGTTCGGAGCGATGATCGGCAATATCGTCGTCGCCGGGCTTGCCGGGGGGCTCATCCCCCTGGGGCTCCGCGCCGCCAAGATCGACCCTGCCCTAGCGTCCGCCATCTGGCTGACGACGTTCACTGACGTGATGGGGTTCCTGCTGCTATTGGGCATGGGGACGCTGCTGATCTCGCGGCTGACGTAGGGGGAGATTGGGGTGGACGGAGGGATTCGAACCCTCGATCTCCAGGGCCACAACCTGGCGCCTTAGACCGCTAGGCGACGCCCACCACCTACCGATAGAAAAGCCCCGAGCCAAACGGGGCCGCAACGGAAGTCTAGCATGGCGTTTGGAAGACGGTCAAGGAAGCGACGGGTATGAAGAGAGTGCTGTTCGTCTGTACGGGAAACCGCGCCCGCAGTCAGATGGCGGAAGGGTTGCTGCGCCACCTGGCCGGCGACCGGTTTGAGGTGCACAGCGCGGGCACGAAGCCGAAGGGGCTGGCCGAGCAGACCGTTGAGGTGATGCGGGAGATCGGCATCGATATCAGCGGCCAGCGTTCGAAGCACGTGGACGAGTACGCCGGCCAGCCGTTCGATTACGTGATAACCGTCTGCGATAGCGCCCGCCAGAGCTGCCCCGTGTTCCCCGGCGGCGGCCAGCGCATCCACTGGGACGTGGAGGACCCCCTATACGCCGAGCTCCGGGGCGAGTCAACCGTCCAGGCGTTGCGCGATGCGCGAGACGAACTCCGAAGCCGGATCGAGGGGTTTCTGCGGACGGAACCCGGGTAGGCGCGCGGTCTAGAGGTTGCGCCCGCCCCCAGAACCCAGGGCGCCGCGAAGCCGCGGATCGGAGATATCCCGGAAGGCGTCGCCCAGCATGTTGAACCCAAGGACGACCAGGCTGAGAGCGAGGCCGGGGAAGAAGACCGGCCACCAGGTGCCGGCGAGGGCCGACTCACGGTTGGCCGTCATGTCGGCGCCCCAGGATGGGACCGGCGGCTGGACGCCCACGCCCAGAAAGCTGACCGCCGCCTCCGCCAGTATCGCCAGGGGCAGCGTGATGCTGGCGAGGATCACGATGAGGGCGGCGACGTTGGGTAAGATGTGCCGCCACATGATGCGAGAGTCGCTGGCGCCCATCGCCCTTGCCGCCTCGATGTAGACGTTCTCCTTTATCGACAGCACGGCGCCCCGCACCACCCTCGCCACGCTGGCCACGACCGCGAGGCCGATGGCGAGGGAGATGACGAAGATGTTGAGGAAGTCCGGCACGCCAAGGAACGTGCCCTGCGGGATCGGCGTGTTATGGGCCAGGAAGATGCGCACGGCGGAGTCCTCGTCGCCGATCACGGTGATGATCGCCAGCAGCAGCACAACCGGCGGGAAGGCGAGGAGCGCGTCAACGGAGCGCTGGATCAGGCTGTCCACGAACCCCCCGGCGTACCCAGATAGGACGCCGAGGAAGGAGCCCACGATCACCCCGAAGAGCATGGCGACCATGCCGATCATCAGGGAGATGCGGGCGCCGAAGATCGTCCTGCTCAGGACGTCGCGGCCCAGGCGGTCGGTGCCGAACGGGTGCCTGGCTGAGGGGCCCGACAGCCTATCGACGGTGAACGAGCCGAGGGCGGCGCCGGCGTCGTGTGGGGTGGGTTCGGTATGCTCCGCCCCGCGCTGGACGGTGATGGTGTTGCCGGCGATGTTGAGGACGATGATCTCCTCGGACTCGATGCCGACTGTCTGTCCGTAGCCCAGGTCGGCCCCATCCTTGACCGTTAAGGTGGTCGTCTCCGCGTCCACGGGCGCGCTGAGCTCCGCGAACGCCTTACTGATGCGGTTGGGCGCCAGGGGGTCATACGGCGCTACCAGCTCCGTGAAGACGCCGGCGAGCACCAGGACTGCGACGACCAGCAGGCCGAACGCCCCCAGGGGGTGCCGGAGGGCCATCTGTAGCGCGCGCCGCGGGGCTGAGATGCGCGGCGGGACCTCTTCCTCGAAACCGCGGGAAGCGGCAACTTCCTGCGCCATCCTACCGCCTAGCCGTACCTGATCCTCGGGTCCAGCCAGCCGTAGAGGACATCGACGACCAGGTTCGCCATCACGTAGGCGACGGCAAACAGCAGGACCAGGCTCTGGACGACGAAGAAATCGCGCCGGAGGATCGCTTCCAGTACGTACTTGCCGACTCCGTTCAGGTTGAACACCGACTCTATGATCACCGCTCCGCCGATGAGGTTGCCCACCTGGAGGCCGACTATAGTCAGCACGGGGATAAGGGCGTTCTTCAGGGCGTGCCGCATCACCACCGTGCGCTCTCGCAGCCCCTTGGACCAGGCGGTGCGGATGTAGTCGTTCCGCAGCACCTCCAGGAGCGAAGAGCGGGTGAGGCGCATGATCGCGGCCGCGATCGCCAGGGCGAGGACCAGCGAGGGGAAGAGGAACTGCTGCATGTTCACCCACGGATCGTCGCGGAAGGGCACGTAGCCGCTGCCGAACTGTGGCGGCGTCCAGCCGAACCAGTTCACGCCGAAGGCGATGACCAGTATCCCCAGCCAGAAGCCGGGGATGGAGAGCCAGAGTACGCTGCCCACCTGGGCCAGCCAGTCCAGCGGCGTGCCCGGCCGGATTGCCGATATGACTCCCGGCGGTATGCCCAGCAAGAGCGCCATGAAGAGCGTCATCGTCACAAGCTCCAGGGTGACCGGCAGGCGGCGGTCCAGCTCGGTGGTGACGGGGAGCCTGCTCTCGGTCAGGGACTGGCCGAAATCGCCGTGGCGGGCGATGTTCCAGACCCAGTCGCCGTACTGCTGGTACCAGGGACGGTCAAGACCCATCTCGTGGCGCAGGTCCTTCAGGATTTCGGGCGTGCATCCCAGCTGGCAGCGGAGGACGGCGGCGTCGCCGGGGATCATTCGGAACATGGCGAAGGTGAGGAAGGAGACGCCCAGCATGATGGGGATGAGGATAAGGAGGCGCCGCAGGATGTAGTTCCGCATCTGGTAGGTCAGCTCCGGCCGGCCGGCCCCTCGATACTACGCCGCTACTGCTTCTCTGTCCATATCTCAGTGCCGGCGGGACCGTATACGCTGCCCGGGATCGGCGTCTCCAGGTCGTTGTCCGCGGCGCCAAGGTGGACGTGCTTCCAGCGGGCGAAGTAACCGATGCCGCCGGTGAGGGTGATCTGGGGCCCGTGCTCCGGCAGGATCATGCGCTGCGCCGCCTGCACAATCTCTATCCTCTTCGCCTCGTCGAACTCATCGGACTGGGCGTCGATGAGCTTGTCGAGCTTTGGGTTGGTGTAGTTCGTCCAGTTGCCGGAGCCTGTGACCCCCTTGGAGTGGTAGAAGCTGAGGGGGCGGTCCGGCTCATCCCACGGCAGGTTGGGGAAGAAGGCGAGGTCGAAGTTGCCGGGGAGGAGGGTGTTGCCGATGAACGCGCCCAGCTCCACGGAGTCCAACTCCAGGTTGATGCCTGCCTTCTCCAGCTGGCTCTTGAGGATCACCGCAATGTCCGCGACGATAGGGGCGCCCGGCACCTCCGGGTACTTCATCTTGGCGGTGATCTGCGGGTGCCCCGCCTCCTTCAGGAGGGCCTTCGCCTGGTCAAGGTCGTAGGGGTAGAAGTCGCGGACCTCCTGCTGGGGGAGCGCCCACTTGAACTGCGGCCACTGGATGGGGCCGTTGTAGTTGCCCTCCCCGTCCTGGATGGCATCGATGATCTCCTTGCGGTTGATCGCCAGGTCCAGCGCCTTGCGGACGCGGATGTCCCGCCAGGGGTCGCGCATCTTCATGTGGATCACGGGGTAGAACAGCGACGGCGCCACGCTCACGCGGTACTTGTCGGGGGCATCGATGAACTCCTGGGCGGTCGACTTCGTGAGCACGGCGCCGTTTATGTCGTGCTGGCCGCCCCTGAAGGCGGCGAGGAGAGAAGAGCTCTCCGTGATGACGATGAACGTGTAGGTGTTGAGCCAGGGCCTGGGCTTGAGGAAGTAGTTGGGGTGCCTCTCCAGGACTATCCTCTCCGAGCCGCGGAACTCCTTGAGCATGAATGGCCCGTTGCCGAACGCCGTCTGGCTCAGGTTGGGGTACTTGTCCAGCACCTTGGCGGGGACGATGGCCCAGGTGGGGTTGGCCATCTCGCGGACCGCCGGAACGAACGCCCTGCTCATGACGAACTTGAACGTCGTGCTGTTCGGCGTCTCGTACCCTTCGATACGCTGGGGAAAGCGCTTGTCCGGCGCGGTGATGGCGGTGCCGCGCCGCTTGAAGCTCTCGACGCAGTCCGTGGACGTGAGCAGTTCGCCGGCGGCGGGACCCGTCGGCCAGGCGGCGACATCCGGCCGGATGGTGTAGATGAACGTCAGGTCATCCGGATGCTCGAAGTCAGTGGCGAGGTTGTTGTAGACTGCCTCCTCCGTGAAGCGGTTCCAGGAGTAGAGGTAGGTGTACATCAGGGAGTCTATGTCGAGACCGGTGAGGTCCACATGCGGGTCTATGCCCAGGGCGTTGAGGAGGCGGCCTTCGGTGACGTTGCCGCCGGCAACCGGGGTGCCGCTGCCATCCGAACCGTTTCCGTTGCCGTTGCCGTTGCCGTTTCCGTTGCCGCCGCCGCTGTTGCAGCCGAGAACGGCGGCGCTGGCGGCACCCAGCGCGGTTACAGCGCCTGCGCCCAGGACGGCGCGCCTGGAGATACGCCGGCGCCAGAACCGATTCCAGTAAGTGGACTCAGGCATGCGATGGTGCCTTCCCGCTGAACCCTCTCGTGAGCGTCACATCCGCCATGAATCGATACGTCAGTTATAGCCGCGGGAGATTCCACTGTCAACGGCGGCTGCACCCGCCTCCCGCATCAGCCGCGGACTAGGTCGCGAAATACACCAGGACGAACAGGCCGGCCAGAATCCTGTACGCGACGAACGGGAGGTAGGTGCCCCTCTGGACCAGCCGCAGAAGGGAGTGGATGGCCAGCCAGCCGACGTCGGCGGCGACTGCGCCGCCGACGAGAATGGTCCCGATGTCCCCGCTGGGGACGCCGCCCGCAAGCGCCTCGCCGAGCTTGAGGGTGGCGGCTCCCAGGATGACCGGGGTGGCCAGCAGGAAGGAGAGCCGGGCGGCCTCCTCGCGGGTGAAGCCGCGGCCCAGCGCCGCCGATATCGTGACGCCGGAGCGAGAGACGCCGGGCACCAGCGATACCGCCTGGGCACAGCCGATCCAGAGGACGTCGCGCCAGCCGCAGCTGTCGATGCTGCGAAGGCGACGGCCCGCGTTCTCCGCGGCGAACAGCACGATGCCGAAGGTCACCAGCATCGCGCCGGCGACCAGCGGCGAGCGTACCTCGTTTTCCACCCAGTTATCGAAGATCAAGCCGACGACGGCGGCCGGGATCGACCCGATGGCCAGGAGGAAGAGGAGCCGGGCGCCGTAGACGGTCGTCGTGCCGGGGTCGCGATCGCCCATGGCCCAGCTGATGCCCCCGCGAAGCATCCGCAGCCACTCCTGCCAGAAAAACACCAGGAGCGCCAGGGTGGTGCCAAGGTGGAGCGCGACGTCAAAGGTGAGGTCGTTCGTGAACTCCCAGCCGAACAACTCGCGGGTGATGATGAGGTGACCGGAAGATGAGATGGGGAGGAACTCCGTAAGACCCTGGACGATGCCGAGGGCAACGGCGCGGAGCAGGTCTTCCATGGGTCACCTCGCAGGATATCCGGCCAGCGGCCCATGGTCTACGCGGGCCGCGGGCCGGCCGTTTGACAGCGGCTCCGAAATGTGAAATTAATAACGGGAAACCTGCTATCGGCAGAAGCCCCAGGGAACTTGGAGGTCGCACAATGAGTGAAGTCAGATTCGACGGCCGCGTGGCCATCGTCACCGGCGCCGGCGGAGGCCTGGGCCGCGCCCACGCCCTGCTCCTCGCCTCGCGCGGGGCGAAGGTCGTGGTGAACGACCTCGGCGGCGCGCGAGACGGCACCGGCGCCGGCAGCGCCATGGCCGACCAGGTGGTAGCGGACATACGCGCCGCCGGTGGCGAGGCGGCGCCGGACTACCACGGTGTGAACACCGCCGAAGGCGGAGAGGCGATAGTTCAGACGGCGCTGGACGCCTACGGCAAGGTGGACATCCTCATCAATAACGCCGGCATCCTCCGCGACCGCGCCTTTCACAACCTGACGGAGGAAGACTGGGAGAAGGTGCTTGCAGTGCACCTGAAGGGCGCCTTCTGCGTCACCCAGCCAGCATTCCGGGTGATGCGGCAGAACCAGTACGGACGCATCGTGTTCACCACGTCCGCGGCGGGGCTGTACGGCAACTTCGGCCAGACGAACTACGGCGCGGCGAAGATGGCGCTGGTCGGCATGATGAACACCCTCAAGATCGAGGGGCAGAAGTACAACATCAGAGCGAACACGATCGCCCCGCTGGCGGCGTCCCGCCTCACGGAGGACATCTTCCCGGCGGCGATGCACGATAAGCTGAAGCCGGAATTCGTCTCGCCGGTCGTCGCCTACCTCTGCTCGGAGGAGTGCGCGGAGAGCGGCAGCGTGTTCACGGCGGCGGGCGGCTACTTCGGCCGCGCCGCGATGGTGGAGAGCAAGGGCGTCTTCTTCGACAACGCCGCCGGCGTGTCCATCGAGGACATCCGCGATAGCATCGCCAAGATCAAGGACATCAGCGGCGCCGACGAGTTCCCGAACGCGAACGCGGAGGGGATGTCCCGCGTGTTCACGCGTCTCCAGGGAGCGCCGGCCCCTTCGAGCGGCTCAGGACAGGCACAATGACTACCAGAATCGGCATCGCCCAGGCGGCCGGTATCGACCTGCCGCCGACGACGTTCGAGTACAACGACCGCGACGTGATGCTGTACGCCGTAGGTGTGGGAGCCACGGAGCTGGACTTCGTCTATGAGCGCAGCCTCAAGGTGCTGCCGACCTTCGCCGTGATACCGGCGTTCCCCGCCCTCATGGGCCTCACCGGCGCCGTCGAGATAAACCCGGTGATGATCCTCCACGGCGAGCAGAGCATCCGGCTCAACGGGCCGATCCCCGCCAAGGGGAAGCTGACCACCAGCGGCAAGGTGACCGGCGTCTACGATAAGGGCAAGGGCGCCCTCGTCGTCATAGAGGCGGAGACCAAGGACGAGAGCGGCGAGGTGCTGTTCGTGAACCGCTCCGGCGTCTTCGTGCGCGGCGCCGGCGGCTTCGGCGGCGAGCGCGGCCCCGAGGCCGGCAACAAGGCCCCGGACAGGGCCCCCGACCGCACCGTCGAGATGCAGACCCTGCCCATCCAGGCGATGATCTACCGCCTCTCCGGCGACCGCAACCCGCTGCACATCGACCCCGCCTTCGCCAAGATGGCCGGCTACGACACGCCCATCCTCCACGGCCTGTGCACTCTGGGCCACGCCGGCCGCGCCGTCCTCCGCGAGTACTGCGACAACGACCCGGCGCGGCTGAGCGGGCTGGAGGTGCGCTTCTCCGGCGTCGTCTTCCCGGGCGACACGATCGTCACGGAGATGTGGGATGAGGGCGGCGGCCGCATCCTGCTCCAGGCGAAGACGCAGCGGGGCGACACCGTCATCAGCAACGCCGCCGCAACCGTTAGGTAGCGCCGGGCCGAGAGCCTGCCATGGCCCCGGAACGGCGTCCGCTGGTCGTCCACGCCGACGCCCGACCTGGCTCGGAGATGCGAGAGGAGCGCGCGGGCCTCGGCGGGCTGGACTGTGAGCTCGTCGCCACCCAGGCCGCCGACGAGGACGGGCTCATCGCCAACCTCCACGAGGCGGACGTCGTCCTCGTGAGCGCCGCCCAGATCACGCGACGCGTCCTGGAGAACCTGCCGCGCTGCCGCGCCGTCGTCCGCTACGGGATCGGCGTGGACAACGTGGACCTAGAGGCGGCGACGGACAGCGGCATCGTGGTGGCGCACGTGCTGGACTTCTGCACGGAGGAGGTATCCAACCACGCCATCGCACTGCTGCTGGCGCTGGCGCGCCGTCTCCTCCCGCTACACCGCGACGCCACCACCGGCCGCTGGCGTCAGCCGCAGGCCTGGGCGCTCGCGCCCCTGCACGGGCAGACGCTGGGCATCGTCGGCTTCGGCAACATAGGGCGAGCGGTGGCGCGCAAGGCCCGCGCCTTCGACATGCGGCTGCTGGCGCACGACCCGTACGGCGACCCGAAGGCGGCCGAGGAGCTGGGCGCGAGGCTGGTACCGCTGGGCGAGCTGCTGGCGGAGTCCGATTACGTGTCGCTGCACACGCCGCTCGCCCCGGAGACGCGGCACCTCATCGGCGCGGCTGAGCTTAGGGCGATGAAGCCCTCGGCGGTGCTGATCAACACCGCCCGCGGCCCGGTCGTGGACGAGGCGGCGCTGGTGGAGGCGCTGACGTCGGGCGGCATCGCCGGCGCCGGACTGGACGTGTTCGAGGAGGAGCCTCTGCCGGCGGACAGCCCGCTCTGCCGGCTGGAGAACGTGGTCCTCACGCCGCACGTCGCATCCGTCTCGCCGGAGGCGATGCGCCGGCTGCGAGAGGAGGTCGGGCAGGCGGCGGCGGATGTCCTGCGCGGCCGCCGGCCCAAGTACGTGGCGAACCCCGCCGTCCGGCCGCGTGTACCACTGGAGGCGAGAGATGACTGACCGTATCGGCTTCATCGGCCTGGGGATAATGGGCCGGCCCATGGCGCGCAACCTGATGAAGGCCGGCTTCCCGCTCACGGTCTGGAACCGCAGCCGGCCCGGCATCGACGAGCTGGCCGGCGAGGGCGCGACGGAGGGCGCCGGTCCGGCGGACGTTGCCCGCCGCTCGGAGATCGTGATCACGTTGGTAGGCGACTCTCCGGACGTGGAGCAGGTTGCGCTGGGCTCGAACGGCATCATCGAGGGCGCGCACCCCGGCCTCGTGCACATCGACATGAGCACTATCTCGCCCGACGTGACGCGCCGCATCGCCGGACGGCTGGCGGAGGCGGGGGTGGAGATGCTAGACGCGCCGGTGAGCGGCGGCCAGCAGGGGGCGATCGAGGGGACGCTCTCGATCATGGTGGGCGGCAAGGCGGAGACGCTGGAGCGCTGCCGGCCGGTCCTGTCGGCGATGGGCGGCAAGATCGTGCACTGCGGGCCCGCCGGGGCCGGCCAGACGGTCAAGCTCTGCAACCAGATCGCGGTGGCGATCACCAACCTGGGCGTCTGCGAGGCGCTGGTCTTCGCCACGCGCTCCGGCATCGACCCGCGGGTGATGATCGAGGCGGTGAGCGCGGGCGCGGGGACGTCGTGGCAGCTCCAGAACCTGGCGCCGCGGATGGTGGCGCGGGACTTCCACCCCGGCTTCAAGGTGGCGCACCAGCGCAAGGACCTGCGGCTGGCGCTGGAGGCGGCGGAGGCGATGGCGGCGCCGCTGCCGGGGACGGAGCTCGTCGCGCAGCTCTTCGCGGCGCTGGAGGCGGACGGCCTGGGCGATGAGGGGACGCAGGCGCTGGTGAAGGCGCTGGAGAAGGCGGCGGGCGTAGAGGTACACTAGGCGCAGATGATCACCGACATCGACTCGTTCCTGCGCTACTTCGACGCGGTGCACCGGCGGGCCGTACGAGACGTCGCCGCGCTGCCGCCGGAAGCGGAGCGCTGGGCGCCGCCGAGGGGCGAGGGGGAGAACGCCTGGGGCATCGGCGAGATCGTGCGGCACATGGCGGGGACGCGAATGTACTTCGCGCGGGCGTACCGGGGCGAGGGGTGGATCGCGGACTGGCCACCGCCGATCGACACGGAGAAGCAGTCGACGTGGCTGCCGGCGCTGGAGGCGTCCGTTGCCGAGTTCCGCCGTCGCGTCGAGGGGACGCCGGACGACTGGCTGACACGCAAGGCGCCACTGATCGACAGCGAGGGCACGATCAGCGGCTGGCGCATCCTGATGATGATGGTGGAGCACGAGGTGCACCACCGCTCGCAGATCGATACGTACGCCGGGCTCAACGGCTGGGAGCCGCCGCACATCTACGGCCGCTCCGCGGAGCAGGTGGGGCTGGCGCGGGACCGCCAGCGGGAGCTGCACGGGGAGGGTACGCCCGAACGCTCGTAGGCGGGGGTCTAAAGACCCCGACCTACACCGGCTTTAGCCTGTCGCCCGCCCTCAGAAGTAGTTGACGGTGATGCCGCCGTCCACCACGAACGCCGTCCCCGTCGTCCAGGACGACTCGTCGGAGGCGAGGTAGAGCGCGGCGTATACGATGTCCTCCGCCCGCCCGAAGCGGCCCATCGGGATGCGGTTCAGCCGCTTCAGCCGCTCCTCCTCGTTGGGAAAGAGCGACTCCAGCATCGGCGTGAGGATCGGCCCCGGGCAGATGGCGTTCGCGCGCACGCCCTGCCGCCCGTACTGGACGGCGATGGAGCGGGTGAGGGAGAGCACGGCGCCTTTGCTGGCGGTGTAGGCGTCCTGGGGGACGGTGCAGCCCACCAGCGCGACGAAGGAGGCGACGTTGATCACGGAGCCACCGCCCGCCTTGATCAGCTCCGGGATGCCGTACTTGCAGCAAAGAGCGACGCCCTTCAGGTTCACGTCGAGCACGCGCTGCCAGACTCCCTCGTCCATGTCGACGACGGACTGGTCCTCGTCCGGGAAGATGCCGGCGTTGTTGTAGAGCACGTGCAGCCCGCCGAACGCGCGCACGCCCTCGGCGACGGCGCGCTCCACGTCCGCCGCCACGCTGACGTCGGCGGTGACGGCGACGATGCCCCCGCCCTCGATTTCGACGGAGGCGGCGGTCTCGCGCAGGCTGTCTTCGGTTATGTCGAGCGCGACGATGCTGGCACCCTCGCGGGCGAACATCTGGCAGGCGAGGCGGCCCATGCCGCTGCCGGCGCCGGTGATGACGACGGTCTTATCGGCTAGACGCATTCGGGCCTCCTACACCATCTCGAAGTAGCGGCGGCGCTCCCAGTCGGTGACGGCCAGCCGGTGCTTGTCCACCTCCCACTGGCGGAAGGCGGCGTATTGCTCGACGAACTCAGCGCCGAACCACTCGCGGGCGAGGGCGCTCTGGCGGAAGCGCTCCAGCGCCTCGGGCAGCGAGCGGGGCAGCGGCGGCGCGTCGGCGATGTCGTAGGCGTTCCCCGTTGTGATCGGCGGCGGCTCCAAAGCCTTCTCGATGCCGTGCAGCCCGCCGGCCAGCGAGGCCGCGAACGCCAGGTATGGGTTGAGGTCCGCCCCCGGCACGCGGTTCTCCACGCGGATCGCGCGGGGGCTGGTGGCGATGATCCGCAGGGCGGTCGTGCGGTTGTCGATCCCCCAGGTGGCGCTGGTCGGCGCCCAGGTGCGGGGGACGAAGCGCTTGTAGGAGTTGACGTTGGGGGCGTACATCAGCATGAACTCCGGCAGGGTGGCCAGGATGCCCGCGATGTAGCGGCCCAGCGCCGGCGAGATGTGGTGGTCGCCGCCGTCGTCCCAGAAGACGCTCTCGTCGCCCTTCGCGGTCCAGAGGCTCTGGTGGAGGTGGCCGCCGCAGCCGTCGATGTCGTCCGCGAGCTTGGCCATGAAGGTGGGCACGGCGCCCATCTGGGCGGCGATCTCCTTCGTGCCGCTCTTGTAGAG
>JAUYGU010000142.1 GCA_030690405.1 Dehalococcoidia bacterium | reverse complement strand
GAACCAGTGCGAGATTCCCGCGCGACCCTTGTCGACCTTCTGGACAGAGTCCTGGACAAAGGGCTGGTGCTCTACGCAGACATCATCGTCTCTGTTGCGGGCGTGCCCCTCATCGGGATCAACCTGAGGGCCGCTCTGGCGGGGATGGAGACGATGCTCCAATACGGCATGATGCAGGACTGGGACCAGCGGGTTCGCGCCTGGGAGCGAGAGAAGAGAGGGGAAAGGGCGGTGACCGTCGCTTCTGGTAATGGCGATGGCTTGGTGGAAGCAGGCGTTTTCTGCCCGCGGGCGAGACAGTGAAGCCAAAAGCGATCGGTATTGATCTAGGGACCACCTACTCGGCCGCGGCCTACCTGGAGCGCGGCCGACCCGTGGTCATACCGAACGCCGAGGGCGGTAGCCTGACGCCGTCGGTGGTCGGCTTTCTCAGGGATGGAAGCCGGCTGGTGGGCCAGATGGCCAGGTTGCAAGCCGTCGCCAACCCAGACGGCACCATCTTCTCCATCAAGAGGCGGATGGGGCGGCGCAACTACCTGGACTTCGACAGCGCCGGCGACGACCGGGAGATCATCCGCCAGATCAAGAGGCGCATGGGATCGGACTTCTGGGTCAGGATCGGCGGCAGGGAGTACACGCCGGAAGAGATCTCGGCGATGATCCTCCGGAAGGTAAAGGCGGACGCTGAAAGCTATCTGGGCGAGAAGGTGGAGAAAGCCGTGATTAGCGTCCCCGCCTACTTCAACGTCAGCCAGCGCCAGGCGACGGTCGATGCGGCCGCCATCGCTGGCATCGAAGCGCTGAGGATAATCGACGAACCCACGGCTGCAGCGCTCGCCTACGGCCTGGACATAGAGGACGTCCACACCGTCCTGGTCTGGGACCTGGGCGGCGGAACCTTCGATGTCTCCATCCTGGATCTGGGTGACGGCCTGTTCGAGGTCAAGGCGGTGAACGGTAACACCTGGCTGGGGGGAGACGACTACGACCAGCGAATAGTGGAACACCTGGCCGGCGAGTTTCGCTGGCAACGTGGAGTTGACCTTCGCGAGGACAAGTCGGCGCTGCAAAGACTCAAGGAGGCGGCGGAGGCAGCCAAGATCCAACTCAGCGATACGGAGAGCACGCGCATCAGGATACCGTATCTCAACGCCGGCGATGGCAACCCCCAGCACTGGGAGACGGTGCTCACGAGGGCGAAGTTCGAAGAGCTAACGGAGGACCTGCGGCTGAAGATGATAGGCCCTACGAAGCAGGCGCTCGCCGACGCCGGGCTGCGGCCGCGGGACATCGATCGTGTGATCCTCGTGGGTGGATCGACCAGGATGCCTGCCATGCGAGAACTCCTCAGGGAACTCCTGGACAAGGAACCGTACGGAGACATCCACCCTGACGAAGCGGTGGCCATGGGGGCGGCCATCCAGGCGGGCATCCTGACCGGGGAGATTCAAGGGAAGGCGCTGATCAACGTGACCCCCCTATCCCTGGGAATAGAGACCCAGGGTGGAATCTTCACGAAGATCATCCAGAGGAATACCGCCGTTCCGGTGTCCCACAGTCAGGTCTTCACCAACGCCGCCGATGGCCAGATGTCCATGGACCTCCACGTGTTGCAGGGCGAGCGGGAGATGGCCATCGATGACATGACGCTGGACAGATTCGAACTGGCCGGCGTGCCGGCGGCCTCGCGGGGAGAGTCCCGCGTGGAGGTGGCGTTCGATATCGATGCCAACGGCATCCTGCACGTGTCCGCCCATGATCTGTACTCTGACAGCTTGCGGGAATTGCGAATCAGCCCCCGCTTTTACGGTCTGCCCGGCGAGGAGATGGGCCGCATGATTCAGGAAGCTGCGAGATACGCGGAGGAGGATCAGAGACGGCGCCAGAAGGTGGAAACAGGTATCAGGGCCGACAACATGGTCCGGGCGGCCCGACAAGTCATCGAAGAGGGCAGGGATGATGCCGACCCGTTCCTGGCCGACGAGGTCGAACGGGGGATACTCCAAGTACAGGTCGCCTTAGCCGGCGGCGACAGCGAGGAACTGAAGACAAGAACGGAGGAGCTGGAGAAGCTGGTGAAGGCGCTGCACCGCGAAGCGAAGGCCGTGACGCGTGGCCAGGAGCGACTCGCCTACGTCGAGCGAGGGGCCGACAGGTGAGGCACGCTCAGGGACGTCTGGCGCCGCCGATGGGCCAGCGTGGCCGCCCTCGGCAACCGCCCCTGGCAGGCGATGAGGATATCGTCCTCCGCTCGCAGGGTGGCTATCGCAACAACATACGCTCGGCCTGGAGGATCGGTCACCTGCACCTGACCCGCGAGAGGCTGATCTTCTCGGTGCCGACACGCGTCGTGTTCCAGACGCCGCTGAAGGACGTGGGAAGCATCGCAGTGGAGAAGCAGCGGTTTGCGGCGGGCAGGGAGAAGGATGTCATCGCGGTAGGCTACAGGGCGGTGAGGCCGGCGAAGGCGTTCATAATCGTGCCCGACCTGGAGCTGTGGCGGCAGAAGCTGTATGAGATGACGCTATTCGAGATCGACCAGGCTGCCGTCGATAAGGTCATACAGGAGCTGGATCCCCAGAGCAGGGAGATAGTCGATTACCTCTGGGCCAACCGGCACGCCACCATCAACGAGCTAGCTGAGCTGATAGGGGCGCCCACCCATATGGACGTCCTGCTGAAGATAAGGGGCATCATAAACCCGACCGCCGAGAGAATGATCGGCGGTGCGTTGCTGGCATTTCATCAGCGCAAGATCGACTGGGTGACCGGGGAGACGGTGCTGTTCAGCTGGTGGGTCGCTGCCTCAGCACGGGTCGAGGAAGGAGCGGGAGCGGGGTTGCCGCTGGACCTGTTCGATGAGGGCGACCGGGTCTTCGTTGTCGCGGACCTAGCGGGGGTGAGAGAAGAAGACATCGCCCTAGAAGTGAGTAAGGACAGGCTCATCCTCTCCGTCGAGAGATCGGAGGAGAGGTTTCGCGAGGAGATTGCTCTGCCGGCGGAAGTGATCCCCAGCACGCTGACAAGGACTTACACCAACGGCGTACTTGCGCTAAGCCTGGAGAAGATGCAAGCTCCAGAGCCGCGACCTTCCAATCGCAAGGTTAGTCCCACCCTGCACACCTGAGAACTCCCTCACGACCCTGATATTTGTGCAGCCGGTGAGCACGCAGCCCAGGGAGTAGAGGCCGCTGCGGGCGTCAGCCTCGCCACCCCTGCCCTCGCCCAGGAAGCGTTGGAACTGATAGCGGCCGCCGGCGAAAGAGACGGGCAGTGCCGGTGAAGACGCTGTCGTGGGCGTGCGAGCGGTAACCGTGACAGGCTCAGACGCGAGTGGATCCCGACAACGGCGACAGTCGTTCTGCGTCTGGCAAGCGGGACAGATCGGCCCGAGTTCAGCCGCGCATCGGTCGCAGAACTGGGCGTCGTGGCGATTTTCGTGACTGCACGATGGGCAGAGCACCGTTCCTCGCCCCCATTCTGTCCCGCAGTATAGACGACAACTCAAAACGCCACCGAGGCATGCAGGCTCATCTATGAGAGATCCCCTGGCGACCATTTTGTGACCAATTGTTGATGGTGATAAACAATAAGCGAGGGGTGGAGGCTCTGAAGCCAGTGCCCTCGCTAGATACGATTCGTATTTGGCGGGAGTGCATGGGAGTCGAACCCACCCGGGACGGTACACCGCCCCACTGCGGTTTTGAAGTTCGGTGCAGGCCGTCCCAGGCGCTCCCGTTATGTCGATTCTAGGCCCATCTCGTATCTGAGATCGAGCCCCGCCATCCCATCCCGTGCCGCCCGGTGCCAGTGTTGGTCACCAAATTGGTGACCAACTTGTGACCAATTGCTGAGAGCCCTAACATTTCTGTCTGGCGGGGACGCCCACTCCGCACGAACGCATTACGAAAAGCGTTGCGCGTTGTCCCACCGCCCGTGCCCAGGCGAGATGGAGCACGCGCCAGCGGAGTATAGTTCAGAGAAGTATACTCCGCCAGTCTAGGGGACACCTTGCCGCCGCTGTGGGAGCAGCGCGGCGATTGCCTCAAAGATCTTCCTGGTATCGTCTTCTCGACTCCCTCCCTCAGGCAGAGTGAAGGGCTTACCGACAACTATTGTGATAGTTCGACCTCGCGGCGAAAACGGGTTGGCAAATCCGGTTGTCCCCTGGATAGCGACGGGTATAAGGGGCGCTCCTGTCCGCCTCGCCAGCACTGTGACGCCAGCAAATCCTTTCTGAAGGGTCGGGCAATCATCACGGTTGCGGGTCCCCTCGGGGAAAACGCCGACCCAACCGTGGCGCAACGCGGATCTCGATTGGCGGACGAGAGTTTGGAGATTCGGTCTCTTCCGGTCTACGGGTATTACCCGGAAGAGAACCCGGCACGGGAGGACCAGCACGGGATCGAGGGGGCGAAGACATATGTCCGTTTTCATCCAGAAGCTGATCGTTGGGCCCATGCCTATCCACATCACCAACGGGTCGATGTAGCTGAGGTGGTTTGCCGCCAGTATGTAACCGGGCCGCGCCGGCAGGTTCTCCCTACCCTGCACCACCAGTTTGCTCGATTTCGCCTTGAGGTAGGCCTGAATAAAGAGGACAGCCAATCCAATGAAGGTCCACCTCATCAAATACCCCTCCAGCCTCTGCTCAGTCCGCCGACTCGATCTCCAGCCTTGGAATCAGTCGGTCGAGCCAGCGCGGGCACCACCAGTTGAAATTGCCCATCACCTGCATCACGGCCGGGACGAGCACGAGACGGACAAGAGTGGCGTCGACGAAGATGGCGGCGGCGAGGCCCATGCCGAACTCCTTGACGATTCGCAGGTCGCTTATCGCGAAGGCCAGGAAAACGGCAATCATGATCGCAGCCGCAGCGGAGATTACGCGGCTGGTGACGGACAGCCCTCGGGCTACCGCCTCCGCGTTGTCCCCCGTTTTGAGATACTCCTCGCGGATCCTGCTCACCAGGAAGACTTCGTAGTCCATGGACAGTCCGAAGAGGACCGCGAAAAGCATCATCGGCATGAAGGATTCGATAGGGCCTTCCCGGTAGACGCCGACGATGTCGCCGAGCCAGCCCCACTGAAAGATCGCCACCAGGATGCCGAAGGAAGCGCCGATAGAGAGGAGATTCATGATGGCGGCCTTCACGGCCACCACCAGCGATCGGAACAGGATGAGCAGCACAAGGAAGCTGAGGCCGATCACGGCGCCGAAAAACAAGGGCATCCTGGCCGCCACCTTCGTCCCGATGTCTATGAAGAGCGCCGTGGGGCCACCTACGAGCGGGTGCACGTTCGTCCCAGCGAACATCCCCTTCAGATCGGCTCGCAGGCGGTGCACCAGCTCGACCGTCTCCTCGTCCTGGGGAGCCGTCGCGGGGATCAGAGTGATTACGGCGGTGGAGCGGTCGTCGTTGAATGTGGGCGGCGTGACCTGCGCCACCCCCCTCGTGTCCTTCAGAACGACCGGTAGCTCCTCTATCGCCCGCGTGTCCCCGTCATCAACGCTGAACCCCAGCAGGATAGGGCCGTTGAAGCCGGTGCCGAACCCCTGCGCCAGCAAATCGTATGCGCGGCGGGAGGTGAGCGATTCCGGGTTGTTGCCGGCATCGGACGAGCCCAACCGCATGTCCAGCAGTGGGGCGGCCATCAACAGCAGCAGCACCAACGACAGCACAAGGCACGGTATGGGATAGCGTTGCACGATGCGGCTCCATCGGTATGCAACACCCGTCTCGCTCTCGTGGACAGGCGCACTCAGCAGGGGCAGCTGCCAGCGGTCGATGTTCGTACCAGCGATCCGCAGGAGCGCCGGGAGGACGAATACGGCCACGAGGACGGCGAGCGCGACAACGAGGGAGGCGGCGGTGCCGACGTATCCGATGGCGGGGATGCCTGCGGACCAGAGGCCGAGGAGGGCGATGACAACGGTGAAGCCGGCGAAGAGGACGGAGCGGCCGGCCGTGCGGGCTGCCGTAGCGACGGACTGAGCGACCGACAAGCCTCGGCCCAGACCCTCGCGGAAGCGCGTAACGATGAGGAGGGCGTAGTCGATGCCGACGCCGATTCCGATCATGCCGGCGAACTGGGGCGTGAAAGAAGGCAACGCGAAGAACCTGGCTGCAACCCCTACCAGGAAGAAGCCGGAGACCAGGGCGATCATGGCTGAAACGACAGGCACACCCATGGCCACGATGGACCCGAAGGCAAGGAGCAGGATGACTACCGCGGCCACGAGCCCCACGATCTCAGAGGTGCCGGGCGGCTGCATCTCGATGCGGCGCAGCGGCGCGCCCCCGGCCTCCACCTGAAAGCCGGGCGCGTTTGCTACTTTGGCAACGTTCACCATCCTCTCTATCACCGACCTGTCCAGTTGAGACGACGGTTCTTCGTACTGGACGGAGATGAGGGCGATGGAACCGTCGGGTGATATCTGGCCCGGCGTTTCATAGGGAGACGAAGCGGCAACCACTTGAGGCAGTTGCTGCAGTTCCCTGCGCAGCGCCTCCACCCGGCCAGCGACCTCATCGTCCTGCACGCCCGTGGGCACGTGGATGACCACGTAAGCGGAGTCTCCAGATCGCGTGGGGAAGCGGTCCTTCAAGAGATCGATCAGTTCCTGCGATTCGGCGCCGGGTACGGTGAAGGCGTCACCATATCCGCCATGGCCCGCGGCGTACAGACCGCCGGAGGCGGCCAGCAGAGACGCTGCCAGCGTGAGTACGGCCAGTGGCCAGCGCGTGGCGACTCGCGGCCACAGGTCAAAAACGATCGATGCTCTTCGCTTAAGTTTTCCCGCCGGCACTCCGGACGGACGCGGTTCTGCGCGCCCACGGTGCTGACGTATCTGGGGCCAGGCGCACACCAGCAGGTAGAGAGCGCCGCCGGCGACAAGGGCGAACAAGAACGCGACTCTGCTTCCTTGCCACCGGCGGCCAAAGGGAGGGCTACAGCGGATTGGCTCCAATTTGCCTTTCTTGGCGCTATGCAGTAATATGAACTTGAGTTCAGGTTCATATTACTGGCGAGTTTATCGATCGGTCAAGAGACATGATTATTAGCAGCGGTCAAGCCAAAGCGGAACGCTCTGACGCGCGACTGAACCGAGAGCGGATCCTGGCCGCCGCCTGCGAAGTGTTCGCCGAGGAGGGCCTCGACGGAGAGATTCGGGAAGTCGCAGAACGGGCCGGTGTGGCGGTCGGCACAATATATCGTCACTTCGAAAACCGGGAGGCCCTCCTGGCGGCCCTCCTCCTGGAAACGAAGAGGGATCTACTTGACCGTCTTGTCGGCGCAGCCCGGAATGAGCAGCCCGAGACGGCGCTGCGCGCCGGCATGCGAAGCTTCGCCCAGGTGTGCGAGAGGTTCGGCTCGCTGACCGAGGCGCTGTTTGCCGGCCGCCTCGAGCATCTGCACGGCGGCCATGCTGAATTCACCGAGATTCTCGCGACGATCCTGAAGCGCGGCATAGATGAAGGGGTCTTCCGCGCGGACATTGACGTCCCTGCGGCCGTTTCCATGCTGGAGGGAACTTTCATGTCCGGAGCGTTTCTCCGGCTTGCCCGTGAGCGCTCCTTTCAGCGGGCGGCGGACTCCATCACCGAACTGTTCCTGCGCGCCTGCCGAAGGGCCGGAGCTGAGGAGCCCGCAACATGATGGGCCACGCCCAGACGGCGTCGCCCTCGCCCGATGCAGGGAGTGATCGGCGGGAAAGCGACGACGCGCAGCGGGAGACCGTGTACCGGCTCATGTGGCTGGCTTCCCTGTGGGTCTTCCCAAGCGAGGAGCAATACGCGCGCATTTTCCCGGACAAGCCGTGGCGTTTCTCGGGAGCCGGCCGTGCTGACCGGCCGGCCGGCGAAGTGGCGCGAGGCATGGTAGGGCAGGCCCAGCCCCGGTCGCTTAAGCTGTAGGGCCCGCCGGTCCTGCGTTCGCAGGTAAAATGGTCTTGGGCTGTCACCGTCAATCGCGCAGCTCTTCCCGGGCAAGGACGTTGGCATGAACGCGAAGTTCGAACGGTTAACCCTGAAGCGCGACGGCCACACGGCCGTTATCACCCTAAACCGGCCTGAGGTGCGCAACTGCCTGGACCGGCAGGCGCTCGAAGAGCTGATGTCGGCCCTCGACACCTGCGAAGCCGACCCTTCAGTGCGCGTGGTCGTGCTCACCGGTGCCGGTGGCGCCTTTTGCTCCGGTGCCGATCTGAAGTACCTTCGCTCACAGAACGCCCACGGCTTCGCCACTGTGATCCGCCTTTTCCACGCAGCCTGCGACCGCCTCGAACGACTGACCAAGCCTGTCGTCGCCGCCGTCAACGGCGTGGCGATAGCGGGAGGACTGGAGCTGGCTCTGGCTTGCGACCTGATCGTCGCGGCGGAAGACGCCGAGCTGGGCGATCATCACGCCAACATCGGGACCATCCCGGGCGGCGGCAGCACTCAGAGGCTTCCCCGTCGCATCGGCGTTTCCCGGGCAAAAGACCTCATCTTCACGGGCAGACGTTTGACCGCCCGAGAGGCGGAAGCGATCGGCCTTGTAGACCGCGTGGCGCAGACGGGGAAGCTGGACCAAGACGTGCTGGAGCTGGCGGAGTCTCTGGCGGCCAAGGACCCCTGGGTGCTTCGCACTGCGAAGTACCTGATCAACCAGGGTATGCGGACGGAGCTGACCACAGGCCTGAGAATGGAGGAGCAGGCGATCACCGAGCGTCAGTTCGGGGCCGAACGGAGCCAAGGGAAGGGAGATGAGCCGTGGACTTCCAGTTAACGGAAGAGCAGAAGCTGCTGCGGGCCAACGCCCGTGCTTTCATCGAAAAGGAGATCGCCCCTGCTGCCCAGGAGCGCGACCATCGGGGCCCGCTGAGCCGAGAGGAGACCATCGGGTACATCAAGGCGCTGATGCCTTTCGGCTACTACAACGGCTGGCTTCCGCCCGAGTACGGCGGCGCGGGCCTCGACTACAAGAGCATGGGGGTCCTGGGCGAGGAGCTGGCCCGCGGTTGGGCGGGCCTGGCGGGCACCGTCTGGGTGGCCGGCGGAAGCGGCGGCATCCTGGGCGCCGCTGAATCCCGGCGGGCCGAGATGATGGAGAAGGTGCGCGCCGGCGAGGCCATCGGCGCCGGCGCCATCAGCGAGCCCAACGTGGGATCGGACGCCTCCAGCATACAGACAACCGCCGTGCTGGACGGGGACGAGTGGATGATCAACGGGACCAAGCAGTGGATCTCCAACGGCCCGATCTGCGATCACGTCTTCGTGGCCGTTCAGACGGACCGCTCCGCGGGACGGGCCGGCATCCGCTGGGTGCTCGTCGAGAAAGATGTCTCACCGTTCGAAGTCACCGGCGAGAGCCGGCTCTTCGGGCTGCGCGCCTGGCCCAACGGCCAACTGACGTTCCAGGACTGCCGCGTGCCGAGGCAGTCCGCGAGAGAGAGTGCCGGAGTGTCAGCGGCCGGTGGGCAGAAGGTCTGGACGTTCGAGGTTCCCCGCACAGTCCTTGCCATCACCTCCGTCGGCATCGCCCAGGCCGCCATCGATGCCTCGATCAGGTACGCTCGCGAGAGGCAGCAGTTCGGCCGGCCGATAGCATCGTTCCAGCTAGTGCAAGAGATGATCGTGGACATGATCCTGGAGACGGAGGCGGCGCGCCTCCTTGCCTATCAGGCGATGGACCTGCTGGATCGGGACGAGGACTGCACCTGGCAGGCCGCCGCCGCCAAGGCCTACGCCACAGAGATGGCGATCCGCGTGACGTCAAAGGCCATCGAGGTGCACGGCGCCATCGGCCTGAGCGAGGACCTCCCGCTGGAACGGTACTTCCGGGATGCCCGGGCGATGACGATCCCAGACGGGACCACGGAGATGCAGAAGCTGGTTATCGGCCGGGCGAGGATCGGCGTGTCCGCCTTCCGGTAGGCGACGCCCCCAGACGAAAACGATTCGCGTCCGCTTTCTAGCCGAGGTTCAGCCGCTTCGCCGCTTCCTGCAGTTCCGGGCGGAAATCAGGATGGGCCACGGCGATCAACTCGCCCGCGCGCTCCTTGAGCGTCTTCCCCCGTAGGGTGGCGATCCCATGCTCCGTCACGACGTAGTCCACGAAGGCCCTCTGGCTCGTGATCTGGCTGCCCTCCGGAAGCAGGGGCACGATCCGGGACTTGCGTTCGCCCTTGACCAGGGAGGACGACGGGAGAACGATGATCGAGCGGCCGGGGCGACCTCACGCTGGATGAACGCACTCGCGCTCGACTTCAGCATCTTCTGCTCGTCGGTCAACTGGAAGTACATCAGTCCGTTCCCCGTCGCCTTCACTGAGGCATCATAGCCACATATGTACACGGGCGCTGCCGATGCAACCCCCCGATCGTCTGCCACCCTTGCGGACTTTACCCGACAGACTATTCTTCCGACATCGCCGATAATGCCACCGCCCACCTGACCTGGAGGTCGCCGGACCTCCGGTTGGGTGCTGGCGAGTGGAGCCGGGAGGTGGCGCATAAGGACGGGTTCTAGCCCTCACAAGCGCAAGTTCAAAGAACGATTGGAGAGGTAATGCGTCTGGACTCCTGGTTTGGCCGAACGGTGAAGGATGCGATCTGGATGTTGCAGGGTCCGGACACATCGTAAGGCTCAACACCCCTTCCAGGAGACGCAATGATACCCGCGTGTCCGCCCTCAGATGCCGAACCGCCGGTCGGCGCGCCAGGCATGAAGGAGTAGCCCATGACCAGCCTCGATATCCTCGCCGAAGGGAAAGGCGAATACCTCAAGGTAGACCCGGACGGCTTCCGTGAATGGGTCCGCGACCACAAGGACCGGGCTATGGTCCCCAAGCTCATGTCCGAGAAGGAGGCCGTCGAGAAGCTCGTCGCCGACGGCGACTACCTGGTGTACGAGTGCAATTACCTGCAGCGGGGCCCGGCCTCGCTGATCCGGGAGGTGATCCGTCAGAAGAAGACGGACCTCTGGCTGGGCGCCAAGTTCACCTGGGTCGCCGCCGCCCTCCTCGTCGGCGCCGGCTGCGCCTCGAAGCTGGACGTCGGCTTCTTCCTCTTCGGCCCCACCGTGGAGCAGGCGATCCGCGAGGGCCGCGTCAAAGCGTACGAGTACTCCAACGTGGTGATGACCAACCGCCTGATGGCCGGGGCGATGGGCCTCCCCTTCCTCCCCGTCCGCTCCTTCGGCGGCACCGACGGCTTCGCCCACTCCGGCGCCAAGCTCATTAGCGACCCCTACACCGGCGGGCCGATCACCATCGTCCCCGCCCTCAACCCGGACGTCGCCCTCATCCACGTCCACCAGGCGGACGTCTTCGGCAACGCCCGCATCTTCGGCACCGGCATCTCCCACGCCGAGGCGGCGATGGCCTCGAAGAAGGTGATCATCTCCACCGAGGAGCTCATCGAGACCGACGAGATCCGCCGCGATCCGGCCCGCACGACGATCCCCTATTACGTGGTGGACGCCGTCGTGCACACGCCGTTCGGCGCCTACCCGGGCGAGATGCAGGGCCGCTACGCCTCGGACGTCCCCCACGTCATCGAGGTGGTCGCCTCCACGCTGCGCGGCCTGATCCCAGCGTACCTGGAGAAGTGGGTGTACGGCGTCTCCTCGCACCAGGAGATGCTGGACAAGCTGGTGGGGGCCCACAAGCTCAAGGAGATCGTGGGCCGCGCCACGATCAAGGAGGGGTATTCGGCGTAGTGGATAGTGGACAGCGGACAGCACACCCAGTCCGCTCATGCTGAGCCTGTCGAAGCATGAGGCCTCGCCCTTCGACAGGCTCAGGGCGAGCGGGGCAGGCCGGGCCACGATCAAGGAGGGCTACAACGCCTAGGCGGGCTGTCATGCAAGAGTACGTGAAGGCATCTGACGAACTTCGATCGTCACGTGCTTGGTGGATCCGCAACCGCCTCGAGGAGCTGGACCTAACATTCCGCATGCTGGCCAAGAACTATGCGGAGCTCAAGAGCTGGACAAAGAAACAAGCGGTCGCCTCTGAGCAGCGGTGAGCTGATGCGCGACAGGATTCCAGGCGCCCGGCTGGTCGTGATTCCAGGCGCCGGGCACGTGAGCAACATGGAGCAGCCAGAGCGGTTCAACGCGGAAGTGCGCGAATTCCTGCTGCGTACCGACGCCAAGGAGTAAGCAATGAGCACCAAAGCATCTGGCTGGGCGGTCGCACCCTCACCCCGACCTACCGGTCACCCCTCTCCCGCGTGCGGGAGAGGGGCCGGGG
>JAUYGU010000136.1 GCA_030690405.1 Dehalococcoidia bacterium | reverse complement strand
CGAAGCGGCGTCAGGCGCGGTCCACCGAGGCCGCCAAGCCCAAAGCGAGCAGGGCAAAGAAGGCCAAGAAGTAGTCAACTCCACCTTCGAATCGCCCCGTCCGGCGAGGCCTTCCCGTGTTCGCACCTCCTGAGGTAGACTCCATCCGCGCCGAGATCCCGGCGACCGCTTCGCTGACCTATCTCAACACGGGCTGGCAGGGCCCCTGTCCCCGCTCCGTCATCGCCGCCGTCCAGGAGACCTTCGCCATGGAGTCGGCCGGCCCGACGGCGCCGCCGGTGAACCAGGAGCGGCTGGACCTCTTCCGTGCCGCGCGGCGGGCGATGGCAGGCCTGATCAACGCCACGCCCCAGGAGATCACGCTCCAGCAGAACACCACCGAAGGGATCAACATCGTGGTCAGCGGCCTCGGCCTCAAGCCCGGCGACGAGGTGATCACCTGCAGCCTGGAGCACCCCTCCGTCGTCGTCCCAATCTACTATAGCCGTGAACGCTACGGGGCGAAGGCGAAGATCGTCCCCCTCTCCGCCAGCGACAGTGACGCCGAGGTCCTCTCGCGGTTCGAGGACGCTATCACGCCCGCCACCAGGCTCATCATCCTCTCGCACGTCACCTACGGCAGCGGCCAGCTCCTCCCCATCGCCGGGATCTCGCGCCTGGCACACGAGCGCGGGGGCTACGTCCTCCTGGACGCCGCCCAGACCGTGGGCCAGATGCCCGTGGACGTGCGGGAGCTGGACTGCGACTTCTGCGCCTTCCCCGGACACAAGTGGCTCCTAGGCCCGGCCGGCACCGGCGCCCTCTACGTCCGCCGCGACCTCATCGAGCAGTTGGAGGCGCCGAAGGTCGCCCATCACGCCGCCCATTTCTACGACTTCGCCGGCCGCTTCGAGCCGAATCGCGACACGATCGACAAGTTCGAGCTGACGACGGTCAGCGTGCCGCTGCTTGCCGGGCTACTCGCCGCGGTGGAGTTCATCGAGGGGATCGGCGTGGACGCCGTGCTGCAGCGGGCCGTTCACCTGGGACGCTACGCGACGCGCCGGCTGGCCCGAATCGCCGACCTCCACTTCGTCAGCCCCGCCAACGAAGAGGCCGTCGTCTCCGGCCTCGTCTCGTTCTCCCTGCCCAACGTGCCCGCCGGAGTAGTGACCGCCTGCCTGTGGGAGCGCGGCCGCATTGTGGCCCGCACCATCCCGGACGCCGCCTGCACGCGCTTATCGCTCCACGTCTTCAACACGGAGGCGGAAGTGGACGCGACCGTGGCCATCGTGGAGGAGCTGGCGCACAGCGGGCCGCCGTCCGGCGAGCTGCCCAGCGCCGGCCTTGAGCTCCAGACCATGGTGGAGCTTTGAAGGCCTGCGTCTTCCACGGCCCCGGCGACGTCCGCGTCGAATCGCTCCCCGACCCTGAGCCCGGCCCCGGCGAACTGCTCCTGCGCATGGAGGCGACCGGCCTCTGCCACTCCGACGTTCGGGTTTACAAGGGGGAGAAGACCGCCAGGGCGGGCGTAATACCCGGCCACGAGAACGTAGGCGTCATCGCCGCCCTGGGGGAGGGGGTGGACGGCCCGGCGCTCGGCCGGCGCGTCGCCCTCTGCCCGATAATCGCCTGCGGCCGCTGCTACTACTGCCTGCGCGGGCTGCGGAACCGCTGCCTTTCGCGCCTGACCCTGGGCTACGATGAGAACGGCGGCCTCGCCGAATACCTCCGGGTGCCGGCGGCGCTCGTCTCCCTCGGCCATGTCTTCCCGGTGCCAGAAGGCCTGGCGCCGGAGGCCGCCACGCTCACCGAACCCCTGGCCTGCGTCCTCAACTCGCTGGAGGGCTGCCGGCTATCGCCCGGCGGGTCGCTGCTCCTCCTGGGCGCCGGGCCGATGGGGCTCCTTCACCTGCTGCTCGCCCGCGCCCTGGGGGTGGCCACCGTGATCGTGAGCGAAGTGAACGAAGAGCGGCTGGAACAGGCGCGGCGCTTCGGCGCCGGCGTCGCCCTCCACCCCGGGCGGGACGACCTGGCGCGGGCCGTGATGGAGGCGAGCGACGGCCTGGGCGTGGACGCCGCCGTCGTCACCACCGGACTGCCTTCGCTGGTGGAGCCGGCGCTGGCGGCGGTCAGGCGGCAGGGGACTGTAAGCCTGTTCGGCGGCTTCCCGCCGGGCAGCTCAGTGGCCCTAGACCCCAACGCCGTCCACTACAACGAGATCAACGTGACCGGCAGCCAGAACGCCACCCCGGACCAGTACCGGCGCGCGCTTCAGCTTCTCACCGTCATGCCGCAGGCGGCGGCGGTGAACACGCACCGCTTCCCGATTGACGAAGGGCCGCGCGCCTACGAGGCCCGCCTGGGTATGGACGGGTTGAAGTCTTTAGTGATATTCTAGTGCGGGTTTCGCTCCAACTTAGCGGACGCTAGAAGAAGAAGGAGGTCCACATGGTCCAAGAGCAGCAGCTGCCCAACTCCATCAAAGAGGCGATGGAGCGCACGCCCGAGGCCTTCCAGCCCGACAAGGCCGCCGGCGTAACGGCGACGATCCAGTACAAGTTCACCGGCGCCGAGCCGGGCAACTGGACCGTCAAGGTCGGCGACGGCAAGTGCAGCGTCGAAGAGGGGGAGACAGACGGCGCAACCGTCACCATCAACTCCCCGTCCGACGTGTGGCTCAAGATCCTCCGGCGGGAGCTGGACGGCGCCACCGCCTTCATGAGCGGCCAGTTCACCTTCACCGGTGACATGGGCGTGCTCATGCAGATGGGCAGCTGGTTCGGCCAGGCGTAGAGACCCGCCCCCGCAGCAAACGAACAACTGAATACTGAGAAGCTGGCGCTGTAGCTGCGCTAGTTCCCGGAGCCGACGGCGGCCGTCGCCAGACGGGCGTCCGAGCCGATGACCACCACGATATCGCCGGTGGCGTCGGCGACCTCGGCAGAAGCGGCATCGGAACCGCTGATCACGCGATCGCTGGGAACGTTCAGCCACTCCGCCAGCTTCTTTGCTGTGTACTCCTTGCCGCTGCGGTCCACTATCAGCGTGCGCTGGTGGACCGTGGCCGCATCGCTCAGCAGCAGATCCTGGTCTGAGATGCCCTGCTTCCGCAGGAAGCCCGCAAACTCCTCCGCCATTCCCGCCTGCTCCGTTCCGTTCTGCAGCTCCACCAGCGCCCCCTCCGCCTGAATCCGCCCGTCGGAGAACACCTGCGCCTTCAGCTCGTTCACCTTGTCCCAGTCCGCGTTCAGGACAGAGGCCGGACAATCGGGACAGGGGTAAGTGGCACTGGCTATCGACACCATCCGGATGTTGTCGGTGCCTATCTGCTGCGCCAGCTTCGCCAGCCCCGGAATCAAGAAATCGTTCATGTCCGTGTCCACCGCATCCCTGTACTTCTTGTAGAGGTCCAGCGCCTTCCCCGGTGACGTGAGCAGGTTGATGCTCAGCGCCTTCTCCGCGGTGGCCTGGATCACCAGCTGCTGACGCTCGATCCGCTTGAAGTCGCTGTCCATCTTGCGGAGACGGGCATAGGCCAGGGCGGTCTTGCCGTCCATGTGCTGCGGCCCCGCGGAGAACTCCACCACCGTGCCGTAGCAGCCTTGGCAGTCCGTGTAGTCGTAATCAGCCACGTACTCCGGCACGTCAACTTCGATGCCGCCGACTTCATCGATGATATCGATGAAGTTCTGGAAGTCCAGGATCACGTAGTTGTCGATTGGGATGTCGAAGTTGTGCTTGATCGTGTCCTTGATGAGGCCGGGGCCGCCGCCTGGGTAGTCCTTGTAGGTGAAGCGACCCTCCTCCCAGACCACGTTGATGCGGTCCGTGACGTAGCCGCCGGAGCCGTCTGGTATCTCGACTAGCAGGTCGCGGGGGATCGAGAAGACACCCGCCGTCTTGCTGTAGGGGTCGATAGTGAGCACGAAGACGGAGTCGGTGCGGGCCGGCGTCCCGTTGGGAACGCCGATGCGGCGGTCAAGGCCCAGGAAGAGGATGTTGATCCGCTGGTTGATGTCGGCCGCTGCCGGGTCCGCGCCGCTGTCGACGCCCGGTATGTTGATGCCTATCTTGAACTCGTTACCCGGAAAGAAGATGTCGTCCGCCTTCGTGGCGACGATGAGGAGGACGTAAAAGGCGGCCACCGCGAACACCGAGATGCCGAAGATGAGGAGGGGGTTGAACCGGTGGCCCCTCCGCGCCTCGGGCGGCGGCTGGTCCGGCCTCGGCGGCCGCTCAAAGCGCGGGCGCTCCCAGCTCATCGCGCAGTCACTCCCCTGGATATCACTGTCAAGAACCCTCCGTGCCTGCCTTCAACCCGGGCGGCGGTCAGCCGGCGCTCACGGGCGCTTCCCGGGCCAGCGGTGTCGTCAACGTCTCCGTTCCGACCAGCCGCCCGGCCCTAAGGTACAGGCGCGGAACGCGGGCCGTGATCCCGCAGAGAATCTCGTAGCTAATCGTGCCGCAGAGGTCACCGATCTCCTGGGCCGCTATCTCCGCCTCTCCCTGACGGCCGATGATCACCACCTCATCCCCCTCTGCAACGTCCGCCACGTCCGTGACGTCCGCCATGCACATGTCCATGCAGATCCGGCCCACCATCGGCACGCGCCTTCCCGCGACCAGAACGGAGCCCCGGTTGGAGAGCACTCGCGGCAGCCCATCGCCGTAGCCGCACATGACGAGGGCGATCACGCTGGGCCGGTTGGCCCGCCAGGTGCGGCCGTAGCTCACGCTATCGCCGGGAGCGATCGACGTAAGCCGGGCGACGCGGCTCTTCAGGCTCAGGACCGGCCTCAGGTTAAGCGAGCGGCTAACGTACTGGGAGGGGTAGAGGCCGAACATCCCCACGCCGGGGCGCACCAGGTCCAGGCTCATCTCCGGCCGGTCCAAGAGGGTGGCCGTGTTGGACACGTGGCGCATCGGAATCCAGGAGAGCTTCTCCACGACGGTGCGGAAGATCGTGTACTGCTCAAGCGTGAACCGCTTATCGCCCTCATCAGCGCTGGCGAAGTGGGTGAATATCCCTTCGACATCCAGGGCCGGGATCCCGCGCAGCGCCTCCGCCAGGGGGACGATCTCCGCCGGCGGCAGGCCGTAGCGGTTTAGGCCGGTGTCCTCCTTCAGGTGGAGGGGCTGGCACACGCCGGCGGCGTCGGCCTCGCGCGCCAGGGCCCGGGCCATCTCCAGCGAGTTGACGGTGGGCGTGAGCTCCAGCTCGACGATGCGGCGGGCGTCGCTCACGGGCGAGTGCCCCATCACCAGGATAGGAGCGCGGATGCCTGCCCGGCGGAGCTGCTCGCCCTCGTCCACGCAGATAACGGCCAGCCTCTCCGCCCCCGCCTCGAGGGCGGCCTGGGCGATGCCGACGGCACCGTGGCCGTAGGCGTTGGCCTTCACCACGGCGGCCATCGCCGCGGGGCCGGCCTGCCCCTTCAAGGAGGCCACATTATAGGCGAGGGCGTCCAGGTCTATCTCTGCCCAGAGAGGACGCCCCCACCAGCCGTTGGTCTGCTGGCCGTCAAGAGCCATTCTTACTCCAATTGTCTACAACGCCGGGCCTGCCGAAAAGTTTCTCGACTTCCAATCTACGGCACAATCGCCCACTCCCCCGGCAGACGGTAACTGAAGACGGCGTCCGTGTAGCCCGCGCCATCGAAGATGCGGGCGTGGCCTATGCGACGGATCTCGCGGTAGGAGTTCATAATCTGCACTATGCGCTTCGCCCTCAGGTTGAAGATAATCGCCCCCGCGTTCACCGGCCGCAGGCTGACCTCCCGCGTCACGCTGTCCACCACGCGAAACACCGGCTGCCGCTCCGGCGCCATCCGGCGCAGCGTTTCGTGGATCGCCCCGTAGCGGCCGCGCACGTTCATCTCATCGAACACGGCCAGGCCAGACTCCACGTACTCGCGCAACCCCCGGTAATAGGGCTCGCTGAGCGCCAGGAGCTCATCGAGGCCGGACGGGTTGGCGGTGCAGGCCGCCACCAGGGACGGCAAGGCGTCGGCGTGGGCGACGAGGCTAATCGCCCCCTTGCGGTCTACGATAGTGCAACGGATGAGGTTCATAGGGCGCGCTAGAAAAAGGGGGAGCCTAGATTGCGGCACCGGACGGGGCTAGCGTAACATCGGGTTTGGAGGGCTGTCAACGAATTACGGGACGCACCCCAGACGCGCCGTGGCCCGCCGCAGACGCCTGTCGGCGCTCCCATTCTTGCTGCTGGCCACGCTCTTCCTCGTGCTCATCGGCGCCTGCGGCATCGGCGCCGGCTCCAGGCCGCCCACCAGCACCCCACGCGCCACGGACGAGGTCCCCGGACCTTCGCCGGACGTGCCCCTGGACCTCGACCTCGCCGACAAGCTCCTCCACGACGGTGACGCTGAGCAGGCGCTGGCGATCTACGACGCCGTCGCCGGGTCCAGCAAAAAGGGAGGCGCGGAGTGGCGCCGCGCCATCCAGAGCGCCGCCCGCGTCCACTATCGGGAGGACCGGATCGACGACGTGGAGAGCTCCCTCACCGCCCTCCTGGACGAAAACCCGCCGGCCGAGGAGCGGCAGCAGGCGCTTCTCCTTCTGGGCGCGGCCCGCCAGGAGGCCGGCCACACGGACACCGCCCGCGAAGCCCTCGCCAAATACATCGAAGCCGGCGGCGATGCCGCCGCCCAGGTCCGCCTCCGGCTCGCCGCCGCGCTGACCGCCGACGGCGAAGACGTGGCCGCCATCAAGCAGCTCCAGCTCGCGCTGGCGGACGATCTGCCGCCGCCCCAGGAGACCAGCGCACTGTTCGCCCTCGCCCACGGCCTGGAGGCGAGCGACCGCGGCACGGAAGCGCTTGCCGCCTGGCAGCGCGCGGCCGACGAAGGCGCCACGGCCAGCCAGCGGGGGGATGCTCTCTCGCTCCTGGCCACCCTGGCCCTGCGCCTTGGCGATGACCAGCGCTACCAGGACGCCCTCGTCACCCTCGTCCGGGACTACCCCTGGCACAACCGCGCCCTCGACGCGCTAGGCCAAGGGCGTCTCGCCCTCGACACCATCGACCGCGCCGTCGTCCTGTTTACTCGCGGCGAGAACGACTTCGCCTCGGCCGCGTTCCATGCCGTCCTCGACCAGGACCAGAGCGCCCTTGGACAAGCCCGCGCCCGCTACTACCTGGCGCTCCTCGCCGAACGCGACGGCAGCAACGATGAAGCCCTGGCGCAGTACGACGCCGCCCTGGCCGGCCTCGCCGGGCTCGAGGGTCAACAGGTCTACGGCGAGGCCGCCTGGGAGCGCGCCCTCCTCCTGGAAACGCTCGGCCGCACGGACGAGGCGGTTGCCGCATACGCCGCCCTCGCCGTCGCCTCGCCGCGCTCACAGCGCGCAGCGGAAGCGCTGTTCCGGGCCGGCCTCCTGCGCTTCCGCGCGGGCCGGCCCGGCGACGCCGCCGTCCACTGGAACCGCTACCTGGCGTTGGCCAGCGGGGATGAGGCCACCCGCGCCCGGTTCTGGCTGGCGAAGACCGCCCTCGCCACCGGCGACACCACCACGGCGGACGCCCACCTGCGGGCGGCCGCCGCCGCGGCGCCCTGGGGCTACTACGGGCTGCGGGCGGCGGCGCTGCTGGCGGGCGCGCCTCCGCTCACCCTGACCGAGGGCGCGCCTGACGTCCCTGTCGCGGACTGGCCAGCCGTCGAGGCCTGGCTTACAACCTGGGCCGGACCGGAGGACGTTGCGGCGCGCCGGGCCCTGACCGAAGGCCTCCCCTGGCGACGCGGCCTGGAGCTCCTCCACGCAGGCCTCCGCCAGGAAGCGGAGGCCCAGTTCGCGGACCTCATCAACGATGTGGCCGGCCGCCCGTGGCTGCTCTACCGCCTGGCCCGCGCCCTCGATGGGGAAGGGCAAACGTCCGCGGCCGCCCGCGCCGCCGCCAGGCTCATTGGGGAGCGCCCGAACGCACCCCGCGAGCTGCTACGCCTCGCCTACCCCGACGAGTACCTGGACCTGGCGACGGACGCCGCGAAGGCGAACGGCTTCCCGCCGCTGCTCCTGCTGGCGCTGGTCCGCCAGGAGAGCTTCTTCGACCCGGAGGCTGAGTCCTCCGCCGGCGCCCTCGGCCTCACCCAGGTCATCCCTTCCACCGCGGACGAGATCGCCGGTCAGATCGACGAACCGGACTTCACCTACGCCGACCTGTTCCGGCCGACGGTGAGCCTCCGCTTCGGCTCCCACTACCTCGGCTCGCAGCTGAATCTGTTCGAAAGTGACATACCGGCGGCGCTCGCCGCCTACAACGGCGGCCCGGGTAACTCCCTGCGCTGGAGTGAGTCCGCCGGAGCGGACCCGGATGTGTTCCTGGAGGTGATCGGGCTCAGCGAGACTAGGGCGTACGTGGAGTTGGTGGTTGAACACTACGCCCGTTACCGCTACGCTTACGGCTTCGCCGATGGGCCAACGCTGCCCCTGAGGTGAGCTGCAGACACCCCGCCGCGGCGGCGCTGGAGAGTCTGCATTTTCCTTGACTTTGCGGAAGGCGGCACCTACAATACGGTGTGGTGTCGCTCCTCGGGAGCGAACCTTGGATTTTAGGCCCCGACAATGTCGGGGGGCCGAAGTGGCGCAACGGTAGCGCAAGCGATTTGTAATCGCTAGGTTGGGGGTTCGACTCCCCCCTTCGGCTCCAGGAGCAACAGGCAGGCTGAACCTGCAGGAGGCCCGGGACAGCTCGCGGTGGAGGCCTGTGCCAGTCTCAGCCTCCTGCAACCGGACAGACAGTGGCGGGGTGGGTGAGTGGCTAATACCACCGGGCTGTAAACTCGGCGCCCTGACGGGCTACGCAGGTTCGAATCCTGCCCCCGCCACCAGACACGAACCCGCAGGCATCAAGGAGGTAACAGGCCGGGGGGACAGCTCCTCAGCCGTGGTGGCAGACCGGCCCACGTAGCTCAGCAGGTAGAGCACGTTCTTGGTAAGAACGGGGTCACCGGTTCGAGTCCGGTCGTGGGCTCCAGCATATGGAACATTTCGCAAAGTCGGGATATTATCGCGTAGGGCGCCGCGCCTGACGCCCGCCCCGCGGTTCGCAGCATAGGAGGAACGCCCGCATGGCCAAACAGAAGTTCGTGCGCACCAAGCCGCACCTTAACGTGGGCACCATCGGCCACATCGACCACGGCAAGACCACGCTGACCGCCGCCATCACCAAGGTCCTCTCCCTTAAGAAGATGGCGGAGTTCCGCGACTTCTACAGCATCGACAAGGCGCCGGAAGAGCGGCAGCGCGGCATCACCATCGCCATCGCCCACGTGGAGTACGAGACCGAAAAGCGCCATTACGCCCACATCGACTGTCCCGGCCATGCGGACTACCTCAAGAACATGATCACCGGCGCGGCCCAGATGGACGGCGCGATCCTGGTCGTCGCCGCGACCGACGGGCCGATGCCCCAGACGCGCGAGCACATCCTCCTGGCACGCCAGGTCGAGGTGCCCTACATCGTCGTCTTCCTGAACAAGGTCGACATGGTCGACGATC
>JAUYGU010000129.1 GCA_030690405.1 Dehalococcoidia bacterium | reverse complement strand
GTCATTGAAGCCCGCGCCTGGAAGCTAGGGAGCGGCGGACGATTTGCCGACCATTTTGCCGACCAACTTGTCGGCAAATGGGGCCAGGGGGGGCGATGGGACGGCACGGAAGAGCCAGTTTCCAGATACGAAATGGACCTCAGAGTAACGCCAGGTCACCGGGTGTCACGGGCGGGAGCGCTTTCGTAAAGCGTTCCAACCGAAGTGGTGTCCCTGCGCCGACAAAAATGCTGAAGATTCTCAGCAATTGGTCACAACTTGGTCACCAACTTGGTGACCAACCCTGCCACCGGCTGGCACGGGACGGGATCGCGGGCCTCGATCTCAGATACGAAATGGGCCTAAAATCCACGTAACGGGAGGCCGTGGGACGGCCTGCACCGAACTTCAAAACCGTCTGCGGGGCGGTAGTCCCGTCCCGGGTGGGTTCGACTCCCATGCACTCCCGCCAGAGCGCAGGGCCAGACGCTAGCCGGCCGTGGCCACCTCCTGGGCTAGCGACGGCGCAGGCGGCGTGACCTGGATCTCGCGGCGCTCCAGCACGTTGAGCAGCGCCTCCACGCAGCGCGGGTCCAGCTGCGACCCCGCGACGCGGCGCAGCTCCGCCTTCGCCTCCTCCACCGTCATCGCCCCGCGGTAGGGCCGCTCCGACGTTACGGCGTCGAACGTGTCCGCCGCGGAGATTATCCGCGACTCCAGCGGTATCGCCTCGCCCGACAGGCCGTCCGGGTAGCCCGCGCCGTCGAAGCGCTCGTGGTGGTGGCGGATGATGCTGCTCATATCGCGCAGCGCCTTCACCTGCTGGGCGATGTCCCAGCCCTTCACGGAGTGAGTCTTCATCTGGTCGAATTCGGCGTCCGTCAGCTTGCCGGGCTTCATCAGCAGCCCCAGGGGGAGGCCGATCTTGCCGATGTCGTGCATCTGGGCGCCCAGCACCAGCCGGCGCAGCGCCGCCGGCGGAAGGCCCAGCTCCTTGCCGATCACGTACGCGTACGCGCCGACACGGCCGACGTGTCCGAAAGTGGCGATGTCGAACGATTCGATCTCGTCGGCGAGCCGCACCAGGGACGCGTCCCGGCCGCGGTTGAGCTGAACCATCGCGTCGCGCATGACCAGCGCCTCGGCGATCGCCTCCAGGCCGTTCGAGCGGCGGTACTCCCAGACCCAGCCAGCCAGGATGGCGCCGAAGGCGAACAGGAAGAGGGCGTGGTACTCCCACCAGGAGTACTGGTAGACCCGCCCCAGCCCCAGCGCCAGCTGCGCTTCCGCCAGGAAGATCAGCCCGACAACCATCGCGAGCTGCGAGCCGAGGCGCGCGAGCTGGTACGACTGGTAGTAGCGCCAGGCGGCGAAGCAGAGCATCCCCACGATGACCGCCGTCAGGCCGTAGCGGAACGTCTGGTCGCCGGTGGGCATCCAGGCCAGCCAGGTGGGGAACGCCAGGCTCACGCCCAGGAACGCCGCGAAGGACGCCGTCGCCAGGACGAATACGAACGCGGAGAGCCGGCGGCTGCTGTGTTCGCTGGTCAGGCCGCGGACGCTTATAGTGCTCAACACCGCGAACAGGGCACCCACGAAGGTGCTGGCCCAGGGCGAGGCCTTGAGCACAGCGTACACCTCGTCGTACAGCTGTCCGGGCGTGGTCAGTCCGTGTACGGAGAACAGCGTCCCCAGCGCCATAAAGCTGAGCGCCAGGTACATGATTCTGGTCTCCCGCAGGGAGCGCACCGCTTCGATCAGCAGCGCGCAGATGGCCGCCGCCATAAGAGAGGCGCCGGACACGACCCAGAAGTGGAAGGAGGGCGCCATCCACATAGCGTCAAGCCCCGGCGACGCCAGTAGCACGCCGAGGATGGCTGCGGGCACGATAAGGATCAGGCCGAGCAGTTTCATGGGAGTCTCAGCCTCCGATTCTAATTAGTCTGTAACCCTAGACGACGAAGTCTGGCCGCGTGTTACGCAGCGAGCCACGCGGGCGCCGGCGGCGTCTTGCCGGCGCGGTTCGTGTGCTATTCTTGCCCCGGCGCCATGCTCTACGTCTTCTTCGGTAAGGACTCGTTCTCCCTGCGTGAGCGGCTGGACGAACTGCGCGCCTCCCTGGACTCCGATGGGATGCTGGCGTCCAGCACGTCCGTCCTGGACGGGCGGCGGGCGACGCTGGCGGAGGTTACCGCCACCTGCGATACGGTGCCGTTCATGTCGGCGCACCGGCTGGTGATCGTGGAGGGTCTGCTGTCGCGTTTCGGCGCCGGCGGGCGGGCCCGCAAGCGCGGCGGCGAGGTGGAGGCGTGGCTCCCCCTGGCCGAGTACGCCGAGCGGATGCCGCCCTCGACCCACCTGGTGCTGGTGGACGCGGAGGCGGAGGGAGACAGCGCGCTGGTGCAGGCGCTGAGGGGGAAGGGGGAGGTGCGGGAGTTCCGTCCTCTCGGACCGCGGGCCGTCAACGACTGGATACGCGCGCGCGCCGCCTCCACGGGGCTGGAGCTTTCGGCGGCGGCCGCGCGGCTGCTCGCGGACTTCGTCGGCAACGACCTGTGGACGCTCTCCGGCGAGCTGGAGAAGCTGTCCGTATACGCCGCCGGTCGCCCGGTCGGCGAGGACGACGTTCGGGCGCTGGTGGCGGCGGTCCGCGAGACGACCGTCTTCCCGCTGGTCGACGCGATCGTTGAGGGGCGTCCGCCGGTGGCGATCAAGCTGCTGCGGCAGATGTTCCGGCAGGAGAGCGGGCCGCAGTACATCCTGGCGATGATCCAGCGGCAGCTCCGTCACCTGGCCGTCGCCCGCGAGATGCTGGATGCGGGGGAGAGCGGCCGCAGGATCGGTGAGTCGCTGCGCCTGCGCGATTTCGCCCTCGATAAGCTGCTGGAGCAGGCGAGGCGCTATTCGCAGCCGCGGCTGCAATCGGCGTTCCGGCGCGTGCTGGAGGCGGACCTGCAGGTCAAGCGTGGCGTCTACGACGGGGAGCTGGCGCTGGAGCTGCTGGTGCACGACCTGGCGGAGCCCGCGCGGCGGGCCGGCGCCGCCTAGTCGAACCCGAAGTCGCCCTCGGGCTGGATGGGGTTGTAGCAGGCGGCCAGGTGGCCGGGCTGGAGCGCGGCGAGCGCCGGCGCGGCTTCCGTGCGGCAGGTAGTGGTCGCCTTGGGGCAGCGGGGCAGGTAGGGGCACTCCTCCGATAGCTCCGCCAGGTTGGGCGGCGCCCCCCGTATCGCGGGCAGCGGCCGCGTCTGATCCCTGTCCCAGCGCGGCCGGCTCCGCAGCAGCGCCCACGTGTAGGGGTGGCGCGGCCGCTCGAACACGGTGCGAACGTCTCCCGACTCGACGATCGACCCGGCGTACATGACGGCGACCTCATCCGCCATCTGGGCGACGACGCCGAGGTCGTGGGTGATGAGGAGGATCGAGGTGCCGGAGCGCCGCTGCATCTGGCGCAGGTCGTCCAGGATCGCCGCCTGGATGGTGACGTCGAGGGCGGAGGTAGGCTCGTCGGCGATGAGCACCCTGGGGTCGAGTGCGGTGGCAATAGCGATCATGACCCGCTGGGCCATGCCGCCGGAGAGGTGGAAGGGGTAGCGGCGCGCCATCTCCTCTGGGTCCGGAAGCCCCATCTGGGCCAGCGCCTCCAGGCTGCGTTCCCGCGCCTCCCGCTTGGAGACGGGGAGATGGGCGGTGATGATCTCCTCCACCTGCGCTCCCACGGAGAGGACTGGGTTGAGGCCCGTCGCCGGGTCCTGGAACACCATGGCGATCTCCCGCCCGCGCACCCGCCGCATCTCCTCCTGCGAAAGGCCGAGCAGGTCAGTGCCGTTGAAGATGATGCGTCCGGCCATTATGCGGCCCGGGTAGGGAAGCAGGTTGAGGACGCTGAGGCCCACGCTGGTCTTGCCGGCGCCGCTTTCGCCGGTCAGGGCCAGGGTCTCGCCACGGCTGAGCGAGAGGGAGACGTCATTGACGGCCCTCACCGTCCCGTCGGTCGTGTCGAACTGGGCGCTCAGACCTTCGATGCGCAGGAGCGGCTCTTCCAAAGCCGGTCCTTTCCCGGGGGCTTGCGCGCCCGCCGGCGGCAGGCGTCCACGCTGAGATTATATCTTGCGGGGGAGGTCGGCGCGCGCGGCTAGGGGAGCGCCCTGATGGCGCCGATCACCCTGCCCTGCACCTCGACGTTGTCGGCGTCTGTGCGGATGGGCTGCATCGTCTCGTTGGCCGGTTGGAGACGGACCTGGGAGCCCTCGCGGTAGAACCGTTTCAGCGTGGCCTCCTGCTCCCGCTTGAGCCAGGCCGCCACCATGTCCCCGTCGCGGGCGCTGGAGGCGGCTTCCATGATGACGATGTCGCCGTCGTTGACCAGGGCGTCGATCATGGAGCTGCCCTTCACGCGGAGGGCGTAGATGTTCTCGCGTGCGCCCACCATGTCCGGGGAGACCTCCAGCATCTCCTCTTGGTCGTAGCCCTGCCAGGTATCGGCGGTGGGGACGGGGATGGGCTGACCGGCGGCTATGGTGCCGATGATCGGTACGGGGACCACGCGGGGCCGCCGTCCGCCCGGCTGCAGAAGCTCGATGGCGCGCGAGACCTCTCGGTCGCGCCGGATGTAGCCCTGCTTCTCCAGGATGCGCAGGTTGTAGTCGACCACGGAGGTCGAGCTGATGCCGCAGGCCTCCTGGATCTGGCGGATGCTCGGCGGGTAATCGTGCTCGTCGATGAACCCCTGGATGAACTCCAGGATTCGCCGCTGCTTCGGCGAGAGCTCCTTCATAGACGGTCTCCCTGACAAATTATGGAACCTTTGTTCTCCAGAACAACAGTCTAGAGACCATCCGTTCGGTTGTCAATACCCGCGCGTCCCTTATACAATCGCTGGGCACCCACCGGCTGGAAAGGAATTCCCATGAGCAGCGGGCTCGAAGATATCCGGATACCCGGCGACGGCGACGCCCCGAACAAGCGGGCGCTCGTAATAGCCGCCCACCCCGACGACTCGGAGTTCGGCGTCGCCGGGACGGTCGCCCTGTGGGCGCGCGATGGCTGGGAGGTGTACTACCTGATCTGCACGGACGGCTCCAAGGGCTCGGAGGACCCGGAGATGACGCCGGAAAAGCTGGTGCCCATGCGGCGCGAGGAGCAGCGCGCCGCCGCCAGCGTGCTGGGCGTGAAAGACGTCTTCTTCCTTGACTACGTGGACGGGGAGCTGGCCTACACGCGTGAGTTCGCCCGCGACGTGGTGCGCGCCATCCGGACGATCCGCCCGAACACGGTGTTCACCAGCGATTCTAATCAGATAGTGCGGAACACGTTCATCAACCACCCGGACCACCGCTGCTCCGGCACGGTGGCCCTGGACTGCGTCTACCCGCTGGCCCGCAACCGCCCTAGCTTCCCGGAGCTGCTGGCGGAGGGGCTGGAGCCGCACAGCGCCAAGGAGGTCTTCCTCTGGAGCACCAACGAGGTCAACTACAAGGTGGACATAACGGAGGTGATTGACCTGAAGTTGGAGGCGCTGGGCAAGCACGTGAGCCAGATGGCGGGGATGGAGAGCAGGCTGGACCAGATACGCTCCTTCTGGCGGGACCAGGACGGCCGCTACATGGAGAACTTCCGCCGCATCCCGATCCCGTTCTAGCCGATGCTGTTCGCGCGGCTCCGCCACGGCGACTTCGAAGGCTACGGCCTGGTCGAAGACGGCCGCGTGCGGCCGCTTGATGGCGATCTCTTCGGGGAGCACCGGCCCCGGGAACAGGCGCTGCCGCTGGACTCTGTCCGGCTGCTGGCACCGGTGGCCCGCCCGGGGAAGATCCTGGCCGCCGCCGTGAACTACCCATCGCACGTGGCGGGGAGCCAGGCGATGACCGGGCTGTCCGGGGCGCCCAAGCAGCCGGAGCTCTTCCTCAAGCCCTCGTCATCGGTCATCGGGCCGGAGGAGGCGATCGTCCTGCCCCGCGATGTTGGGCGCGTGGACTACGAGGGCGAGCTGGTGGCGGTCATCGGCCGTCTCTGCCGCGGCGTGAGTCCGGAGGAGGCGCTGACGTACGTCTTCGGCTACACCTGTGGCAACGATGTCTCCGCCCGCCGCTGGCAGCGCGACGACCTGCAGTGGTGGCGGGCCAAAGGCAGCGATACGTTCTCGCCGGTCGGACCGTACATCGCCACCGGCCTCAACCCGGCGGCCCTGGAGCTGCGCACCCGCCTCAACGGCCGCGAGGTGCAGGCCGCGAACACGGGGACGCTGATCCACGGCGTGGCGGCGCTCGTGAGCTGCGCCTCTCGTGTGATGACGCTGGAGCCGGGCGACCTCGTGTTCACGGGGACGCCCGGAGAGACCGGCCGCCTGAGCGAGGGCGACGTCGTGGAGGTGGAGATCGGCGGCATCGGCGTGCTGCGGAACGCGGTGAGGGCGGAGGCGGACTAGAGGGCGAAGTCACGCGGACGGCGATGCGTCCGCACGGGCGCGGCGGCCTAGCTCTGGGGCTGGCTGCGGGACGCCACCGGCAGGCGGCGGAGGAGCTTCTGGGCCTCGCTGACGACGCCGACGTCGCAGGCATCGCAGTAGGTGGAATAGATGGCGCGGTCTATGAGGCGGACCCCTTCGCCGTTGAGCTCGGTGCCTTGCTCCTGGCGCAGGCGGAGGAGACGGTTCAGCCTCCGCAGGAAGTGGAGCTGCAGTGCCGAGTAGCTGGCCTCACTCTCCGTAAGCGGAGAGACCATCTCGTCCATCCCTCCCTTGGACTCCTCGATGTCTTTCATGTGATTCCGGCGGTCAGGTAATCGAGCGTTGTCCATTACTAGGGTATCGGCCCGTCAGGGAGAACGCAAGAGCACGGCGGCAGGCGGGGGGTTAATAATAAGTTGACGGCCAGATAGCGCCGCCGGCGATGGGGAAGAAAATCGGCAGCCGTCGCTCGGGCGCGGGCCCCGGCGACGGCTGCCGAGCGGGGGGACTACTCCAGTCCGACCTGGCGGTAGCGCTGGTAGGCCTCGAAGGCGTTGAGTACGGCGGTGGACACCGCCTTCTGCGAAGGGCAGATGTAGCGGCGCCGGATCTCGTCCACAAAGGCGGCGGGGTTCTCGTTGATGTTGTGGCCCATGAGGACGGAGGAGATCAGCTTCTGTCCCAGGTCAGGGATCGCTTTGGAGCCCACACCGAGGATTTCGCCGGAGTTCGTGTCCGTCTCCAGCTCCACGCACACTACGGGGGAGGAGTCACGGAGCGAGAGGCTCTGCGGCAGGCGGGCGTGGCCGACAAAGATGACGCTGCCGGTGGCCACTAGGCCGGCGGCGCGTCGAGGGGATGCAGCGGTATCCACCTCCATCATCTTCTCCCTCCTCACTCACGGCTGAGGCGTAAACGGCCCTAAGAGGCCCAAAGGGACTGGTTGGATACGCTTAATTCTAAGGTGCCAGGTACGGCATTAATAGAATAATCCGATGTCCATTCGTGCAGGGGGCGTGAAATTTGGCGTGAACTCTACATAACTCTATCGTGGGCTTGGGCTGCCCCGGAGTCTACCGCTTCGTCGCCAGGATCGTGGCGTTGTCCCAGGAGAAGAAGATCTCCACGCCCTCCAGCTGCACATCGAAGGGAGGCCGCGCCTCCTGCGAGGCCTCCGCGAACAGCCTCACGAGCTGCTCCACCGCCGCGGGCGGAGTGCCCGCCCGGTGCACCCACTCGCTGAAGAGCTGTGGGTTCTTGCCTGCCACAACCTCCACCAGCTCCAGCCCGGCGGCGGGCAGCAGCTCTTGCCGCCACTGGGAGACGGGGTAGTCCCAGACGTGGCTGGGGTCGCGGAGCTGCTCCAGCTTGTTCATCAGCTGCACGAGCTCCGGCGCCTCCGGCGCCACAACGTCACAGAGGACGACACGGCCACCCGGCCGGGCGACGCGGGCCAGCTCCCGCAGCGCGCGGGGGAGGTCATGGAAGTGGTGGCTGGCGTAGCGGCAGGTCACCACGGGGAAGGTGTCGTCGGGGATGGGGAGACGCTCCGCCGCCGCCAGTAGCCAGTTCAACTTCGCCTCCAGCCGCATCTCCTCCGCCAGCCGCCGTCCCTCCGCAAGCATCTCCGGCGTCAGGTCTACGGCGAGGACGGAGGCGCCGTCGCCGGCCAGGGCGAAGGCGGTGAACCCGGTACCCGTGCCGATGTCCAGGGCCCTGTCGGCGGGAGTGGCGGCGGCGAGGCTTCGCACGGTCTCCAGGCTCTCGCCGCGGCGGTGGAGGCCGCTCTCGGCGTAGCGGCGGGCGTGGCGGGCGTACTGGGCCTGCGTATCGCGGGCGCTGGGCTGGCCCCTCTCGAAGCTCATCTCTTCGGCGGCTCCTTCACATGATCCGCGGCGCGCCGGTCAGCCGGCCGGCGGCGGTTGGAATGAAGAGGGGGCGCTCCCATGACATGGGAGCGCCCCCCCCCGGTGCCCGTTTCCGCGTGTTCTCTTACAGCCGCAGCTTGCCGTGCGAAGGCTGGCGCCGCCTCTGCCGGTGCTCCCCGTTGCCCTCGTTCTCCTCGAGGGCAGCCGTGGCGCCGAACTCGTACACGTAGCCGCAAGAAAGGCAAGTGCTGTAGGCGCCGTGCCAGTCCTCTTCAAACAGCATGGACCCACTGCACCTGGGACAGCTCCGTGGCGGAGCAGTCTGCATCGACCCCACCTCCTATTCGCTTTACAACAAAAAAGCCAGCTACCAGCAACGCTGGTGTGGCCCTTCTGTCGCCGCCGAGGTTAGTTGACGGGTTCGGGTCGAAAGGCTAACCCTACTCGCCACCGGCGAGATTCACCCCAAGAGCCTGTCCCCCGGTCCCCGCCCCAGGCGGGGATTTGGCGCAACGGCCGTTTGTGACCGCAAGAACATATTATATGCGAGTCAGAGACGTGTCAAGAGTGGGTGAGAAGCCTTCAGCGGGGCGGCCAATCCGCGCGCACCGCCGCCATCGTAGCTAATCCGGACGAGAAGTGCGAAGCCTTGACAAGTAATATGAGCGATGCTAACGTCTAGCCACTGTCCGAATGGCTTTCATCGGGCTGCGGTGCCCTGAGACTGCATGATGGTCGTCCGATTTCACCGGCAAGCGTCCGCCCCGGCGCTCCCTTCAGGACCGGCATAGGAAGGGCTGGCCTTGCAGCAATATATTCTGCGGCGAGTCCTCCTGAACCTGCTGGTCATCTACTTTGTGGCCACGCTTGTATTTCTGCTGCTGAGGATAGACACGGACTACGTCGTCACTCAGCGCGCCGGCCAGACCTCGGTCGCTGAGTCGGGCTCGTCGGAGGACGCGACCGAGCAGGCCAAGAAGCTGGTGCGGAAGGACCTAGGCCTGGACAAGCCTCTCCTGCAGCAGTACTGGATCTACCTGGGGGACCTCGTTCAGCTTGACCTCGGGGAGTCCTTCCAGGCCCGGGACGACGTGATGCAGGAGATCGGGAACCGGATGGGCCCTTCGCTGGAGTTGGGGCTGCTCCAGATCATAGTGGCCCTGGTCATCGCCGTACCTATCGGCATCATCTCGGCGATACGGCAGGACTCGATAGTAGACTACTTGTTGCGATTTGTGTCGATAGCGTTTCTGGGGATCCCCGTCTTCGTGCTGGCGGTGTTCGTGTTGCTTGGGTCTGCGCGCTGGCTGCACTATACGCCTCCCCTGACGACCTATAAGGACCTGTTCCCGTTCCCGCCGTTTGAGACGGGC
>JAUYGU010000125.1 GCA_030690405.1 Dehalococcoidia bacterium | reverse complement strand
GCGGCTGATGGCCCGCTTCCGGGAAGAGGGCCAGGCCCTGGCGGAGTACAGCCTGATACTGGCGTTTATCCTTATCGCCTGTGTGATCGCGTTGGGGGCTCTCGGGCTGGCCATCAAGGGAACACTCAATACGGTGACGGCCGGGTTCCCGTAAGGGAACGCCGGGTGTAGTGCCCGTAGGAATGGACAAGGTTGGTCGATGCTTAAACTGATTCGCGCGCGGCGAAAGAACGGAGAGAAGGGTCAGGCTCTCGTCGAGTTTACCCTTCTGGTTCCGATTTTCCTGCTGCTGCTGTTCGCCATCGTCGACTTCGGCATGGGCTTCTACTCCTGGATCACCGTCACGAACTCTGCCCGTGAGGGGGCGCGGCTGGGGGCGGTGCATGCGCCACTGAACGTGGCCAGCTCGCCCTGCTTCGGCAAGGCGTCCCTGGACCAGTGTATCGAAGATAGGGTCCGGGCGACGGCCGACCGCCTGGACCAGAGCAAGCTGGACGTCGACATCAACGGCGAAGAGGGCCCGCCGGGGGACTCGGTGGTGGTGACGGTGGACTACGAGTACGATCTCATAACTCCTCTAGCTGGCATCGTTTCATTCGTCACCGGCAGCAACACGTTCGGGTCCACTCTGAATCTGCCATCCAGCGCGGATATGCGACTGGAGTGAAGGAGGTGACGGCGTGAGGAGGAAGAGCGTGCAATTCCAGCGGTGCAGTCTGGCCGAACGAGGTCAGGCTCTCGTCCTGTTCGCGCTGGCTCTAGGGGTCCTACTTGGGTTCACGGCGATGGCCGTGGACGTGGGTATTTTCTTGCATCAGAGGCGGGACCTGCAGAACGACGCCGATGCCGCCGCGCTGGCGGGCGGGGCGTTCTTGCCGGATGCCACCGTCGCCACCCAAAAGTCGCAGGAGTGGACGGCCAAGAACTTTGACGATGGCAATGAGGTGGTCAAGAGCATCGAGGTCTCCAGTTACCGCCTGTCCAACGACCGCATCAGGGTAGAAGTCGAGCAGGAGGTCTCCTTCCTGTTCGGGCGTGCCCTGGGGCTGGTCAGCGACACGATGCACGCTTCGGCCACCGCGGGCCGGGTGCCGGTCACCGCTAGCTGCATAGCCCCCTGGGCAATTCAAGGGGTAGTCAATGACGCCGGCAGTGGCTACGGGCTGCCCGCGGAGGCGGTATACATCTTTCAGCTATCGTCCGGCAGCTGGAGCTCGCCCGGTAACTTCGGCGCCCTGGCGGTCTACGGCGGCGGCACGTCGGACTACCGCAATGCGGTGGAGGGCAACTGCGGGGAAATGATCGCCTGCGGTAGCGACTCGCCCTATGTGGCTGAAGGGCAGACCCTGGCCTGTGCTACGCAGACGGGGTCACTGGGAAAGAACACGGATGATGCGCTAACGGTACGTTACCCCCAGTCCACCTGGGCGACCTGTGACGTTGCGGTGGATGAGGACGGGTATGCAGACGCTCAGGCCAAAGCGGGGCTGCAGGCGTGCAAGGACCGGGCGGTATCGGTGGCGATCATCAACGCCTTCCCCCCGCAGGGGCAGAGCGCGAACATTGACATCTGGGGCCTGGCCAGCTTCTACATCGCTGGCTGGGACCGCTGGCCGGCGTATGGGAACGGCAGCAACCCACCCCCTCCCGGAGATGGGATGATATGGGGCTACATGGTCCCGGCCACGTCGCTCCCGTCCTGGTCGGTGCGGTGGGGCTGGGATTCCAATAACCCCTTCGCGCCTCTGGTTATCGTGCTGGTGAAGTAGGCGGGTTTCTCCGAATTAATCCGCCGTCAGGTGGTGGGGCCCGTAACAGAACGACCCCAAACATCATCATTAGATTTGCAATGTCGATTTATTGCGGCCCGCACAATGCGGGTCGCATCAAGAGTAAGGACCTGAGGGGAAGACGATGATAAAGAATCAGGCTCTTGGTGGCAGGACAAATAGGGCCCTCATTCTTCTGGGCCTATTCCTGGGGCTGGTCAGCGCGGCGCTCGTCGTCGTGTACCTGAGCAAGGCCAACGACAGCGGCGGCGGCAACGTCTCCGGAGGCGCCGTGACGCCCGTGGTCGTGGCCAGCCAGGGCATCCCGGCCGGGACTCGCGTCACGGCGGACATGGTGACGCTGAAGTCCATCTCGTCCGACGCGATCCTCCCGGACGTCTTCCGAAAGACGAAGGACGTCGTGGGTCAGGTCACCAGGGTACCGCTCGTTTCCGGTGAGCAGGTGATTCCCAGCAAGGTCACCCCAACCGGAGCCGCTATCGCGGACGTGGAGAACCCGCCGCTGGCTTACGTGATCCCCGAAGGTATGCGGGCCGTGTCTGTCGAGGTGAGCAGCGTCATAGGCGCCAGTGGCCTCATCAGGCCGGGCGATTACGTGGACGTCATACTCACGGTTCAAGTACAGGGCGGCGCCGCCGGCCAATCCGCAGGCCAGAGCACCTCGACGAGAGACCAGTTAGCTCGCACGGTCTTGCAGAACGCCCTGGTCCTGAGCATAGACCAGTCGGTGGCGCGTCCCGGAGCGGGAGGCAGCGACACGTCGTCGCCGCCGGCCCAAGACGGTACGTCCAACGCTGATGCCTCGACTGTAACACTGGCCGTCTCCCCCGTGCACGGAGAGGTCCTGACCGTCGCTGAGACCTGCGGTAAGAGCTTCGGCGGCCGCCTGGCCCTGGCGCTGCGCCCGTTCGGCGAGTCCGGGCTGGTGGACAGCCGCAGCCAGTGGGCGGATGGCGGAGCGCCCCCCACCTGCGCGGCGCTGCTCGGCCTGAAGTCCCTGCAATAAGGGAACGGAACATCTTCCGGGAGAGGCAATTGGGAGCGTAGGGAAAATGGCAAGAAATCCTCGAGTGATAGTAATAGACCAGGACCAGGTCGCGCGGGCCGAGGTCCAGAAGATGCTGGCCCTCTCAGGCTTCGCGGTGCTGGGCGAGGCTGGCTACGGGATCGAAGCCGTCTCTCTGGCGAAGGAGACGGAGCCGGACATCATCGTCATCGCGCTGGAGGAGCCGGTTGTCAGAGCGCTTCAGACGGTGGAGGCCGTGGCAGACCTGCTGCCGCAGTCACCCCTAGTCGCCTACTCGTCAATCAAGGACCCCGCCAGCATGCGCAAGGCCATGCTCGCCGGAGTGGCGGACTACCTCGTTACGCCGGTACGCGAAGAGGATCTCATCAACTCCATCCACGCCGTGCTGGCGAATGAGGAGCGCAGGCGCGCGCGCATCGCCGGCGAGACGGATGAGCCCGTGGCCTGCGGCACCGTGCTGACGGTGTTCGGCGCCAAGGGCGGCATTGGCAAGACAACTATCTCGACCAACCTGGCCACCGCCATCGTCCAGAAGACCGGTCAGTCGGTCGCTCTGGTGGACCTGGACACCCGGTTCGGCGATGTCGCCATCCTCATGGACATCCCGGTCGAACGCAGCATAGCGGATCTGGCGCTGCCGGAGGAGGAGATCAACCGGGAGATGCTCCAGGACTGCCTCTACACGCACAACACCGGAGTGACGATACTGCCTGCGCCCGTCCGGCCTACGGACTGGCGCAACGTCCACGCCGGCCACATAGAGCGCGTGGTGACGCTGCTGGCCCAGACCTATGACTACGTCATCCTGGACACGCCGGGCACGTTCAACGACATCGTGGCGCGGGCCCTGGAGCTCGCGACGCTGGTGCTCCTGGTGGCGACGGTAGACATGGCGAGCCTCAAGGACACGCTGCTCGCCATTGATATGCTCCGCTCGTGGAACTTCCCTCAGGAGAAGATCAAGCTGGTCATCAACGCCACGAACGAGGCTACCAACGTTCAGCCGCAGGAAGTGAAGCGGATGCTGGGCCGGGACGTGTTCTGGTCCATACCCTACGACCGCAACATCAGCACGTCCATGCAGTTGGGCATGCCGGTGGTAGTGGCAAAGCCGACCACGAAGGCTGCTGAGAGCCTGGTGGAGCTGGCCTTCGTCCTCAGCGGCGTGCGGCAGCAGCAGGCCCCACAGCAGCAGAAGCAGGCCAAGGGTCTTTTCGGAAAGATCCTTTCACCATTGACCGAAGAAAAAGCCGAAGTAAAGGTGGAGTAGAGAGATGCCCAGCTGGCAACCCGGTAGCAGTCGTACTCAAGGACCCCTGGCCAGGACGGAGACCGCCGCCGTGCGGACCACCCCCGGCCGCCACAACGAGGATATGGAGGACCTGATCTTCAGGCTTCACCAGATGCTGATCGAGGAGCTGGATGCCGACCAGATCAGCTCAATGCCGTCCGAAGAGCGCCGGCGTCTGGTGGAACAGGCCGCGGACACCGTCCTTCGGCGTGAGATGCCCTCTGTGGGCGGCATCACCCGTGATCAGATCGTGGCCAGGGTGGTGGACGAAGTCGTCGGACTTGGCCCGATAGACGGCATGATCCGTGACCCCTCAGTGTCTGAGGTCATGGTGAACGCCCCGGACGAGGTCTACTTCGAGCGTGAGGGCATCATCTACCTGAGCGATATTCGCTTCAGGGACGCCGATCACGTCCAGAGGATTATCGAGAGGATCGTGGCGCCGCTGGGCCGCCGTGTCGACGAGTCGTCGCCCATGGTGGACGCGCGCCTTCCCGATGGCTCCCGTGTCAACGTCATCATCCCGCCGGTCTCCCCCAAGAGCCCAACCATCACCATCCGTAAGTTCCGGCAGGACAAGCTGACGATGGACGAGCTGGTGAGCGCCGACACTATCACCCCGGAGCTGGTGCAGTTCCTCAAGGCCTGCGTCAAGCTCCGCCTGAACATCCTGATCTCCGGCGGTACCGGCACCGGTAAGACCACGTTCCTGAACGCCCTCTCAGCGTACATCCCTGAGAGCGATCGTATCGTCACGATTGAGGACCCCACGGAGCTGCGGTTGCAGCAGCCTCACGTTGTGAGCCTGGAAGCGCGGCCACCCAACATCGATGGCAAGGGCGAGATTCAGCAGCGCGACCTGCTGCGTAACACCCTGCGTATGAGGCCCGACCGGATCATCATCGGCGAGGTGCGCGGACCGGAGGCGTTCGACATGCTGAACGCGATGAACACCGGCCATGAGGGCTCGCTGTCCACCGTCCACGCCAACGCCCCGCGCGACGCACTTGCGCGCGTGGAGAACATGGTGATGATGGCCAACCTGGACCTGCCCCAGCGGGCGATCCGGGAGCAGGTAGCATCAGCCCTGCACCTGATAGTGCAGCTCGCCCGATTCAGCGATGGCGTCAGGCGGGTCACCCACGTCACCGAGATCACCGGCATGGAAGGTCAGATCGTGACCATGCAGGACCTCTTCCAGTTCAAGCAGACAGGCGTGGACGCGGAAGGACGGATCCTCGGCTACGTGACGGCCACCGGCCTGCGGCCGACCTTCGCGGACAGGTTCGCGCTGGCCGGCATCCAGCTCCCGGAGACCGTATTCATGCCGATCAGGGGAGGATAAGCCATGGACCCTCTGCTGATCGTCATCGCTGCTACGGTCACGCTGGCCGTCTTCTCCTTCGTCGTCGGCATACGCGCTTCCAGGCGCTCCGCCATGGAGGAGCGGCTGGAAGCGTTCAAGAGCGAGCGACAGGCGGGCCCCGTGCCCGATGCCGAAGGCCCCGTTCTCCGAAAGCGCTCCTATAGCGGCCTGCCCATCTTTAGCGTCTTTCTGGCCCAGCTCCGCGGCTCGGAGCAGGCTGCCATTAACCTGGAGAGGGCTGGCCTGCCCCTCCGTGTCGGCGAGTACTACATCATCCGCTACGCGATGGCGCTGCTCTTCCTGCTGATCCCCTTCGCCTTCAGCCGGGGCGTGTTCGCCTTCATCTTCGCGGCCGGTCTGACGGTGCTCGGCTACGCTCTGCCGGCTATGTGGGTCGGCTCAAAGCGGGCCAGCCGCAGCAAGAAGATGAACGGCCAGCTGGTAGAGGCGCTGGGTATGGTGGCGAACTCCCTGAAGTCCGGCTACGGACTGATGCAAAGCTTTGAGT
>JAUYGU010000107.1 GCA_030690405.1 Dehalococcoidia bacterium | reverse complement strand
CCCATCGAGATCAAGAAGCACAGCTTCTGGAGCAACGTCCCCGGCCTCCTCTTCCAGTTCCTGCCCATCATCTTCATAGTCGCCATCCTCTTCTTCTTCCTGCGACAGGCCCAGGGGAGCAACAGCCAGGCGATGAACTTTGGCAAGAGCAAGGCGCGCATGTTCAGCGGCACCCGTCCCAGCGTGACGTTCATGGACGTTGCCGGCGTGGACGAGGCGAAGGAAGAGCTGGCGGAGGTCGTGGAGTTCCTTAAGTTCCCGGAGAAGTTCGCCGCCCTCGGCGCCCGCATTCCCAAGGGCGTCCTCCTCATCGGCCCCCCCGGCACCGGCAAGACGCTTCTCGCCAAGGCCGTCGCCGGCGAGGCCGGCGTGCCCTTCTTCTCCATCAGCGGCTCCGAGTTCGTCGAGATGTTCGTCGGCGTCGGCGCCTCCCGCGTGCGCGACCTGTTCGAGCAGGCAAAGCGCAACTCCCCCTGCATCGTCTTCATCGACGAGATCGACGCCGTCGGCCGCCACCGCGGCGCCGGCCTCGGCGGCAGCCACGACGAGCGCGAGCAGACGCTGAACCAGATTCTGGTGGAGATGGACGGCTTCGACACCAACACCAACGTCATCATCGTCGCCGCCACCAACCGGCCGGACATCCTGGACCCGGCGCTCCTGCGCCCCGGCCGCTTCGACCGCCAGGTGGTGCTGGACCGCCCGGACATGAAGGGCCGTAAGGCGATCCTGGAGGTCCACGCCAAGGGCAAGCCGCTGGACAGCGGCGTCAACATGGAGACGCTGGCCAAGCAGACCCCCGGCTTCTCCGGCGCCGACCTCGCCAACCTGGTGAACGAGGCGTGTATCCTCGCCGCCCGCCGCGGCAAGAAGAAGGTGACGGCGCCGGAGTTCGACGAGGCCGTCGACCGCGTCATCGCCGGGCCGGAGCGCAAGAGCCGCGTCATCAGCCAGCGGGAGCGCGAGATCATCGCCTACCACGAGGCCGGTCACGCCCTCGTGGGCTACCTGCTGCCGAAGGCCGACCCGCCCTACAAGATAAGCATCGTCTCCCGCGGCATGGCCGGCGGCTTCACCCGCTTCCTGCCGGAGGAAGACCGCCACCTCTACACCAAGACCCAGTTCAAGGACATGCTCGCCGCCATGCTCGGCGGCATGGTGTCCGAAGTCCTCACCTTCGGCGAGGCCACCACCGGCCCGCAGGACGACCTCGACCGCGCCACCCGCCTCGCCCGCCAGATGGTCACCCAGTGGGGCATGAGCGAGTCCCTGGGCCCGCGCACCTTCGGCCGCAAAGAGGAGATGATCTTCCTCGGCCGCGAGATATCCGAGCAGCGAAACTACAGCGAGAAGGTCGCCGAGGTGATCGACGACGAGGTGCGCAGCATCGTCGATGACGCCTATCACCTCGCCGAGAAGACGCTCCAGGGCGGCCGCAACAAGCTGGAGCAGCTGGTGAAGGTCCTGCTTGAGGAAGAGACCATCGAGGGCGAAGCCCTCCAGGCGATCCTCAATGCGGAGCCCGGCAAGGAATCCGAGGAGCTGATAAAGGCGGAGAAGAAGCCCAAGGCCGAGAAGCCCGCCGGCGAAGGCGGCGCCGAGAAGCCTTCCGTCCAGAAGCCGCCCCAGCCGGGGCTCGCCTGGGAGGCGCCCTCTCGGCTAGACCCGCACCAGCGCCACTAGCGCCCCGCGGCGGCCAGACTCCTTCGTCGAAGTGGACACTACACCCGCCTGCGGGTAGAATCGAACATCGGGCGCCCTCGTAGGCCGCCCAGGAGGTAGCGAAATCTACGCCATAGTCCGCAGCGGCGGCAGACAGTACCGTGTTGAGCCCGATCAGCTCATAGACGTGGACTCCATCTCGGCAGAGGTGGGCTCCACCGTCGAGCTCAGCGACGTCCTTTTCATCGCCTCCAACGGCGACGTCCGCGTCGGCCGCCCGACGATTGAAGGGGCCCGCGTCATAGCGGAGGTAGTGGAGCACGGCCGCGACCGCAAGATCATCGTCTTCAAGTACAAGGCGAAGACACGTTACCGGCGCCGGCGGGGGCACCGGCAGGGCTACACCCGCCTGGCGGTGCGCCAGATCGTCACCGCCGAGGGCGTCATGCAGGCGGAGGAGAAGCCGAAGCGTCGGGTGCCCGCGAAGGCGGCGGCGAAGCCGGCCCGTCGCGCCCGCAAGGCGGAGCCGGAGGCCGAGGCGCCATCGGCTGAAGCCCCACCCGTAGAGGCGGCGGCCGTGGAGGTGAAGCCGGCCCGCCGCGCCCGGAAAGCGGAGCCGGAGGCCCCCGCCGCTGAGGCGCCCGCCACGGCACCGAAGCCCGCCCGCCGCGCGCGCGCTCCCAAGGCGGCGGCCGCGCCCGAAGCCAGCGCGGAGGCACCAGCTCTGGAGGCGGAGGAGGCGAAGCCCGCGCGGCGCACCCGCGCCCGCAAGGCTGAACCCGAGACACCGGCCGAGACCGAAAAGCCGAAGCGCACACCAAAGAAGACGGAGACAGAGTAAGCGATGGCACACAAGAAAAGCGGCGGCAGCGCCAAGAACGGCCGCGACAGCCAGTCCAAGCGGCTGGGCGTCAAGCGCTACGACGGCGAGCTGGTGCTCCCCGGCACCATCATCGTGCGGCAGCGGGGCACCCGCATTCACCCGGGCGTGAACGTTGGCATGGGCCGCGACTTCACGATCTTCGCCAAGGCGCTCGGAAGGGTGAAGTTCCAGCCCCACCGTAAGGGCGGCCAGAAGAAGGTAAGCATACTGGAGCTCAGCGAGTAGCAGCTTCACGATGGGACAGGCTTTAGCCTGTCGGCGTCGGGCTGAATCCCGACCCACCGCGGAGGTAGAGAAAGAGCCGATGAAAGCCAAGATACACCCGGAGTACGTGGACGCGGTCTTCACCTGCGCCTGCGGCAACAACTGGCAGACGCGCGCCACCAAGCCCCAGGTGCACATTGAGGTCTGCAGCAAGTGCCACCCGTTCTTCACCGGCGAGCAGCGCATTGTGGACACGGCCGGCCGCGTGGAGCGGTTCAAGCGCCGCTACGGATTGAAGTAGCCGATTGGGCGTCCTAACAACGCACGGGCCGGGAATCGCTCTCGGCCCGAACTTCGTCTAGCGCGGCGAGATGGCGGAGCAGACCCTCTACTACGGCGGCCAGGCCCTCATTGAGGGCGTTATGATCCGCGGCCCGCACAACGTCGCCGTCGCCTGCCGCCGCCCGGACGGCGAGATCGCCGTCCGGCGGGAGGCCCTGGGCGGGCTGTACAGCGGCACGCTCAGGCGCATCCCGTTCCTGCGCGGCGTCATTGTCCTCTGGGAGACGCTGGCCCTGGGGATGCGGGCCCTCCTCTTCTCCTCCAACGTCGCCATGGGCGAGGAGGAGAAAGAGATCAGCCGGATGTCCGTGGCCGGCATGGGGCTGATGGCACTCGCCCTGGTCGCCGTCCTCTTCTTCGCCGGACCGGTGCTCCTGGCGGGCTGGCTCGAGGGCATGATCGAGAGCTCCCTCCTCGTCGTCATCATCGAAGGCCTAATCCGGCTGGCCATACTCCTGGCGTACATCGGATTCATCGGCCTGATCCCGGATATCAAGCGCGTATACGCCTACCACGGCGCCGAGCACAAGTGTATCCACGCCCTTGAGGCCGGCGACCCGCTGGAGCCGCCGTCCGTCCAGCGCCATCCCACCGCCCACGTGCGCTGCGGCACCAGCTTCTTGCTGACGGTGGTCGTCGTCTCGGTGGTGGTGTTCGCGGCGCTGGGCTCGCCGGAGCTCTGGCTGCGGGTCGTCTCGCGGATCGCCCTCATCCCGGTCATCGCCTCGCTCGCCTACGAGCTAATCCGCCTGGGCGGCCACTTCTACACGAACCCACTCGCCCGCGCCCTAATGTGGCCGAACCTGGCCCTCCCGACGCTGACGACCCGCCAGCCAGACGACGCGCAGGTTGAGGTGGCCCTACGGGCGCTCCGCGAGGTGATGGAGGCGGAGGGCGTCGGGGCGCCGGCAGGCGGCGCAGATGCGGCGGTCACTACTCAGCCGTCCGAGCAGGCCTAAAGGCCTGCAGCTACGACGGACATCAGGGGCAGGCCTAGCTGCAGGGCTTCAGCCCTGCCCTTTCGAGAGTGCTAGCCCTCAGCCTCTAGCTCCCGGTAGAAGCAGGTCCGCTCACCGGTGTGGCAGGCGGGGCCGGTTGCCTGCACCCGCACCACCAGCGCGTCGGCGTCGCAGTCGAACAGCATCCTGCGGACGTTCAGGTAGTTGCCAGACGTGGCCCCCTTCAGCATCAGCTCCTGGTGCTGGCGGCTGTAGCGCCAGACCTGGCGCGACTCCAGCGTCTTCCGCACCGCTTCGTCGTTCATCCAGAAGAGGGTCAGCACCTCGCCCGACTCATCGTCCTGGATGATGGCGGGTAGCAGGCCGCGGTCGTCGAACTTCAGCATATCGGTGTCCTTTCCGTTCACAGACGCATCGGCACGCCGCGCTCCGCCAGGTACTGCTTGACCTCGCGGATGCGGTACGTCCCGAAGTGGAAGATGGAGGCGGCGAGCACGGCATCCGCTTTCCCCTCCGCGATGGCGTCGTACAAGTGCTCAGGCGAGCCCGCGCCGCCCGAGGCGATAACCGGCACCGTCACCGCCTCCGATACCCTCCGCGTGAGCTCAACGTCGTAGCCGGCCTGCGTACCGTCGGCGTCCATGCCAGTCACCAGCAGCTCGCCGGCGCCCAGCTCGGCACAGCGCACCGCCCACTCCACCGCGTCCAGCTCCACGGGCGTGCCGCCGCCCACGCCGCCGTAGGTGTGAACCTGCCAGCCGAGGCTGGCACGGCGCCCGCTGCCCGGCCTCTTCGCGTCGATCGCCACCACGATGCACTGCGCCCCGAACTTCTCCGAGGCTTCCGCCACGAACCCCGGGTTCTCCACGGCGGCGGTGTTGATCGCCACCTTGTCGGCGCCCGACTCCAGCATCAGCCGCACGTCCTCCGTGGTCCGGATGCCGCCGCCGACGGTGAACGGGATGAACACCTGATCAGCGATGCGCCGCACCATCTCCAGGGCGGTATCGCGCCCTTCGGGCGATGCCTTTATGTCGAGAAACACGAGCTCGTCAGCGCCCTCCGCGTCGTAGAGCGCGGCCAGCTCCACCGGGTCGCCGGCGTCGCGCAGGTCCACGAACCGCACGCCCTTCACCACCCGCCCCTCGGCGACGTCGAAGCACGGTATGATCCGCTTGGTCAGCATGACAGAGGCAATCGTATCAGGCGCGCGCCGCGACCGGCTAGCCCAACGCCCCGCTCGCCGACGCCAGCACCGCTCCGCTGCTCGCGAATAGCAGCGCCAGCACGGCCAGCCGGAAGACGCCCTGCGAGGCGCGACCTCGCGCCCAGCGCCCGACCAGCGCGCCCAGCGCTACAGCCGGCAGACCTGTCGCCACCGTCAGGAGGACGTCGTCGCTGATCTGTCCGGCGATGGCAAGCCCCGCGATCGTCAGGAGGCTGGACGGCACGAACAGGGCCAGCAGCATCGCCCGGAAGCGCTCCACTTCGTGCTCGAAGGTAAGCACGTAGAGGACCGCCGGCGGGCCGCCCATGCTGGTGGCGGCGCGGAGCGCCCCGCTCATCGCGCCGATCAGGAACGACAACGGTGCCAGCGGCCGTGAGAGCGATAGCTGCGGCGAGAGGTACACCGCCAGCCCCGCCACGATCACGACGCTCGCCACCACGATCTCGAGCGCGGTGGCGTCGATCCGGTCGAGGATGATCACGCCCGCGGGGACACCGGTGAAGCTTCCGAGGAGCAGCGGCGCCACCCGTCCGGGCTGGACGTGACCGCGCACCTCGTAGAGAAGCGGCAGGAGCAATGCCGTCCCCAGGACCGTGCTGGTGACCACCGCCGGCTTCACCTCCCAGGCCAGAGAGAGAAGCGGCACCATCACCAGCGCGAACCCGAACGCGGTCAGCGACTCACAGGCCGCCGCCAGGAAAGCGATGGCGATCGCGGCCGCCAGGACCTCTATCGACAAAAGCTAGAAGACGGTATCGCCGCGCAGCATCTGCCGGGCGATTGTTCGGCGCTGGATCTCGCCGGTGCCATCGGGGATGCGCAGCGTGCGGCAGATACGGAAGCCTTCCTCCAGGGGAAGCTCGTTACTGAGCCCCATGCCGCCGTGCACCTGGATCGCCTTGTCGTAGACCTCCTGCGCCTTCTCCACGGAGTACGCCTTGGCGATGGATATCTCCTTCACGGGAAGCCGCCCGGTCTGGGGGAACGTCTCTATCAGCGCCGCCGTCTGCAGCACCATGTACTTCATCGTGAAGATGTCGATCGCCATGTCCGCCAGCATGAACTGGATCGCCTGGTGCTCCGCTATCGGCTGCCCGAACGTCTTGCGCTGCTGCGCGTACTCGAGCGAGCGGTCCAGCGCGTACTCACACATGCCGATCATATTGGAGGCGATGGCGATCCGCCCCTCTGAGATACCGAACATGGCCACCTGGAAGCCCTGGTCCAGCTGTCCCACCACCCTGTCGGCGGGCACCCGCACCTCGTCGAAGGTCATGGAGCCGCAGTCGCCGCCCTGGTGTCCCATCACCCGCAGGACTCCGTCGAGGCTGTAACCGGGGGCGGTATTCTCGACCAGGAAGGCGGTGATCCCGCCCTTGTGCTGCGCCAGCATCTCCTCGTTCGTGACCGCGAAGACGATCGGGTAATCCGCGTAAGGGCCGTTGGTGATCCACTGCTTGCTGCCACTGATCACCCAGTCGTCGCCGTCACGGCGGGCGCGGGTCTTGAGGGCCCACACGTCCGAGCCCGCCTCGGACTCGCTCAGGGCGAAGCACACGGTCTTCTCGCCGCTGGCGATGGCCGGCACGAACTCCTTCCGCACGGTATCGCTGACTGACATCAGCATATGGGATGGGCCATCGACGAAAGAGGCGATCACCGGCTGGGTCAGGAATCCCTTGGCCCAGGTGATCAGCGGACGCCCCGGCCCAAACTTGCGGTAGAGCGCCTCCTCCACGAACACCATTATCCGCACACCGAGGCCACCTCCACCCACGTTCTCCGGGGCGAACATCCCGTAGTAGCCGGCCTTGGCGGACTTCATCCGGACGTCGCGGCGCGCGTCCAGCACCTCGCTCCTGGCCCGGCCCGTCTCGTCGAAGAACTTCCGCTCGTCGGTGAGGATGGAGCCCAGCTCCTTCTCCATCGGCACAACTTCGGACTCCACGAACTGGAGCATCCCGGTCGTCGCGCCCTTTACGACGTCGCGGATGTCCTCCGGTATACCTACATCGTTCGCCATGCTGGCTCCTCCCTTTTAGGCCCGCGCCGGGCGAAAACAGTATACCGCAGCCCCTGGTTAAGCGCCCGCTAAGCGCCGGCCGCGGCGATCGCCTCCCCCAAGTCGATACCGCCCGTGTACAGCGCGCGACCCACGATCACGCCCTCCACGCCCGTCTCCGCCAGGCGCCGGACGTGCCTCAGCGAGGACACGCCGCCGGAATAGAGGACTCGCATCTCGCCGCCGGAGGCCCGCACGTCCGCCAGTAGCGCCTGCAGCCCCGGGAAGTCCGGTTCTGTCAGGGTGCCGTCCCGCAGCGTGTCTGTGTAGATGATCCGGGGCACGCTCATCGCCGCCAAGCGTCGCACCAGCTCCCCGGCGACGACCCCCGACGCCTCCAGCCAGCCCTCCGTCACCACGACCCCGTCACGCGCGTCCACGCCCACGACGATGCGCCCGGGGAAGCGCTCCAGCGCCGCGCTCAGCAGCTGCTCGTCCTTGACGGCCGCCGTGCCCAGCACCACCCGCTCCATCCCCGCCTCCAGGTAGCGCTGCACGGTCCCCAGGTCGCGCAGGCCGCCGCCCAACTGTACCGGCACGTCCACGGCGGCGACGATCCGCGCCACCGCCTCCCAGTTCAGCGGCCGCCCCTGCCGGGCGCCGTCCAGGTCCACGACGTGCAGCCGCTTCGCGCCGGCGTCCCGCCAGCGACGCGCCGCCTCCGCCGGATCGTCGGCGAACACCGTCTCGCGGGCGTAGTCGCCCTGCACCAGCCGCACGCAGCGGCCGCCGCGGATATCGATCGCAGGGATCACGTCCATGGTGCTCAACCGTCCGCTACCGTTAGACCTTCAGAAGATACCGCACGGGATTAGAATCGAACGCCTGCTTGCATTCCGTGGAACAGAACCGATACCCCACGTCCGCGAAGGAG
>JAUYGU010000078.1 GCA_030690405.1 Dehalococcoidia bacterium | reverse complement strand
GGTCGGAGCTGCTGAGTCTCCCTCAGGTAGTGAAAGCCGATGGGTACATAACCTCCGTTCCACAGCCCTCTTTCGGCCCGGCCCGCCATCTTGCTCAGAGTTCGCTCCCTGGTGAGCTCTCGCTCGAACTGGGCGAAGCTGAGGAGGATGTTGAGCATGAGCATGCCGGTCGAGTCTGAGGTGTCGAAGTGCTGGGTGGCCGAGACGAACGTGGCGTTGTGCTCCTTCAGCACCTCCCAGAACCCATAGAAATCCTTCAGAGAGCGGGAGATGCGGTCGATTTTGTAGGTGACCACCACATCGATCTTGCGATCCTTGATGTCCTGCAAGAGCTCTTGCAGACCGGGTCGGCTGAGATCCTTACCGGAGTAGCCGCCATCCTCATACACGCCTGCAAACCGCCAGTCTTTTTCTTTCTGGATATCGATGTAGCTGACGCACACCTCTTTCTGTCGCTCCAGCGAACTGTACTTGCTCCTCGCCTGTTCGTCCGTAGAGACTCTGGTGTAGATGGCGCACCTCATGTCCATGCCTCCTGTGGTCCCATTCTTGTTGGTTACGGGTAGTCCTCAGGGTTGATGGCTGTCAGCCCAGCCCAGGTTACGGCTTGAGCCAGCGCCCTGTCCGCGGTCACGAAGGCTCCCGTTTCCAGGCCGCGCCGGCGAGCGCGGGCGAAGGCCACGCGCGCAGCGGCCAGGTGAAGGGCGTCCAGCGTTCGCAGCGCTACTGAGGGTGGACTTGTGAGAAGCATGGCCGCCGCGTCTTCCGTAATACCCTGCGTTACCGCCAGCATCACGTACTCCCTGGCGTCAGCAAGAAAGGAGCCAAAGACCATGTCGCGCTGTTCCGGAGTCAGGTCACCTTCGCGAGTGCGGCGGGCCAGGGCCGACGCCAACTCTACGGCAGCTAGCAGTGAAACGGCGACGGGATCGGACGAGATCAGGGAGTTGACCCAACCCGAGCCTGGCTCAGGCAGGTAGCGCTTGACCAGGGCGCTTGTGTCCAGATAGTGCAGTGGCATCGGGTTCAGACCCGTTCTCTCCGCTCCTCCAAAATGGTCGAGGACAAAGGAGGAATCAGCCTCGGCAGCGTGCCGAAGAGCTCCTCACGAGTCGGGACTTCCGCTTCAGGGCGCAGGTGAGCCGGGAAGCGGCTGGCCTCGATCTCCACTGTCATATCCCGCAGGGCCGTCTGGATGTGCAATACCTGGTCCATGAGAGCACTGTTCCTTTCGGCCGACTGATCGCGATCGGCGAGCGCCTGTGCCAGGGCCGCCACGATAATCTGATTCAAAGAGGTGCCCGTTCGCCGACAGGCGTCCTGCAGGTGCCGGTGCAGATCATCCGGGAGTCGAAGAGTGATTCTCGCCACTGTGCACTCGGTGACACTATGGTGTCCCACTAATGATAGCATCGTGCCCCGGCCAATGCAAGTCGTTATGCATCTTACGAGTATCAGCCACAAGGCGGGCCACCATTCCTAGAACGGCCTTGCGCATCGTGTCGGTCTATGCAGATGCTGTCATCAAACGCTGGCTGCAGCGTCGCGTGATCATCGGTCGGTTCCGGCCGATCGTGTTGCTGGGAGGCCGGCCACGTCTCTTCGTCGGACAGCGCAGCGTACACATAGGTGCCCTTAAGAAGGACTTCACCTATCCTGGCTAGCCTCTCTCGGGGCGACAGGCCGTCGCGTGTCTCACGCTCCACAGATGGCGTCCTCGGCAGGCCGTGGGCACATCGTTTGCCCAGGTGGCTATCTCCAGGCGAAGTGCGCTGATCGTCGGTCACGGCCATCGCCTACGCGCCGAGCCGTCTGCGCCGTGCCACACTACGCCAAACGGGCCAAGGCGGTGGATGAGCGCTGCCACACTGGTCAGAAAGCGGGCTTGAGGGCGCGACACCTCTTCCAGGGCTGAGTCGAGCGCCCGCCACAGAATGCCCTCCCGAAGCGGCGAGTTCGTGACCACGAGAGAGCTGGGCCTGTGCGAGTCTGGGACTCCCGCCCGCGCCAGGTACGCATAGTAGGCGGCGTACAGCCGACATTTCTCCACCAGAAGCGGCAGCCTCACCGTGCCCCGATCCCACTCCAGGTAAAAACGCCGCACGTTGCCCTCGAAGTGCACGTCTCCGGCCCCGTCAGGCCTCAACCAGTGCGTGACCTCGCCGTAGGTGAACTTCTGTGACGCCTCGGAGGCGCTAAGCCAGCGGACGAGCCGCCGGCCGTTGTTGTCCTTGCCCTGGATCAATCTGATGAAGAAGCCATTGACGCCGACCGTGTGCTCAAACTGCCGCAGCAACGTCTGAAGGCGGCCATCACCTTTCCGCTTCTTGCCCGTTCCGGGAGCAGCGGCGACGATCCCGTGGCGGGCGTACCGACGGGACGGCACTCCATCCCGGGCCGCCAGAAGTTTGAGACCAACGTCGGTCAGGAAGTAGCGACGAGGCGGCGCCGCCTCATCTTCCAGGGCCTTGTCGGTGGAGCCGACTAGACTGTAGCGAGCCAGGCTGTCGAGGAGGCGCTGGGCTAACTGACCGGAGACGCGCAGGATGGCCGCTAGATCGTCAGCCGACAGCAGCGGGTGGTGGCCGAGCCACTCCAGCAACGTCTTGTGATCAGCGCTGGTGGCCAGCGAGAGGGATGCCAACCGCTCGGTCTCACTGAGGGAGCGCAGCCCTTCATTGCCCTCGGCGGCCGCCTTCACCCACTCGCGCAGCGGCACTCCCCTGGCAGAGATCTCTCCGACTTCCAGATCTCCGCACACTGGCGCCGGGTCTCCGGCCTCGACGGCGCTCTGTGGGACCCAACGCAAGCGCTCGCACAGGAGAGCGCCGCGTATCCCGTCGACCCGTCGCCAGATCGGGCCGAGAGGGTCCGCGAAGACAGCGCCAGCGCGTGCCGTTACGACCGACAGCGGCGGGCAGCCCCGGCGGTCGGCGCTGGCGAGCACCGAGCGGGCCCATTGTTGCGCTTCGCGCTCCCCGGGACAGACCAGCACGACGGGCGGGAGGCCATCGCCGCCCCAGGGGTTCGCGGAGTTGGAGTCACGGAAAGCGTACCAGCCAGCCACTCTCTTGCGGCGGTGGATAGCCGGCGCCCCCGCGCGGTCCCAGGCGACGAAGAAGGGAGCGAACCAGGGGCCCCAGCGCAGACAGCCATACGCCTCCACTTCCGGCGGCCACCGGCGAGCCGTCCCGCGAACTGCCCAGGGCAGCGAGCGCGCGTCCGCCAGGTCCACCTCGATATCCCGTGAGAGGGCGGCCGCCAGTTCCGCGAACGTGCAGTTGAGCCCCACCGTTGTCTCCAGCCGGGCCAGGCGCAGCAGCGTCTCGCGGCAGCCCACTGGGTAGGAGCCGGCCAGTTCGCCCTCTGTGGCTCCCAGTGCCGCCGCCACCCCCGGCAGGGCCGCCTCCGTGAGGACGAACAGCCGCCGTCGTCCCAACTCCGGTGAGCCGGGGACGACCCACTCGACCCAGCCGAGACTGTCCAGATGGGCCAGAACCCGACCGGCGGCGCCCTCGTCGACGCCCAGGAGCAACGACATCTCCTCGGTGCCCAGGAATGGCAGCCGCAGCAGCCAGTGGACGGCGCGGCGCGCCAGCTCGATCTCTCCGCCGTCCGGCGTCATGCTCCTCGCCCTCGACCCCGATGCCGGCTGCGGTCAGGGACTGGAGGATTGGCCCGTGCCGTGGGCTGCGGCTCCCCCTTCGCCTCCTCGTTGTCCCCGTCATCTGCCTTGCCTGTCTGCGGTGTGGTCAGAGGCCCGCCGAGGCCGCCGCGCTCGGCGAGAGCCTTGTCGATCTCCGCCAGGACTTCTTCCCGGGGTCGCCCAAAGCGCTCAGCCGACCGACGGCTGATGGCTGCCACCCGCTCGCGGTCGATGGGAGGAGGCGGGTCGAGGCGGACGGAGAAAGCGGGCAGCCGCCGGCCGTCGGCCCACCAGCGGGCGTAGCACTCGAAGTCGTCCTGGTCGATCAGGTCTGCGACCTCAAGGTCACCCCCCAGCTCCGGCGCCAGGTAGCGGGCGTCCTCGGCGCTGACCTGGAAGACGGTGAGGCCGTCGATGTTGGAGAAGACCGTGGGCCGCAGAACCCGGTCGATGGCGTCCAGCTTGGCCAGCGACTGAGTTACCAGGACGAAGCTCGCCCCATACTTGGACAGCTCACTCAACATGTGGCCGTAGTCGGCGGCGCCCAGGGTGCTGGACTCGTCCACCAGGGCGACCAGGCGGCAGCGCTCGGCAGGCGGCAGGGCGACCTGCTCCTCCACGACCAGGCCCATCAGGTTCAGCAGCGTGGCGCCCATCAGGGCGGCTCCGCCTTCCCCCAGGGCACCTACGGCGGAGTTGACGACCAGGACACCACCCTCCCGCAGAAGCGCCCGTGGGTCGATGGTGGAGCGGGCCTGGCCCAGGACCAGCCGCGCCGCTTCGGTCACGATGAAGCGGCCGACCTTGGTGGTGATGGGGTTGGCCGTCTGCTGCTGGAAGGTGCGGCTGATGCGGTCGTAGTTGTCCCGCCACCAGACCCAGAGGGCTCGGTCCGGCACCTGCTTCAGCACCTCCTCGCGGAAGTCGACGCTGGTCAGGACCGCAACCACGTCCAGCAGGGTGTATTGCTCCTCACGAGGGCGGACGGCGTTGGCCTCGTGCAGGCAGGAGACAGCCGCCCGCAGGGCGCCCTCCATACGCGGCCCCCAGTTGTTGGGCCAGAGTCGGTGCATCATGGTGATCACGTTCTCTGTGGTGCGATCGCGCTCCGGGAAGAGGGCCACATCCAGCAGGTTCAGCCCCACGGGTCGCTGCCGGTCGGCGAGGTTCAGGTAGACAACCCGCTCTTCCAGCGCCGGCGGCACCGCGCCCAGCACCGGCTCCGCAAGGTCCTGGTGGGGGTCGACGACCACCAGCGACGCCCGTTCCCGCCCGGCCGCCATGCGCTGCATGAGATAGGAGGCCAGGTGCAGGAGGAGGGTCGACTTGCCGCGACGCGTCTTGGCGACCACCAACTGGTTGCGGAACAGCAGCGAGAGGGGCATCTGCACCGGGACCGCTGGCCCCTGGTGGGCGGAGACGCCGACGCGACACCCCCGGCCCAGATTGTGAGCCGCAGGGAGAAGGCGGCGGGAAGCCATCCTCTCACCGGCCGACGGCCCAGCCGCATCGCAGGGCAGGTGCCACAGGCCTGCCAGCTCGGCGGCGTTCAGGATGTCGGGGTTCCGGAGAAGGCCGCCGTCGAAGACGGGCTGCCTGGGGTCCCCCCGCCACGGATGCGCCCGCAGGCCATTGCCGGCCGGGTGGTCGAAGGCCTGGTACGCCTCGGCCGCCCTCGCCACCAGCACTCGCAGCCGCTCCCCCGGGGTGCTCGGAGGCCCAAAGGCCAGGACTCGCAACTGGACGGCGAAGGCGGGATGGGCCAGCTTGTCATCGACCAGCTCGCGGGCCATGGGTTGCCTGCCTGCCGTGAAGCGCGCGGCCAGCGCCGCTGCTAGCGGCAGGCCTACGAGACCCGCTGCGCTCATCCCCACCAGGGGCAGGAAGTCCCCAGCCTGGTACCAACGGTAGCCCTGCAGGCCGGCAGCCCCGATGCCAAACAGGGCCACGAACGGAAGTATGTCCTGGGTCGGCCCGGCCTCGGTCCTGTGAGGTACCCCGGCCTGCGGAACCACGAGCCTGGATCTGAGGCCGTCGGCCCAGCCGCTGGGGGCGGGCGCGAGGACCAACTGACAGATCACACGCTCCCCTTCCAGGACGACCGACGCCGCTGCGAGGACGCCCTTCAACGGATCGACGCGGCGGTGCCAGTCCGACGCCACGGGCAGGTTAGGACCGTGCCGCAGGCGCAGCTCTATCGCCGCCGTCTCCTCTCCCTCGGCGCGCCATGCGGGATCTAGGTCCGGGCGGTCGGCGGTAGGTATCTCTCTCAGTCCCGCCTGGGGATAGGCCGCGCCGAGTTGCGCCTGGACGTGCTCCATCACCGTGGCCGAGCCGGCGCGAACGTAGAACCGGAGCCCTTCGTCCGTCGCCGCGAACTCCAGCGAGAGGCTGTCCACGCCGGCCAGCCCGGACAGCGCCGACTGAGCGCGGGGGATGGGCTCATCGTCCCAACGGGAGGGGATCACCTCCACGAGCAACGGTGGGTCATGAGGACGTTTCGACATCATCCTCATCCTCGTGTGTCGCTTCCCCTGCGCCGCGGTCGGCCTCCTTCAGCACCCGGAAGAAGGTGGCGCGGCCGTCCGGACGCCGGGCCAGGTCGTTCAGGTCCTTGGCGCCCTCCGCCAGCCGAACGACGCGGGCGCGGGACCCCAGCCGTCCCGCCAGCTCCGCGGCCGCCTCACAGCCGGGGCCGTCGTTGTCGAACACGATAAGCACCCGCCGGGCGCGCTCCAGGAAGGCCAGCCGCCCCGCGCGCACCTGAGTGCCCAGCAAAGCGCAGATGGGCAGGCCCCAGCTCACGCCGGTCAGGTAGTCGAAGGCGCCCTCAGTGACGAAGACTCGGTGCCTGCCGCGCACGCGCTCGTAGCCCAGGATGGGCTTCGGCAGCGAGAGCCCCCAATACTTGGGTTGCCGGTCATCGTCCAGCGCCCGCCCGAGCATCCAGATGCACTGGCCGCCCCGCAATTCAGGCACCACAATGCGGCCGGCCATCGTCTCCCCCCGGCCGTGCCGAGGCCAGAAGAGGCCCATCTCCGTTGCCCGTCGCAGGCCCAGCCGACGGCGCTGGAGGTAGCGCCGCAGCGAGCGGCCGTCGCTGTAGCCCACACGGCAGCGGCGCGCCACCGGTAGGCCGACGCCCCGCTCTTCCAGGTACTGGAGCGCTTTCGGCGTGCGCAACAGCGCCTCGTGGTAGACGCCGCAGGCCGCCGTAAGGATCATGCGGTCGTCCAGGGACAGGCGTTCGCTGAAGGCAGCGCCCCGATCCGGATCGCGGTTCAGCGGGTTAGATGTGTGGGCAGCCTGCCCGGCCAGGGACGTCCGCCCATCTCGATGGCCGCCCAGGCGCTCCAACGCCTCCACAAAGCTGAGACCCTCAGCGCGGCGGACGAAGTCGATGACATCGCCGCTGGCCCCGCAGCCGAAGCAGTAGAAGCTGCGGGTCTCAGGGTAGACCACCAGGCTGGGGTGCTCATCCTGGTGGAAGGGGCAGAGGCCCATCAGGTGCGTCCCGCTCCGCCGCAGGGCTACGCCGTGACCGGCCACCACCTCCTCGATGGGGTTGCGATGCTTGATACCGTCGATGTCGTAGACCATCACACCTCCTCCTGCTCCGCCAGCTCGGCAGGATCCGTTGTAGGAACTTCCTTGAGTTCCACCCATCCTCGAGTTCCCTCGAACGGCTCGATCCACTGACAAGGGCACCACTGACATGCGCTTGGAGAATTGACAGACGGTCGGGATTGCCGATAGAATATGCCGAGTTGTGACCAATAGTCGTTTTTGGGGAACTGAGGTGAGGCTTGGCGCTCTCGGTGGTTTGCTCTCTGGACGCTCCCCGCAAGGTGCGGACGGCACAAGAGGCCGAGGACTTCGAACAGGAGTTGGTCGACCAGTACCTCCTCGCCGCGGTCGGTGCGGGGATGGGCGATCATACGGTCGGAGCCGACCGGGCAATGATCTTCGAGTTCATCGCTTTCCTGGGCAGGCCGGTGTGGACGGCGGAGCCGGCCGATGCCGACCGCTTTCTCGCCTATCAGCGCAAGGAGCTCAGCCGGGCTCGGCTCACCGTCCAGCACAAGGCCTGGGCACTGGCCCGCTTCTTCGACTTCCTGGTCTCTCGCTACCAGGCCGACATCGCAATAGCGACCGGCATGGTCGTCACTCAGCCGATCGACGAGTACAACCGCCCGGCGAAGGCCGACTACGGCATTGCCCGCGTTCCTCCCGACGAGGAGGAAGTCGAGCACCTCTTCGCGGCCTGGCGGGAGTGGTTGCCGCAGACCCGCAAGTTCCTGCCCGCCGCTCGGGATTACCTTGCAGCGTCGCTGTGGCGGCGGGCCGGCCTCCGCATCCAGGAGACCTATATGCTTGACGTTCGTGACTGGCGCCGAGACCTGGGCGAGCACGGGAAGCTCCACGTGCGCTTCGGCAAGGGCAGCCGCGGCCGGGGCCCCAAGACCAGACTGGTCCCGGCGATCAACTCGGTCGCTGCCCTGCTGGACTGGTGGATGGTCGAGGTGCGCCACCAATTCGGCGACGACTACACGAACCCCGACGCTCCGCTGCTTCCTTCCGAACGGCGCGATGCGCACACGGGCTTCTGTTACCGCATCGGCGACCAGGCGCTGCGGGATGGCTTGGAGGGCGAGGTGAGGCGCTGGCTGCCGGCCTGGTCGGGGCGGCTCACCCCCCACACGCTGCGCCACTTCTGCGCGTCGTCCCTCTACGCGAAGGGCATGGACCTCAAGGCGATCCAGGAGCTCCTGGGCCATGAGTGGCTGTCCACCACGACCCGCTACATCCACGTCCACGCCGACCACATCGAGCACGCTTGGGCCATGGCGAACCAGCGGGTCGCCGTCCGCCTGGGCCAGGCAGGAGGTTGAGCCAATGCGCTGGAACCTGAGGATGGTCGCCGCCGAGCGGGGCATCTGGAAGTCTACGGAGCTGCGCCGGCGATTGGCCGAGGCAGGGCTGGAGATCAGCGCCGGGAAGATGTCGGCGCTCTGGACCGGCACCCCGATCTCGATCCGGCTCGAGGATCTGGACGTCATCTGCGCCGTGCTGGAGGCCAGCCCGGCCGATCTCCTGATCTGCGAGCCGGAGAAGGTCGCTGCCCGCAAGCCAAAGCAGGAGAAGATCGCCGCGGGAGCGCAGCCCGCGCCCCGGCTCGGCAGGCACCGCTCGCAGCCCCCTGCGTGAGCAGCTGCCAGCAGTGCCACATTCGTCCGGCGGCCGTCGCCAGCGCGCGTTACTGCTTCGAGTGCTGGCCGGGCGGTCCGGTCACCCCACCGCCGTGCTTGCGCTGCGGGTCGAGGAGCGGCTACTGGAGCGCCGGGCTTTGCGAAGCCTGTCATCCCCGTCGGCCCCGACGGGCCGCATCGTGCCGCGACTGTCTGGCCTGGGGCGTCCAGCGGGGCTGGAGCCGTACCTGCGAGGCATGCCAATGGTGGCGCCGCCATTATCCAGTGAGCGAGTGCCGCACCTGCGGGCGAGTGGTACCGGTCGGCCGCGGTGGTGACTGCCGGCTCTGCTACCGGCAGCGCGGCTCGCCGATCAGCCTGGCCGACGCCAACCACGGCAGCCAGCAACTGTTCTTCGCCGGCATGTTCCGCCTTCCCTCGGCTGAGCCCAAGTCGCGACCGCTGGCCGCCCGTGCCCGGCTGCAGCCGATCCAGCCCGTGGCGCATCGCCAACTCGTCCTCCTCGAGGTGCCGGTCGACATGGAGGCAGGGCTGCGCAAGGGCTTCCCACCCCCGAAGGATCCGGTGCTGGCCGCGGCCCTCTGGGAGGTCGTCCGCCACCACGCCGCCCGCAGCGGGTGGAGGAGAGCGGTGACCGAGCGAGCACAGCGTGGCGTGCGCATCTTGCTCGGGCTGCAGCACACGCCGGGTGCGCCGATCAAGGCCAGTGACGTCGCACTGCTGTCGAGGATCCGTATCTCGGTCCGAGGTGTCGTCGAGGTGCTGGCCGAGGCGGGCATGCTTGAGGACGATTCGGTGCCCGCCATCGCGCGCTGGTTCCCTGTCCACATCGCCGAGTTGCCCGCGGAGCTGCGCGCCGAGCTCGCCGTCTGGTTCGATGTCCGGCGCAACGGCAGCCTCGTCGCTCCGCGTTCTCGTCCCAGATCGGATCGGACCACAGCCAGCCAGCTCCGCTTCGCCATGCCAGCGCTGCGGGCGTGGGCCCAGGTCCATGCCTCGCTGCGCGAGATCTCTCGCCAGGATGTGTACGACGTCCTGCCCACCGCCGGCCGGCCCCGGGCTTCGATGCTCCAAGGCCTGCGCTCGATCTTTGGCGTGCTCAAGGCCCGTCGGCTTGTCTTCGTCAATCCGACGATGGGGATGAGCGTCCCGAAGCCCGAACCTCCAGCGCCCTCCCCGGTCGATCTCGCCGCTCTGCGGGCGGTTCTCGACGGCGATGACGCGACGGCGGCCGCACTCGCCGCGCTGCTCGCCTTCCACGGTGTGCGGGTCTGGCAACTCTGTCAGGCGCGCCTGACTGACGTACGCGACGGGCGCTTCTTCGTGGGTGAGCAGGTCATCCTGCTCGCTCCGCTGGTCCGCGACCGCCTGAACGCCTACCTGGCTGGGCGGGCCGCCCGCTGGCCTGACACGGCCAACCCTTACCTGTTCATGAACTACCGCAGCGCCTACACCAACGCCGCTGTCACCCCGTGGTGGATACGCAGACGCCTCGGCATGCCGGGACAGGCCATCCGCCAGGACCGCATCCTCGACGAGGCGCACGCCACCTCCGGCGACCTCCGGCGGCTCTGCGACCTGTTCGGGCTCTCTGTCGCCGGTGCGCACCACTACACCGCCACCGTCGTTGGACCCAGGGACGAGGCGCCTTGGGGCTACCAGGCGTGACACCCACGACGCCGCGGTTCGTGAACGCTGGGATCGACCCGCTCGGCTCATTGCTTATCCACCCCTGAGTTCGTCTCGGAATTCCCCAGAGATTCGAAGAACTCCGGGCCTGTCGTCACCAGCGCGTGCTCGTGAGGGCTGGCCTCAACCCGCAGGGCGACGTGGTTCCCCCGCGCGAAGAAGAGGCCTTCGCCCTTGTGGCAGGAGAGGAGGAATTCCCTCTCGCCCGCGCTGAGGCGAAAGGTCTGAGCCACCACGTCGATGGTGGAGCTGTCCTGTCGCATGAGGAGCTGGACCGAGCTGTTGGCCAGCACCGTGTGGCCCTCAGGCGTGGCCAGGAAGTCCTCCACGTCCTGGGTCACGGTGGTGAGGCCCAGGTAGTGCTTGCGAGCCTGGCGGGCCATTGACGATAGGAAACGCGCGCCCTCCTCGTGCTGCATGAGGGACCACGCCTCGTCGATGAGGAGCATCCGGGGACGGCGGCTGGTCCGCACCTGCCGCCAGATGTAGTCGGCGATGAGGTAGACGCCCAGCGGCCGCAGCTCCGGCTCCAGGTCGCGCACGTTGAACACGACGAAGGGCCGGTCCAGATCCACGCTGGTGGGCGACGAGAACACCTGCCCCAGGCTGCCGTCCACGTAGCGCTCGAGCCGGTCGGCCAGCCCGTACGGGTCGCCCTTCTCCCGCAGGATGGCGTAGAGGTCCCGCAGCACTGGCGCCGGGCGGCAATGCGAGCGAGGATCGCGGCTGATGCCCGCCCGCTGGTACGTCTCGTGGAGCGCCGCGTCCAGGGCGCCCTTCTCGCGCTGACCCAGCGTCGAGCCCCGGTCGGCCAGCATCAGCCCCATCAGCCCCTGGAGGGCTATCACCCGCTCGGCCAGGGGGTCGCGGGCGCCGTCGTCGCGGGCAGTAACACGTGCAAGGCCTGCCTGCCCGACGGGCAGGTCGAATGGATTGATGTGGTGGGGCGAGCTGCCGGCCAGGCGGACGTACTGGCCGTCCACCGCCTCGCAGACCCGCCGGTACTCGTCCTCGGGGTCGATGACGTAGTACTCGATGCCCAGCATCAGCGCCCGCAGCGCCTCCACCTTGCAGGCGTAGGACTTGCCCGCGCCGCTCTTGGCGAAGACCACTTTGTTGGCGTTCTCCAGCTCGCGGCTGAAGGGGTCGAAGATGACGAGCGAGTTGTTGTGGACGCTGAGGCCGTAGAGGATGCCGCGCTCCATCGAGAGGTGGCTGGAGGTGAAGGGGATCATGGTGGCGGCGCTGGTGGTGTCCAGGTTGCGGCAACGCCCCAGGTGGTCCTGCCCCGCTGGCAGGCAGGACAGGAAGCCGGGCAGCATCTCGTAGAGGGCCGAGCGGGACGATGCCAGCATGCCGCCCAGGGCTGCCTCGACCCGGCGGGAGAGGTCGTCCAGCGCGGCCAGGGCGGGCGTCCGTAGACAGAGGTAGAGGCTGGCGGAGAAGACCCGCTCCTCCCCCCGCTGGAGGGCGTCGCGCAGCCGCTCCACGTCCTCGTAGGCCACCTCCCGCTCGGCGCTGGCGATCTTGCCGCCGCGGGCGTCCAGGAGCCGCGACGACTGCAGCTCCACCAGCTTGTGGGTAAGGCTGCGGATGGTGGCCGCCGACTCGAGGGGCTCCAGGTGGAGGCTCAGGTCCAGGGGCTGGTCGAAGTCGACGAGGCGCCCTAGCCAGTTGGGATGCACGTAGCGCGGGTACTCGGTCAAGGCCAGAACGCGCGCGTACCGCCCGTCCAGCAACAGGTGAGTGCGGGCCGCCTCCATCGCCGCCGGGGCGACGAGGTCGACGACGGACCTCGTACCGCGCTGGAAGCGCTCCTCCGAACGCGATGGCGAAGCGCCGTTCCGCCACCGGCTGAGACGTGAGAGCAGATCAGGCACTGGCTTTCGCCTCTTCGCGGCTCAGCCCTACGACGACCGGCTGGGCCGCCACTGCGCTCCGGCCCGTCCCAACCTCGGAGCCCAGGAAGGCGGACCAGAGTTCGACCAGCTCATCACTGCCGAGCCTACGGGCCATCACACCGAAGCCGCCCAGGCCCTGTGCGATCTCCTGGCAGCGAAAGGTGAGCTGTCCGCTTGCCGCCTCGAGGCCCTGCCGGGCGCTCCCCGGTCTCCCCTGCCACGGCCAGCGGATGCCCCGCCGCTGGCCCAGACGGGCGCCCGTCCGCTCGAAGGTGCCCTCCAGCCCCGCCGGGATGACTACGTAGAAGCGGCGCTCAAGCAGCGTGCGCTCGCGGGCCAGCCGGCGAACGAACGCCTCGTGGTCCAGGGCAAGGCGACGGATGGCCTCGGCGCCGCGGTCGCTCGCCCGTCCTCGCAGAGCTGTCAGGTAGGGCTCCACGTCCGTGGGCAGGATGCGCACCACCACCTGAATGGGGTAGCTCAGCGCGTTGAGGAAAGCCCGGTAGCCCGCCATGATCGCCTCCTGCTCGGCCTCGGACTTGAGGCCGAAGTTGACGCTCTGAGCCTCCAGGACCGCACGGTAGTCGCCGCCCCGCAGGCAGAGCACGCCGTCAAGGATGTCCTCCAGAGGGAGGAGCTCCTGTGCGCTCGCGAATCGGCGGTCAGTGGGACGCTGCATAGGAACCCGCTTCCTGTGCGGCCGCGCGGTCCGCCCAGATCGGCTCCGGCACCACGACTTCATACCTGACGGACATCTCCCCAGCACTCACGGGTACGTCCCGTGGCCGCCAGACGGCGACCCGAGGGAGCGCCCAGTAGCGCAGGAGGACGAAGGCCCAGTCCTCTAGCGGCCGCCCCGCTGGCCGCCAGAGGGCGAGCAGCGCCACGGCGATGAGCACCATGCCGGCGACAACCAAACGGATCGGGATCGGCAGCGGCGGCTCGCTGGCCGCCCCGTAGGCCAGGGCCAGGCCGACCGCTGCGGTCATCAATTGGCGCATCGTTAGCCCGGCAAAGGCCTTATCCTCGACGTTCAGGTGGGTGGGTATCTCGTGTCGGTCCATCGGTCGTCCTCCTAGCCCATCGCGCTCTGGATCATGCCGGCGATGACCCGCGCCAGCAGGACGATGGCCAGCCCGGCAAGGGCGTTGGCGATGGCCGCCTTGCCGCGCTCCATCTGGTGAGGGCTGCCCCCCGCCGACATGTACAGGAAGGCGCCCCACATGACGAAGAAGGCCGCCACTGCCACGCCCACCCCCAGGCCGATGTTCATCAGATTGTTGAACAACGTGTTGATCTCAGCCAAGAGCGACTCGCCTCCTTTCCTCGTTCTGAGCTTCCGGTCTCTGCGGTTCTTCGGAGAGCAGGCGGAACTCCGCCACCAGCCAGCGGCCGCCCTCCTTGTCCAGTCGACAGGCGACCCGCTGCTCGACGCGCTCCTCGGTCAGACGGCCCGAGGAAGGGTCCGTGCCACGCCGGAGCTGCTCCGCCGTAACCGACGCCGTTGCCCCATCCTCCGACAGGGCCGACACTTCGACGCTCACGACCCGAGTGGTCATTGTCCGCTGCTGACCCAGGGCGACGGGGTCGACCTGGGAAGCGGCCACGGCCGCCCGCACGGTCCCGGTGGTGAGCGTCAGCAGGCGCTCACGATAGGAGCCCGGATCGCGGAAGTCGAAGGTGCCGTAGGCTTCCACGAAGACCTGGGCCGTCTCCTCCACCGCCCGCGTGTCGTCGCCCCTGCCCGTCAGCCGGCTCGTCCCCTGCCAGCCGCTCACCACCGCCATCACCAGCAGCAGGCCCGCCAGCCCGGCCAGGGCCAGCATCGCGCCACGCCCGCCGATCATGCCGGAACCTCCCAGTAGGGTGGCCGGCCCGCGCCCGCGAAGTGGGCGCTCCAGTAGGGGTCGGACAGTGGCACCTGACGTACGAAGTCTCCCGTGTTCGTGGCCATGACAAGCGTCCCATTGCCCACATAGATGCCGACGTGCGTCATGCGGTCCGCCGAGGGGTAGGTGCCCTCGAATTCTCTCGCCATGCAAGTCCTCCTCGTCTCACGGCTTCACGTCTTGGGCGTTCGGAGCCGAAAAGTCCGCTAGCTGAGGCCCCGACACGGCCGGAAGTGAATCCATGTCTTGAGCCTGCTTCACGGAGGAGATGAGTTCGCCAAAGAGCTCGATTCGTGCGTGCTGTCCTTTGCGCGACGCGTCCTCGTATTGAGACTCAAGCACAGGCAGAAAGAGCTGGTCGGTGTTGAAGTGGACGCACCGTTCGCACACCAGCTCGTAGCGGCAGTCGATATAGGCGCGGCGGGTGCACCAGCCGTTGCCGAGACGGCGCCATTCCAGCTCTCTGCGCGTAACCGTCATGGCCGGGCCAAGTGCACCGGCAGGGAGCTGGACCGGCGTGTCGGAGCTGGGGGTATCGTTGGAGACCACGCTGTAAAAGGCCTGGACCTGCTGGGAAACGCGGTCGAATTCCCGCCGTAACGAAGGATTGGCGATACGGGCATAGACCATCGTCATCTCGAGTGTGGTGTGTCCCAGCAGGGCGGCAATCGAAGCGAGGTCCATGCCGCGGTTGATCGCCTGCGTGGCGAACGTGTGGCGCCAGCGGTGGGCATGAGCATCGATGACGCCGGCGCGGCGCGCTAACTGGTGGACGACCTGGTTGCAGTAAGCCCTGGAGACGCGCCGTCCCTTGGTGGTCAGGAGGTACGCAGTCCAGGCGGGCGGGGATGCCAGCCCCTCCCAGTCGCGTCCCGATCGCCCCTGCTCCAAGAAATGGTCAAGAGCCTCCTGCAGCTCCGGGCCGATCGGGACGTAACGGTCGTTGCCGAGCTTGCCCAGTGGAACGCGTAGCCAGGGTTGAGTGGCGGGATGCGAGGCGGTGCTGCCAAAGCTCACGATGTCGGAGAGCTTCAGGTCGCGGGCTTCGCCAACCCTCAGCCCACAGCCAGCAAGCAGCTCAATGATCAGCCGCTGGAGCGGTGGCGAAGTGGTTCGAGCCAGGTGCACCATGCTGGCGGCCTGGACATCGTCAAACGCTTTAGGCAGCGGATCCGGAAGCCGCGGCAGATCTCCGGAGAGGAAGAGTTGCCTGGCTGGCGCCTCTGGCCAGCCCCAGAGCGTGAGGAGCCGGAAGCAGGAACGTAAGGTACTCAATCGAGCATGTCTCGTGCTGAGAGTCCACTGCCGTTCTCCGCACGCACGGCCCCGGCCGCCCTCATGGAGTACCCAACCGATATAGGGCTCGATGTGGGTCATCCGGTCTAGCTGTGAGAGCGAGGAAATCTCAGGGTGGGTGCTGGTGAGCCAGCGCAAGAAGGAGCCGAGGGCGGCAGCCTGCTGTTTGATCGTGGACGGCTTGACGCTGGCGCGCCGGCGCTCGAGATAGCGCCGGGCTACGTCGTGAAGTTCCGGCCAGCGCTCCTGCAGAAACCCGAGCTGGCTTACCTCGTCCCCTAGCCCAGGCCGTCGGCCAATGAGGTGCGTGTCCGGCGCGGAGTCGATCACGCCCGCGTGGTAGAGGACGGAGGCGGTGGTCCAGGGCCTTAAGGGCTGGTGCTCTCGGCTTCGCGGGGGTTGACCATTGCGGTTACGCCGACGCACTTGGAGGATCGCCTCGGAAACGGCCACCAGGTCTTCGGTGGTCAGCGTCTCGGGCTGCTTGCCAGTGTGGGCGACCGCTTTTGTCACGGCATGACAGACGAAGTCGCCGGTATCCGGCTGGTAGCCCAGCTTCAGGGCTGTCTCCCGTAGGCGCTGAAAGAAGTCTGGCCACACGAGGCGGCCCTGCTCGAGCCAGCGGATGGCGCTGGGGGCCCGAGCGTCCAAGGTTTCCAAGAGCGAGGCCGAGAACGGTGCACGACCGGTCAGGCCGAGCCAGCAGATGAAGGAGCGGTAGCCGGGGGCAAGGATTGCCGGGCGGGGGCCGATGAGGAGCGCTAGCTGATCGGCGGCTGACAATGCCCGCCAGCCCGTTAAGTCCCATTCCGCCAGGAAGCGCCGCGCGGCCCAGAGCCGGTTGCCGAGGACCGATGCTCCTGCGCCCTCCTGGGCGGAGCTGCGAGCTTTTGACGCGAAGATGCGGTCACTGATGCCCGCCCGCCGTAGCGCGTCCTCGTAGTCCTTGAGCAGGGTGAGGTGCTCCGGCGGGAGTTGGGCGAGCGTCGTGGCCAGTGGCTTACCCATTGATGGCCTCCGTCGCTCCTGCGAGCCGATAGAGTTGTTCCTGCGCCGCCAGATACGCTGTGCGCAGGCGCTCGTTGCTGATGTGGACGTAGAGTCGCGTGGACTCCAAAAGGCGATGCCCTAACTGCTCCTGAAGCACCTCCAGCGGCATGCCTGCCCGGTGCAGATCGGTCGCGCAGGCGTGACGTAGCCGGTGCGGCGTCACATTCGGCGTCCGGGCCAGCTTCCGGTGGTGGCGGAAGAGGCTCTGGACGCCGGCGGGAGCTAAGGCCCGGCCTCGACGGCTCCCGTGGAGGGTAACGAAAAGCGGTGAGCCAGCCGCGGCAGCGCCCGCCGCCGGCTCCGGCAGCTCCGTCTCCACGTAGGCCTTGAGGACAGCCCAGACCGAGTCAGGCACCATGGCGTAGCGCTGGCGCCCTCGTTTTCCGTGGCGCACGAAGACCTGCTTCCCGCCCCAGTCCAGGTCGCCGAGCTGCAAGCCCAGCGCTTCAGACAGCCGAAGTCCTCCACCGAGCAAGAGGCCCACCAGAGCGCGGTCGCGCCAGGTGCGCAGGCTGCCCACGAAGGCTTCGATCTCCTGTTGGGGAGCCGGGCGCGGGAGAGGAGTGGGGACGCGCAGGAAGGCAGGGCGAGCGCCACGTCGGTTAGCGAAGCTCCCGTGCGAGCGTTCGCGCGGTACGGGATTACGCTCGACCGCTCCGATCGCCTCGGCCCAGTCGAAGCACTTGGCCAGCGCCACGATCCGCCGGTACACCGTGCGGGCAGCAAGAGGCCTTCGGTCTGGCTGCTCGCCGAACTGGTCCTCCACAAAGGCGAAGACTTCCACGCCGGTAAGTTCCAGCAGCGCCGACGCGACGTCCTGGTCCGGGTATTTCGCTCCAAGCCAGCGGCAGAACACCGCCAGGTCGTAAGCGTAGCTGGACAGCGTGGTCGGAGCGCGACCGATCGCCGCGAGGTAGCGCAGGTAACCGTCAACGAGAGGCACACCGATGCTGGCAGCCATGACGCTGCTGGCATCATCGCGTTCCAGCCGCACGGGGAAAGGCTTGCTCACACTGACCTCCTTGGTCGTAGACTTGCTACCAGGATCATCGCAGAGCCTCCGGCGGTACCCTTCCGGCACCCACGAAGTGCTGTCGCCAGTAGGGCGTGTCGATGGACTCGACACGGACGAAAGCACCCGGAGCCGGAGCGTGGATCATCTCGCCGTATCCTGTATAAATCCCCACATGAGTCACCCTGTCTGGTTGGCAACATATCTCGTAGAAGACCAGGTCGCCGGGCTGGAGCTGCGACGGCTCGATGGGCACGGCCCATTCGAACTGCTGCTGGGCGGTGCGGGGCACCTGGAGGCCCAGCTGCTCGTAGACCCAGAGCACCAGGCCGCTGCAGTCGAAGGCCTCGGGGCCCCCGGTGCCCCAGACGTAGGGCGCGCCGATGCGGGAGCGGACCAGTTCGACCGCCCGCGCTGGGATGCTGGTCGGTTCGACGTAGCCGTAGGCGGCGGCGTAGGCCAGCACCTTGTCGACGTAGGACCAGGAGTGGTTGTAGGCGTAGAGGGCGCGCGGCATGTCCGCCGGCGCGCCGCTGGCCAGGAGGTAGCGCCCCATGGCGGGGATGACGTCGTGGTAGTCGTAGAGGTCGCCGCCCTCGCCGTAGGCGGCCCAGGTCTCCGGCAGGAACTGGCCGTAGCCGATGGCCCCGGCCGAGCTCGTCTCAATGTTACGGCCGAAGTCGCTCTCCACCTTGGCGATGGCGGCGAGGATCTGCCAGGGGATGCCGGTCTGGAGGCTCACCTGCCGCATGACCTCCAACTGGTCGGGCGGAATCTCGGCGATCGCGGCGGACGCTGCGGTGGTGCGCGCGGCTTCCGGCAAGCCGCCGAAGGCCGCCAGGAGGAGGAGCAGGGGGGCCAACAGCAGGACCGCCAGCGCGCCGACCAGCTTGGCCGCGTCGCGGCCCAGCTCGCCCAGGACATCGGGAACTTCCATCTCGCCTGCGCCCATCGCCGTCTCCTCTAGGCCCGCCCTGCCGCTGGCTGCGCGCCTCGACCGGCTGCCCCGGCCGCCCCGGCTGCGGCGCCGCGACCGCCGCCGGCCACTGAGCCCGCGAGTCTCGTGATCAGCACAAGGCTCAGCACGCTGGAGATGCCCGCATGGTGCACCTGGCCCCGCAGGAGCGATGGCACCTTCAGGGTCAGCCAGCACACCGCGATGCCCAGGAGGAGGGTCAGTAGGGCGTTCGACAGGCTGCCGGGCGTCAGCTCGACCATCAGCGCAGAGCCCAGCCGCAGGACCATCATCTGGACCGCCTGCTGGAAGACCGTGATCGGGAAGAGGTTCGCCCACCAGCGGAACCAGCCCTGGGTTTGGGGCAGCACCCACAGGAGGGACGCCACCGGCGCCAGGACGATAAGCACGTCGATGAGGGCCAGCCGCATCAGCATCTGAAGTACTAGCAGGATGGCCACGATGCCGTAGGCCAGGGCCGTGAAGATGAGGGCGATGCCCTCCTGGCTGGGGCTGGCCTGGTCGTAGCCTGGCAGCCCCACCTGGCCCACTCCGGCGGCGATGGCGTTGTTGGCGTCGATGAGGCCGCGGGCGAACTCCAGGGTCAGGTTCGCGGCCAGGGCCGCCAGGATCAGGCGGGGCAGGAGCTCCATCACCTCGTGGTAGGGGCTGCGGGTGTGCTCCTTGACCATCACGTTGAAGCCGCCCCACATGACGATGACGGCCAGGGCCACGTTCACCAGGGCACGCGAGAAGTCCCACAGGCTGTGCACCGTCGGGCTGCCGTAGGTTCCTTCGGCCGGCGTACGGGTGACAAAGTTCAGCGAGCTGTCGCCGAACCCGAGCGCCCAGTCGACGAACCCCCGGATCGCCTCCAGCAGCGCCTTGCCGATGACGGTGAGGAGGGCGTTGAGGATGTCGCCGGCCCATTTGCGCGGGTCCAGGTTGCTGAACCAGTCCAGAGGGTTGGGGATATCGGGCAGCTGCGGATCGACCTGAGGGCCCGTCCCCGGTGGCTGCGGTACGAACTCTGCGGCCGGTGCGGCTGCTGACCCCGCAGGCGGGGAGCCTATAGATGAGGAGGGAGCCGATGAGGTGGAGGCGGTCAGACCTGCGGGGGAAGTCGGCGATGTGGCTGTCGGCGCTGCGAGCGGCGCCCCGGCGAAGACCAGCTCAGCGAGCGCCTCGCCCTCGGTAGTCTCCGGCCCCCCGGCGTGCACGGGAGCGGCCACCAGCACCCCAACGATGAGGGCGACGGCGACCGTCACTCCGACAAGCAGGCCTCGCATGGCTCCTCCCTTCCGCCGCCCGCCGTCCGCTCCGTCGCGGGCGGTCCATCAGGCGGTTGTGAGGGCCAGTGTGAGGCTCGCTAGTCCAATTTCAGTCCAAGAATCCGGTCCAATCAGTCCAATTCGGGGCCATCTACTCCAATTTCAGTCCAACAGATCTTTTTCGCGGATGGGCCAACCCCGCTTGGGACGGTTCTGTAGCTTCGCCGCCAAACTAGAGCGCCGGACTCGGCGAGAAATTGAGACGGTGAGGTTGCCGCCGCCACGCGCCGTCATGTATCTGAGCCGGCTAGACGTATCGAATTTCTGGAATCTTCGAAACCTGACTGTCTCGCTCGAGCCCGGATTAACGGTCCTACTCGTCCGCGAAGGCTGAGGGTCTACTGCCCCGCGGAGTTCCTCAGCGCCCTGTTCAATGCCCAGCCGATAGGCTCCTAGAGCCCCACGTCCTGGTGAACGACGGCAAGCCCCCTGGTCTGTCATCACTAAGCTCTGGAGGCTTCCGCCCCTGCCGAACTTTTTTCCTACTATTAGCAACGGACCATCTTACCTGTTCCCGGTGGGCCCATCACATTCTCCGCCCTCTCCAGAAACTCCAGCAGTCCCAGCTCCATCGATTCGCACATCGATAGGCTCTCCATGTGACCCGCCTTGCTTAGTTTCCTCGAACCCGCCCCGGCCTTGTCCAACTCGTCTGTAACAGGGCCGACATGTGGCCTAGGGCTTTCTGGATCACCCGCTCGTTAGTCCCCTTGGTGAGCCCTCATTTAGCGAAGGTCTGACGCACCGCACGCTGCCGTGAGCCGCCGATACTATTTACGTAACCGCCCGTTGGCTATTGCGTCCTTACTTGTGTGAACAAGGGCGGTATTATACGGATTGCCGCGTCGCTGTTGGCGACTGCTATCGTTGTCACGGTGGCCGCCTTCGCGTTTAGTCCGCACTCGAGCGCCACACCCACGTCAGGGGCCGCGACACCAATTGGCACCCTATGGCCCAGCCCCACGGCGAGGGACATGCGCTGCGACGGCGGAGTGGATGCCCCCCATGCTGTGCGGCTCGAATGTCAAGTTATGGGCTTGCTTGTGCCTACTGCGACGCACCCACCTACAGCCAAGCCAGCACCGACACTCACGCCTACTCCCACACCTACCCCTACAGCTCCAGCCACGCCAACGCCGACGCTCCCGACTACGCTTCAACCCTCTCCTAGCGCCGACCCAAGCAGCTTTGTCGTCGTCGTTCCTATCTATAACAATCAGGGACTGGAGGTGGTCCGAACGGCGCTCGGGCCGTACATGCGGCCCGGTGATATCTTTCTTCTCATATCCGGGAATTTCCGCCCCATCGACATCGACTGGCTGAACCGCTCCGCGACGCGCCTCAAGGCGCAGTACCCAGATGCGCTCATTGTTGCGGGCACTACCGGCCTCACCAATATTTCAGCGCTGTCAGAAGGTGGCCAGAGTCCCATTGAGGCTGTCGTGTACATTTACGAGCCGAACTTCCCGAAGGAGCCGGAGTTCACATGGGACTTTGGTGGCACAATCGCCAACTTCGACAAGGCCGCGGAGGCAACCCATGCCCACGGTCTTCGGCTCATAGGAAAACCCACGGGCAGGCCCATCATGCACCCGGACCTCCAGCGGTACGGCTGGGACTATGCGATGCTGGGGCGTCATGCTGACCGGATGTTCATCCAGACTCAGACCTACTGCAAGAAAGGTGCCGATGTCTTCGCCACGGCTCTGGACAAGCTTGTCTCCCAATATCAGGGGTTCGGAGCGCCTGGGAGCTGGCTCCCGCAGGTCACCATTGACCCAGATGCCCCGAACGGCGTCACTGTGCAGCAGGCGCTCCGGTGCTCCGAGGCTGCCCAATCCCGTGGATTGGGTGGCCTGCTAATGTGGTGGTCCCCCAAGCATGCGGACGCGGCCGTCGAGTTCCTGCAGCGGCTAGGGCGCTAGTCTCTTGGGGCCCTCGCGAGCCACCCTCGCATTTGCTCCCGGCGCGTCACATGCGCGCAGCGCCGCCGCGATGTCCGTCGCCATCCTCGACAGCGCCCGCCGGCACGACTCCCCCTTGGACAGCAACTACCGCCGTTCTTACCGCGCGAGGTTCCCTCGCTGTCCTCAGGGGAAGCGTGAGCATCATCTCGAGACTCAGGTAGGCCCGGATCAACCTCAGGAAGAGATACGCCGGGATGAACGGGACGAGATCAGGTCTCCGATAAGCGAGCAGGACACCGAGAGTCAAAGGCAGCGCCGGCCCGACTAGCATCGCGGCGACGGCTGCCCCATCGCGCAGAAAAAGTGCCGATGGATCGACGAGCGCAACCGCCGCCGCGTACACCATAACGGGCACTACGATCACTCTGCGGAAGGCGTTGAAGAACGCATAGGGAAGCGTCCAGACGCCTCGTGTTCCCTGGCGAGTCCATATTGCAGACTTGTTGCGCGAGATGACGTTGACGAACCCGCGGGTCCACCTCAACCGCTGCTCGCGCAGATGTCCAAGCGTGCGTGGGACCTCCGAAAAGACATGAATCGAAGGATCCGCAACGATCCGATAGCCGAGTCGCCCGATCCGGACGGTCATATCGGTATCCTCGCCGTTGAGCCCTTCGGCAAAGCCCCCGACCTCGATCAACAAGCTGCGGCGATACGCCGAGAGGATGCCAGGTATCACCATCACTGCGTCTATCGCGCCCTGGGCGACACGGAGGAAACCGATGTTGTAGTACACCTCGATGGCACGCATCTTAGCCAGCAGGAAAGACTCATCGCGGGGTAGCGGCAGGCCACCAGCGCCCCCCACATCTGGATCGGAAAAGTGTGGCAGCAGCTTCTGAAGGAGCGAGGGCAGGACGACCGTGTCTGCATCCACGCGGACCACAATGTCCTCCTCGATGCAATCGAGGCCAAGGTTTAGCGCAGCCGCCTTGCCAATCTGCCCGCAGCTCAGCACCTCTCCCTTCGATGCCTGACAACGCCGCAGTTCGTCCATGGCAACAGCCCCGGTCCCGTCCGTGGATCCGTTATCAACGACATATATCCGGCAGGGGACGGAACAGTTCGCCGCCGCATCGAGGCTTCGTATGCAGTCGCCGATCGCCTCCACCTCGTTGTAGGCCGGGATCAGGAACGCCACTGACACGGAGGGGACGGCCACGGGCCTCCTCTGTTTCGTGACCAGTGCCAGCACCGCCAGTATCATCCACAGGATGGGATTGAACAGGAGAATGCCCGGCCCCAAGCCACCGAGTATTGCGGTGTCGCGCAGAAAGTTCACGTATCCCTCTGCGAAGAGAAAAATGATGGCAACCACCACGACGGCACATACGATGCTGATCCCCAGGGACACCGTGTATCGGGGCGATCGCCGCAACCTGGTGGGAATGTGGACTCCGGCCGGAAGGCGAATCGATGCAAGGATCGCTGCGATCAGAGCTGCCAGGCAGGCAAACCCCGACACTATGTTGCCGAGGACGGAGAAGGGGCCAGGTCCGCCCCCATCCCGGATCAGGAGCATGGTAAAGTCCGACGCGAGACTCGCGGCCACATATCCCCCGAGCATGAAGCCGAACAACCGGAGCCTCTCGCGGATTCCACCGGCCGCGAACATCCAGAAGGTCAACGAGAAGGCGCCGAAGAACGGCCGAAACCTGAGAGAGACCGGCTCCGAAACCGTCCTAGCCTGGATACCGGTGATTCCCTTCAGTATCCAGCCGTACGCCGATTCGAGTTCCGGCAACGCCAGTAGTGCCATCGCGGACACCGCTGCGAAGGTCGCCAGGAACGCCGGTGCCACCCAAGCCGACCTCTGCACGGCGAACCCAGGCGGAGCGCTATCTATCGATCCGAAGTCGGGCTGGGCGGCGTTTCGGTGATCGCGAGTCTTGGGGCGGGCAAGGCCTGGCAAGGACATAAGGGGAAGCGCAGTCAGAACTGCAAGCGAGATGGCGAGGGTCAGGAGAACCAGAGAGGTCCGATTCTTGATCGTTCCGATCATAGGGGGCCTGCGGTCCGACGGCCAGTCAGACCCAGATCCGTGTGAATGGCCCACGGTAAAGAGGCTGACGGGGCGCTGCGATCAGAGCAAGCTAAACGCACGTATCTCTCGTACCGCGTCAACACACAAGCGAACGCGACCCGTCAGCTCTCGCAGTTGACCTCCGTGTCTACGCCTGGGCCGCCGTTGCAGACGTCGGAGTTGGGTCCTCCGTCCAGACTGTCGTCACCAGCGCCTCCATTAAGCGTGTCGCTACCAGCGGCGCCGTTCAGCACGTCGTCGCCAAGGCCGCCGTTCACGGTATCGGTCCCGGAGCCGCCATCCAGCATGTCGTTGCCGTCGCTGGCCTGGAGCGTGTCGTCCTGACTCCCGCCGTAGAGCGTGTCATTTCCCAGGCCGCCCCTGACCACATCATCGCCGGGCCCTCCCTCGACCGTATCGTTGCCGTCGCTTCCGTTCAGTGTGTCATTGTCAGGGCCGCCGTTGAGATTGTCGTCACCAATCCCACCATTGAGGAGATCATTCCCGGGCCCTCCGTCCAGTGTATCGGCACCGTCTGAACCATTCAGCGTATCCCCACCTGGACCACCATCTAGGTCATCGTTGCCTGCTCCGCCGTTTACCGTGTCATTTCCCTCGTTACCACCCACGGTGTCGTCACCGGCACCACCACTAACGGTGTCGTTCCCTTCGTTACCGTTGAGAGTATCGTTGCCGCCGCCACCGCAGATCACGTCGTCGCCGCCAAGGCCGTCGATGGTGTCGTCGCCGCCGAGGCCGTGGATCACGTCGGCTCCCGCCGTGCCGGTGAGGGCATCAGCGCCCGAGGTACCGACGATGGTGACGGCGAGCCCGTGACAGAGTGGTGCCGCGTGGACTGACGAAACGGCCGTCATGAGCAACACGACTGCTGCAGCTAAGGCGGCTATGACAGCCGCACTTATTCTCCTCTTGCCTGTCATTCTGTCCTCCTTGAGACGCCCTCTCCGTCCTCAAGCGTCCGGCTCAGGGGACGCCGACCACCGTCTCGCAGTTCACTGCCGTGTCGCCCGCGATGTGCGGGCCGCCGTCACAGGTGTCGGTGTCGGCGCCACCGTTCATGACGTCGTCGCCAGCGCCACCGTTGAGCGTGTCATTGCCGAGGCCGCCATTGAGGGTATCCTCGCCATCGCCCCCGTTCAGCGTGTCGGCCCCGGTGCTGCCGTTGAGAGTGTCCTGGCCCGCGTTCCCGTTCAGCGCGTCGTCGCCGTCCCCTCCGTTGAGGGTGTCGTTGCCAGCCAAGCCGTTGAGGGTGTCGCTGCCACCGCCGCCGTTGATGATATTCCCTCCCGTGCTCCCGGTCAGGGTATCGTTGAAGCTAGAGCCGGTGAGCCTCTCGATGGTGCCGAGCACCAGGGTATCGGTCCCTTCACCGGTGGCGGTGCCGGTGTTAAGGTTGGCCGTAACGCCGGCGCTGGCCGAGGCGAAGGTAACGGTGTCGGCGTTGGCGCCGCCGTTCATAGTGTCGTTGCCAGGGCCGCCGCTGAGGACGTCGTTGCCGTTACCGCCGTTGAGGGTGTCGCTGCCGCCCTGGCCATTCAACCGGTCATTGCCATCGCCACCGTTCAGGGTGTCGTTGCCGTTGCCGCCGTTGAGGGTGTCCTTGCCGCCCTGGCCCAGCAGCCGGTCGTTGCCGTCGCCGCCGTTGAGGGTATCGTTGCCGGAGCCGCCGCAGATGATGTCCTTGCTGCCCAGGCCGTCGATGGTGTCGTTGCCGGCTAGGCCGTGGATCACGTCCGGGCCGGCAGTGCCGGTGAGGACGTCGGGGCCGGCAGTACCGACGATGGTGGGGACAAGCCCGGCGCAGGGGCTCCCCAGCCGGTCGTGCATGAAGACGTCCGCGACACCGTTGGTGTCACCGGCCACCAGATTCGAGGCGTCAGAGTCGAAGGCGACGTAGCGGCCGTCGCCGCTGACTGAAGGGTTAGCGCTGAGGTCGTTCCCCTGGACGCCGAAGCTGTCCACGCTCACCCTGGTGGTGGCTATCGCACCCGCCTCGTCGAAGACGCCGTCGGCGTCGGTATCACGGTCGTGCACGAAGACATCGAAGTCGAGGTTGGTATCCCCAACCGCTAGGTTGGAGGAGAGGGAGAAGAAGGCGACGTAGCGACCATCAGGCTGGCTGAGAGAGGGGCGCAGGCCGCCACTCGTCCCCTGGTTGCCGGCGCTGTCCACACTGACCCTTGTGGTGGCGCCGGTCTGGCGGTCGTGGACGAAGACGTCGCCGGAGCCGTTGGTGTCCCCCGTCACCAGGTTGGTGGCGTTGGACTCGAAAGCGACGAAGCGGCCACTATCGGTGATGGCGGGGAAGAGGCTGAAGGAGTTGGCCATGTTGCCCGAGAGATTAACGCTGACGCCAACCGTTGCGCCGGTCTGGCGGTCGTGCACGAAGACATCCTCAAGTGGAATAAAACAGCCGTCGCCAGGGCCTAGGTTGCAGGCCAGGGAATGGAAAGCAACGTACCGCCCGTCATCGCTGATCGAGGGAAACGCGCTGGTGTTGTCGCCCTCTGTCCCATCGGAGGCGACGCTCACGCGTTCACTCACCCCGGTCTCGCGGTCGCGGACGAAGACATCCGCGAAGCCGTTGGTGTCCCCCACGACCAGGTTGGAGGCCAAGGAGTGGAAGGCGACGGAGCGGCCGTCCGCGGTGACGGCGGGAAACAAACTGCCTGCGTTGCCCTCGCTCCCGTCATTGGCCACGCTCACCCTGGTGGTGATACCGGGGTCGGCGCTGGCGGAGAAGAGGAACAGGGCCGCCGCCAGCAGGCCAAGCAAGGCTGAGGCCAGAGTAGCCAGGGCCGCCGCATGATCATGATCGCACCTCCCGTGGGGCTGCTTGCCATAAAGTCGCATGAGCCCTACTCCTGCGCCCCCCGGTTGTCAAGCCCCTTTGGGGGGAGATTTTGAAATTTTGGCGACTCTCACGGTATCCCTGTCGAGAATTCGCACGCCGTCCCGGAATCGGTCCCTGGGCCGCCGTTACAGAGGTCTGTTCCTGCCCCTCCGTTGAGCGTGTCATCACCGGAGGCGCCGTTCAGAATGTCCTGGTTCGATTCGCCCAGTAGCGTGTCGTTTCCGTCCCCACCGTTTAGGGTGTCCTGGCCGTCCCCTCCGTCCAATTCGTCGTCTCCCGAGCTACCATTGAGCGTGTCCTGCCCGGCATTGCCGTTCAGCTCATCGTTGCCGTCACCGCCGTTCAGCTTGTCGTTGCCGTCACCACCGTTCAGGGTGTCGTTGCCGACGCTGCCGTTCAGCGTGTCTCCACCCAGGCCACCGTTCAGCGTGTCCGCGCCGTCACCGCCGTTAACGGTGTCGTTACCGTCGTCGCCGCTCACAACATCGTCGCCACCGCCGCCGCCCAGCCAGTCGTTGCCCGCGCCGCCGGTCAGAGTGTCCGCGCCGGTGCCACCGCAGATAACATCGTCCCCGCCGAGGCCGTCGATGGTGTCGTCACCCCCGAGGCCGTGGATCACGTCGGGGCCGGAGGTCCCGGTGAGGATGTCAGCACCGGACGTTCCGACAACTGTCGCGTCGAGACCGTTGCAGAGGGGTTGGGCGTAAGCCGGCGGACTCCCCAAGAGCAACAACAGTGCCATTGCGGCGGCCACGCCGACTACCCGAAGCTTGAGTGCCATTACGAACTCCTTTCGATCGAACCGAACCGACCGTTGGGTGCTGTATGATTCGACTTCTTTCAGCTGACGACGGGGCTATCTCCCTGGGTGACTTAGACCGCTGTCCTTTGGACTCCCGTGGCCGTGGCGGTCGTGGGCTTTCTTCCGTTTCCATTTCGCCGCCCGCTGCTTGCGCCTACGGTCGGCCCGACCGCGTTCTCCGGGGTGCGCCAGTTCACCCGCGGGCGGATGATCGAGAGGTCCACACGGTCCCGATACTTCATAGCGATGTTCATCACGGAGTCGAGGAGCGATCCGGACAGGTGGTGCGGCTGCAGCCCGAGGTCGAGGAGCTTGGTATGCGCGGCGTTATAGTAGTGCTCCTCCGCCTCCACGCGCGGATTCGGCACATGCTCTATCGTCACGCTCAGCCCGAACTTGGCACCTGCCTCTTGGACCATTTCGGCGAGCTGCCCCACGGAGAACGGCTCCGTGAACTGGTTGAACACCCGGTACTCACCGGTCAGAGCGGGGTTACGGATCGCAAGCTCGATGCACCGAACCGTGTCGCGGATGTCGAGGAAGCCCCGTGTCTGACCGCCTTTCCCATAGACAGTCAAGGGCTGCCCAGCAGCAGCCTGCACACAAAAACGGTTGAGGGCCGTTCCGAAGATGTCGTCGTAATCGAACCGGTTCACGAGGCGCGGATCCCTCTCGGTCTGCTCCGTCACAGTTCCGTAGACGACGCCCTGGTTCAGGTCCGTGGCGCGGATGCCCCAGATCTTGCACGCGAACATGATGTTGTGGCTATCGTGCACCTTCGATAGGTGGTACCACGAGCCAGGCTGCTTGGGGTACGGCAGGATGTCCTTCCGTCCCTTATGCTCGATCTCGATGAAACCTTCCTCGATGTCGATGTTCGGGGTCCCGTACTCACCCATCGGTCCCAGCTTGACCAGATGGCAGTCCGGGGCGAACTCCTTCAGCCCGAAGAGCAAGTTCAAGTTCCCGATGACGTTGTTGTGTTGGGTAAAAACCGCGTGAGCCCGATCGATCATCGAATAAGGAGCAGCCCGCTGCTCCGCAAAATGGACAACGGCATCAGGCCGGTACGTCCCCAGGAGATGAGAAACAAAATCGTAATCGAGCAGATCACCCACCTCTAACCGGATGTCCCGCTCGGCGACCTGCCGCCAGGCTCCAACCCTGTCTTGAGGCGAGGCAATGGGGGTAAGACTGCTTATGCCTAGCTCGAAGTCCCACAGCCTGCGGCTGAAGTTGTCAGCAATGCACACTTCCATCCCAACGTCGGACAAATGCAAGGCGGTGGGCCAACCGCAATAGCCGTCTCCTCCCAAGACAATCACTCTGAGCGCATCTGCGCGGTCCCCATTCGAAGCCGCTTGGCCAGTCATCGGAGTTCTCACCTTGCACCCCCTAAGACAATAGATTCGAAGTAACCAGACCCGCCGGACGCAAAAAAACCGGCCTGCCGGCCGGCTCTCAATCCCCCGCAAGCCAATCCGGTGGTGAGATCCCCCATCCACCGCCACTCCGCTATTTGGGTTTAAGTGTGACATAACACGGGGGCAGGGGGTTGTCAAGTACTTTAGCGACGAATAGTCGAAAAATTTGCAACTAGGGGCCGATAAGTGCAGAGATGGGCGCTATCGCCCCTCAGGCTGTCGCGCGAACTGCTGGAACAGCGCCGTCGTCTCCGGCAACGGCTCGGCCTTCTCGTCCTCCAACTCACGCCGTAGCGACTCCCCCAGGACCTTGTACACCTTGCGGGCACCGTTCACGTCGCCGAGCCAAGCGTAGCATCGCATGAGACCTCGAGCTGCCTCCTCATCGATGGGGTCGCGGGCGAGGATGGCGCGGTAGAACTCCATTGCTTTGCCGGTGTCGCGGCAGTCCAGGGCCACCTTGGCGGCCCTGTGGGCGGCCGCGAGAAACCGGCGCTGGTACTCCCGGCGGTAGGCGTCAGCCCACTCGTATGGCTCGTTCCCCAGCAAGTCACCCCGGTAGAGCTCCAGCGCCCGCTCGTATTCGGCCAGCGCCTCTGTGCCTTCCAGGGCCTCGGCCCGCCGGAGATGCGCGTCGAAGGCGTCCACATCCACCCGGAACATCCCCGACCGCAAGTGGTAGCGCTGGCCAGAGGTCACAAACCCCTGAATGTCGGAGTTGGGCACCGCACTCTTCAAGGCCCGCCGCAGGTAGTAGGCCGCGTTAGAGAGCATGTGCTGCACCTGGGCGGGCTCTCCGTCCGGCCATAGCGCCTCCGCTACCTCATCGCGCAGAACTGGTGTCCCGCCATGAGCGATCAAGTAGGCTAGCAGCTCCCGCGCCTTCTGGATCTTCCACTCTGTCAGCTCCTGGCCGTCTGCCTCCACCTCGAATGAGCCGAAGCAGCGGACCGCAACCACGGGCCCACTGTGGTTGGCCGCTTCTTCGGCCGGCGCGTCTTCTTCCACCAGCAGAAGCGCCGCCTGTCGGCTCGCCCGCTCGCTGCCAGCTTCCGAGTCCGGCGCCTCGGCGGTCTCCGGCTCAGGTGGCGCTTTCCCGTCATCCCTGAACGACTCAGTAGCCGGGTTCCTGTCGGGCAACTCTTCAGCGTCGTCCGGCGCGACCTCCTGAGGCTCTGGCTCGCCGTCATCCCAGCCATCCTTCGCTGCGGGCGTCTCTTCGTGCACGACAGGGCGCGGCTCCTCGCGTTCAGGTCGGGTTTCCCGGCGCGTGAGGGGTCGCAGGACCTCGGTGCGCACCTCGACCGCCTTCAGGATGAGAGGGGGCTCACGCCCCACCGACAGGGCGAGCTCGCCCGGTCCGGCTCCGAGCGTGGTCGATCCTTCAGCGAGCGCCCCGAACACCAGGCGCGCACCGAAGACACCCAGCAGCTGCGCCTCGTTCTCCTCCTCTGCGATACAGACGGCGGAGATCCCGTGCTCTGGCCCTCGGCGGAGGACGGTCTCCAGGCGCTCGATCTCCGCCCTGCACTCCTCGGATAGCGCTGCCAGTCCCACGATGGCCGCTCGGCGCTCCCTCCCTGACGAGGCGGCCTCTCGCGCCACGATAGTCTCTTCCAGCTCGGTCGCCAGCTCCTCCACCGAGCGCTCCCCTGCCTCTCCAGCCACCATCACGAAGTGGGGCAGGGACGCGGCGTGGCCCAGATGGGAGGCAGCGCCTCCCGCAGGCAGGAAGGCAAGGTGCTCAGGAGGGTATACGGCAGCCAGGCTCGCCAGCCAGGCGGAGAGGAGCTTCCAGGCCTCGTGCCGGCTGCCTATCACGATCGCATTATCCGCTGCGGCCAGGTTCAGATAGTGGACGCCGTTCTCCGCTGCCCCGACGGGCACGAGGAGCAGGGGCTCCTCTCCTGTCCCGTCGTCCACGAGCAGGCCAGCCAGTCTCTGGAACCTGGACAGCTTCAACCGAATCCGGGTCGAGCTGGCGACCTCACCGTCGACGGCGCATGTCAGCCGTCGGCCCAGGTCGTAGCGGCTGCGCACCACCGCCTCGGCGTCGCCCGGAGCGCACTCCAGCGTGAACTCTAGGAACCGTTCTGACTCCCGCGCCAGCACCAAGCGCAGGTCGTCGAATCCGAGTTCGGCCAGCCCGCGCACGAGCGCTCGCGCCGCCAGCACTACCCTGCCGACGTCGCCCCGGGCGGGTGCCTTGCCTCGATCCTGCCCGCCCGCTGGCCTGAAGGCGGGCCTACCGTTGCGTCGCACCAGTTGTCGCACCACCAGCGCCACTGCCCCCGCCGCAGCGAGGCCGGCGGCTGCGACGAGGACAGGCGGCCTCGCTGGGGGCGACCAGTCCCACGCTCCACCTCCATCTGCGCTCGGCTGCTGAACAGGCACGACCGTCGGCCCGACATGCGGCGCGGCCTCGGCCTCCGGTTCCGGCGTCGCGGGCGGTGCCACGGTGGGAGAGGGGGTCGGGGCAAGGGCCGTCTCCGTCGGTTCTGCGATGGGTCTTCGGCTCCCCAGCGTCACCTCGATGGGGAGCTCCAGAACCCAATCGGGCCGAATGAGGCTGGGGTCGGTGAACCGCCGCCCGCCGCCCATGTCGCGCCCCTGGTTCAGCTCCCAGATCTCGGTCCAGCGCAGTCCGTCGCCCAGAAGGCTCTCTGCGATGCGCCATAGCGAGTCGTCCGGCCGGACCCTGTACATCACGCGAGCGCCCGCGTCCCAGACGTTGTATCCCGGCAGGGGCACGGCCAGCGCCCATCTTGGTCGAATCAACCGCGGGTCGGTGAAGGCCTCGCCGGTGGTCATGACGCGCCCTTCGTTGGCACGGAAGATCACCATGTACTGCGTGCCGTCACCGTAGAAGCGGCGCGAGATCTCCCACAGGTTGTCGCCCGGGACGACCGTATAGGAGATAGTGCAGTCGCTGGACAGGGCGTCGCCAACATCCGCATTCACCGGCTCACACGGGTCTGGTCCTGCCATGCTGTGCATCAAGGTGGGTCGAGGCTGGGCAGCCACAGCCACGGCAGACACCATCTCCGGGGAAGCCCGCGCCTCTGGCGTGGAATCCCCGCGAAGCCACACCGCCAGGACGATGGTTCCGGCCAGGGCACCGTCCATGATGCGCCTGACGACAGGGAGGGTGACGATGTCGCTCAGGCGGAGAGCCGCCCGGCTCCAGGCCGCTCCGTCGGTGAGCCGCGTCAACATCTGGCTGACCACGCGCAGGGCGAGGGTCAGCGCTAGGTAGCCCAGCGCCAACCACCCAATGCCCGTCACGACGTAGATAACATCCTCGTAGGGCAGGTACGATCCGGTGAGGATTCGGCTTATGCGCTCCCAGTCAGGGGAAGCAGAAGGGATCTGCGGCGGCCCGTTGAGCCACCAGAGCATGACAGCCAGGGCGGCGCCCCCGCTGATCAGCCCGGCAAGCTCGAAGAGACTGCGGGTCGAACCCTCGCCAGACAGGCCTTGGGGCTCCCGAAGCCGCGCTGAGTCTCCCACGTTTCCAGCCATGTCTCCTACCGCCCCGTCAGAATCGATTGGAGCTGCTGCACCGGGTAAGCCGCAGTGAACGAGCGAGTGATAGGGTCCAGCGGCTGCCAGGGGCCGCCGTCCACCCGATACCGCACCGAAAAGCTGATCTCTACCGTCACCGGGAAGGCGCCGCCGGCGCTCAGGGACGACTGCTCGTAGGTGTGCCGGATGTCGCTCACCTGCGGGTAGGGCTGGCCCAGGGAGGTCGTCGTCAGGGTAGCGCCGTCGCCGAAGCTCCAGCGATAGCCCGTCGGGGTTATCTCCACCTCCACTGTGGTGCCGCCCAGGGTGTCCGAAGTGCGAATGGGCGCACCGTCGTACCCCTCGATCCAGAACCAAGCGGGCATCGCCACTAGGCCGACCTGAGGGTTCACGCCAACCGTGATGTCGGGCACCAGCACCTGGTCGCGCAGCTCGGCGGCGATGCTGGCGGGGTCAACCGAGGAGCCCGGCACCACTATGATCTGAATGTCCTGTGGCTCGATGGCGATGGGGAGCCAGACGATGCCGATGAACTCGTCGTTGCACCAAACGATCCAGGGCGCCTCGCCCGGATGGAGGGCTGATTCCTGCTCGAACCAATCGCGCGTCGCGTTGCCGATGCTCATCGGATGCGACGTGCAGGACCAGCCGCCGGGGTCGCCGCCGGTGTTTCCCGACGATGGGTCACTTGAGCTTCCCGGTGAGCTCTCGTCGATGGCGATGTAGATCGTCACTCCATCGTCATTCGATTCGACGGAGAGAGAAGTGCCAGCCTTGTTGTCGCCCGGCGCGCCGGGATCGCCTGGGCCGGGATCGTCAGCGCTAACGGACCACATGAGACCCATGGCCAGGATCAATGCTGTAGCGATCGCCGCTAGCCGAGCCATCACAATCTCCCTCAGCGTTGACGAGTGCTCCTGACGACCATCCACTGGCCGTCGAGCTTTTCCAGATGGAAGGTGTCCTGTAACACTTCGCCGCTGCCCTCGGCCTGCGGCGGCTCCTTAGTTTCGGCGTCGACAAAGAAGCTGTTGTTCACTACCTCGTCGAACACAGTCGCAGAATCCTCCGATGCCTCAATCACCGCGAGGTTGTGCTCCACGACGACCTTCAGAGCCAGGCCCTGCGAGCGCAGGCCGTCGATCTCTTCGCGGATTCGGTCCAGCTCCTCGCCGCTTGCCACACCTTGCGCCAGCGTTGCGTCCAGTTCGAAGAGCGCGTCACTATAGGCATCCCAGTAGCGCAGGTACGCCTCGCTCACCTGGTCCTCCAGCGCAGGCGTTGGCGTCGCCTCCGCTGTTGCCGTCGCCGCGGGGGCACGTCTCGGTGAGGGCTCGCCCGCCGGTGTCGTAGGCTCCCCGCCTCCGCCGTTGCATGCCGCGAGGAGCAGGGCGATGAGCCCCGAGGCCGCCAGGAGCGCGAGTCGTGCGAGCATGGCCGGGTCCCCTACGGCCCTGCCGAGGCCACACCGTGGCGTGGCTCCGCCGTCGCCTTCGCGGTGATGCCTACGCTGTTGATCCCGACGACCCGCAGGAAGCCGGTCGACGCCTGTCTCGAGACCGACACCTCGACCCGCCCTGGCCGCACCAGCACCGAGTAGGCGAGGCCTCCTTCCGCCTCCAGATACTCTACCGCCGCCTGATAGGCGGCCTGCTGGTCCAGCGCCACCGTCGCGCCTCCGGACGCCCGGTACGCGTCCTCGTCGATCTGCATCGCCCCGGCCAGAACCGCGGCGTCGGCGACGTTCTGGAGGTCCCGCCGCTGGGTGAAGACCATGCCGCCGTCGGTCACCAGCCCCACCACCGCCACCAGGCCCGCCATAAGGATGGCCACGAGGACGATCACCTGGCTGCCTTCTTCCTTGCTCAGGCGCCGCACGACCGTCTTCACCGCAGCACGGCCTCCCGGCTGCGGTAGAGGTCGATGCGCTCCGAGTGGCTACTCGACACCGTCACGCCCACACGACCCAGCAGGGGCAGGTCGCCGAGGCCGACCTGATAGGTCACGCGGGCCGTCGCCGTGCCTCCCCTCTCGAACCCGTTGGAGTTCACGTCCACCGTCAGCCGCCCCTGCGACAGGCCGTAGCCGTCCGCGACCGAGCGAGCGGTCTGGAGAGCCTCGGCCAGCCCATCCTGCTCCGACGCCGCCGTCGCCAGCTCCCGGCTGGCCTCTCGCGCCGCCGCCTGCACCGCCACCTTGGCGTGGGAGATCCGACCCGCCATGACAACGCCGAAGACGAGGAGCAGGAGGACGGGGATGACCAGCGCCGCCTCGACCAGTGCCTGGCCTCGCTCGCCTCTCGGCCCGTCACGTTCATGGCCCACTGCGGAACCCCTCCCGGTGCACCTCGGCCGCCGCTTCGATGGGGATGCTGCGGCCGGTCACCCAGGGGATGATGAGCGGGTAGTCGCCCTCGGCCTGCACCACCACCGTCTCGCCCGTGTCCTGGGCCGTCACCGTGAACCCGGCTCCCGTGCGGCCCAGCCCCGACTCCAGGACGTCGCGAGCGCGGGCGGCCCCTTCAGCCGGGGTCCGGCCCTCGGCCGCGGCCAGTCGCGCCCCCTCCTGGGCCGCCGCCGTCGCCACATCCTTGGCGTGGTAGACCAGGGCGAACTGGACGACGCCGATGAGGATGGCCAGCAGCACCGGCAGCACCAGGGCCAGCTCGACCACCGCCTGGCCGCGCTCGCCCCGCTGGTTGCCGACGGTCCCAGGGGCCGCTCTAGATGGCGGTGATCTCATTAACGATGTTGTTGAACACGGTTGTCACGCCGACGCCCAGGGCCTGCACCGCCGCCATCGCCACCACCGCGATCAGGGCCGCCACGATCGCGTACTCCACCATCGTCTGACCCCCTTCGGCAGCCGTTCGCCGCAGGAGGCCAACTATCCGTCGCGTTTCCATGGGGCTTACCTCCTTCCTCTGGGTTTCCCTTCTCCGTTCGCCTTCTAACCGCCGAGGCCCAGGAGCTCCGCCCCGGCCGGGTACAGGAGCACCACCAGGAACACCGGGAAGATGAACACCGCCACCGGGAAGAGCATCCGCACCGTGCTCTTGCCACCCTCCTCCAGCAGCCGCGCCCGCTTCCTGTCCCGCACCGTCTCCGCCAGGGTGAGCATCGCCTGGCCCAGGGGCAGCCCCTGCTCCAGGGCCGACTGCCAGGCGTCAGCGACAGAGACGAGTTCGGACACCCCCTCTCGCTCGGCCAACGCGCGGAGACCCTCGGCGTGGGTCGCGGCCCCCAGGCCGGCCTCCCGTACGACGCCGCGCAGGCCGTCCCCCAGGACGCCGCCCAGCTGCCGGCTCACCTCCAGGAGCGCCTGCTCCGGGGACATGCCGGCGCTGGCGGCGATCGACAGCAGGTCCAGCACCGTCGGCAGCTCCATCAGCACCATCGTCCGCCGCCGTTCCAGACGCCCTTCCAGCATCCAGTCCGGTAGGGCGAACCCCAGGGCGAACCCGCCCAGCCACATCCAGACCGGCCAGGCCCCGAAGGGATGGGTGCCCAGCACGTTCATCAGGGGGAACAGAGCCAGGAACACCAGCGCGCTGGCCAGCTTCTGCCCGTAGAACTGCGACGTCGTCATGCCGGGCCAGCCCAGGGCCAGGCGGCGCTCCAGGTTCGCCGTCCCGATCCCGGCCCGCGAGAGGACCCGGGCCAGGAAGCTGCCCGCGTCCTCCAGCAGCGGCCGCAGCAGCCGCTCCAGGGCCGACGACTTGAACAGCGCTGTCCCCGCTCTCCGTCCCTCCGTCTCCATCTCCAGGCGCCCCTGCGCCGACAGCATCCGCAGCCGCAGCGCAAGGTCCGGCCGCAGCCTGCCCAGCGGCTGGGCCATGACGATGAGCCAGAGCCCCAAGCCCAGCGTGCCGCCCAGGACCAACGCTAGCGCCATCGCAGCACCCGCTCGTTCCCCGGCAGGCGGGTCGCCCACAGCATCGCCGCGTAGCCCACCGTCACGCTCATGAGGCACAGAGCCAGAAGGGCCTGCCCCACCGGCGACGAGAACACGTCCAGGTAGCCGGGGTTGATCCCCCGTACCGCGAAGATGAGGACCACCGGCAGCGCCGCCACGATACGGGCCGACAGCACGTTCTTGGCCTGCTGCGCCCCCACCTCCCGCTGCACCTGCACCGCCTGCCGCACTGAGCGGCCCAGCCCCTCCAGCACGGCGGTCAGGTTCCGCCCGCCCACCCGGTGGGACATGACCAGGGCCGCCGCCACGGTGTCGAACACGGGGTCGGCCAGCCGCTCCTGAGCCCGGCGCACCCCCTCCTCCAGGCCGCCTAGACGCAGGTCCCTCACCAGCTCCCCCAGCGCAGGCCGCAGCGGCTCCGGCCCGCTGCGCGCCAGGGAGGCCAGCCCCTCCTCCACGCTCATCCCGGCCCGCACCGCCGCCCGCAGGGCGTCCACGGCGTCGGCCAGGGCCGCCTGGAGGACGGCCCGCCGCGCCTCCCGCCGCTGGCGGAAGTACCAGGCGGGCAGGGCCAGCCCGATCAAGAATGCCGCCGCCGTGACCACCGGCCAGCCCAGGGCCAGTTGGGCGACCACCGCCGTCGCGGCGCCCGCCCCGACGCTGAGGAGCAGGAAGTCCCTGGTCGGCACGCCCTCTACCCCGGCCTGCCCCATGAACTCTTCCAGGCGATCCGCCAGCGATTCCCGTGGCGGCCCCTTCGCCGCCTTGGCGCCGGAGGTGGCCGACAGGTAGACCAGCAGCACGCCCACGGCCAGCGTCAACGACAGCACCAACGGCACGAATACCCTCCTTCCGTCCTATCCTGCCCTCAGCCAGTCCAATTCCAGTCCAACAATCCGGCCTTTTTAGTCCAACTCCAATAGGGGCTTAGTCCAATTTCAGTCCAACTGCTGTCCGGCGCCTATCCGCTCCCAGGGGAAGCCGCGGCCGTCCAGACGTCCGGCACAGCGTGGCCGGATGCCCGCCCACTGGAGGAGGAGACCTTCGCCCACCAGGGCGAACAGCTCGCTCCCGGCAACGGCATCCTGCTCCAGCCCCGTGACCTCGTACACGCTCGCCACGAGCCGCCGGCCGCTGCCGGGCTCAAGCCGCAGGTGGACCACCAGGTCGATCGCTTCGGCGATCATCTCCGTCACCGCCACCGCCGGCAGCGCCTCCTCGGCCATCATGGCGTAGGTGCGCAGCTTGGAGAGGGCCTGGCGGGGGCCGTTGGCGTGGATGGTGCACATCGACCCATCGTGGCCGCTGTTCATGGCCGACAGCATGTCCAGGGCCTCGGCGCCGCGCACCTCCCCCACGATGATGCGCGTGGGCCGCATGCGCAGGGAGTTCTTCACCAGGCTGCGGATGGAGACGGATCCCACCCCCTCGACGTTGGGCAGCCGGGCCTGGAGGCCCACGCAGTCCGGCAGCATCGACTCCAGCTGGAGCTCCGCCGTCTCCTCGATGGTCACCACTCGTTCCTGGGCTCCCCCGATGGAGGCGCCGAGGGCGTTCAGGCAGGTGGTCTTGCCGCTGCCGGTGCCGCCTGAGATGAGGACGTTGAGGCCGGCCTGAACGGCGGCCTCCAGGAATCCGGCCGCCTCCGTGGTGAGGGTGCCCAGGGCCACCAGGTCGTCCAGGGTGCGGGCGCGCAGGAGGAACTTGCGGATGGTGACGTGCGTCCAGCGCGAGGTGAGCGGCGGTATCAGGGCGTTCAGCCGCGAGCCGTCCGGCAGCCGGGCGTCCACCATGGGGCTGGTCTCGTCCAGCCGGCGACCGAGCCCACCCACGGCCCGCCGCACCAGCCGCAACAGCTCGTCGTCGTCCTCGAAAAGGACGTCCGTCAGATGCTTGCGGCCGCCCTCGATGGCGAATACCCGGTGCGGCCCGTTCACGATGATCTCCTCCACCGACGGGTCGTCCAGCAGGGGCTGGAGCGGGCCGAGGCCCAGGATGTCGTCCAGGATACGCTGGGCCAGGCGGTCGGGGTCGGCCAGGGGAGGCTCCCCCGCGGCCGCCAGCCGTCGGCTGAAGGCGTCTATGCAGCGGGTCACAACGCGGCGCACCCGCGCCACCTCGGCCGGCCCGGGCTCGGCCAGAGCCTCGATATCCATGACCCGCCGCAGCTCCTCGCGCACCTCCTCCCGGAGGGCGCGCTCCCGCTCCCTGCGGGCGTCTGCCTGTGCAGGGGCCGACACCGCCATCATCTCGCCCCTACACCTGCTCTGCTGAACGGAAGCATCCACCGTCTGCGCCGGGCCGGCGCGGCGGGCGCAGGGGCCGCCGTCAGGCGGCCAGCTAGGGCTCGCAGCTCCCGCGCCGCCCGGCCACCCACAGCGGTGATGGGCAGCTGCGTGGCCATCGCCCGTCTCGCCGCCCGCCGCTCCTCGGGCACGGCCGCCAGGACCGGCGCCCCCAGCGCCCGCTCGACCTCCTCGCCGTTATACTGCCCCCGCGCCTCCCGTCGGTTCAGGATGACGGAGACCGCTTCTGGAGCCATTCCCAGCCCTTCGCGGAGGTGCCGTACGGCGGCGCGGGCGTTCCACAGCGCCACCAGATCCGGTGCCGCCAACACCAATACGCGGTCCGCCGCTCGCAGCAGGGCGTCCGTGGCCGGCGACGGTATCCCTGCGATGGCTTCCCCCGCGTCCACGACAACGTACTCGAACTGCTCCCGCAGGGTTGCGACCGCGCCGGTTAGCAGTTCCGTGGAGATGCTCGACCGGCTCTCGGGCCGCTCGATGCCCGTCAGCACCGCGAAGCCCGGCCCTTCCTCCAACTCCTCCTCGATCCTGGCGTTCTCCGAGGCGCCGTTCCCCCCGAAGGCGAGGCCCAATAGGCCCCGGCGGGGGTCGAGGTCCAGGTGCGGCCCGACGTTCCCGCCCCTCAGGTCGGCGTCCACCAGCACCACGCGGCGGCCCCGATCCCCCAGCGCCGCCGCCACACCGATCGCCACCGTGGTCTTCCCAGGCGCCCCCTTGCCGCTGACGACGGCGACCACCTGCCCGGCGCCGTCCTCGCCGCCGCTGCCGTCTCCCGCGACATCCTTCGCCCCTTCCTCCGACCCGCCCGGGCTCGACATCCCGCTGTAGACGGGGCCGCGCACCGTCGCCTCGCGCAGGGCGGCCACCACCTCTTCGGCCGCCGCGCCGGCCGGCACCAGGTGCGCCAGGCCTGCGAACCTCTCCACATCGCCCGGCTCCGCCAGCAGCACGAGCGGCAGCCGTGCCTCCCGCACCGCCGCCATCGTCGCAGCGGAGAGGCGGTGCAGGTCGCTGGAGGCCAGGGCCACGTCGATGTCCATCGCCGCCGCCCGCTCCACCAAGGACGGCCCGTCCAGGCAGCGCGCCGCCACCACCAGGCCGTCACCAGAGAGAGCATCCCGCAGGCGGCGCTCCCTCTCCGGGTTTCCCACGGCCAGCAGGACCCGTATCGGAGACCGTTCGTCGCTGGCGTCCGCCACGATACTTTCCCCTTCCGGATGGCTAGGGAGCCGCCGTCTGTGAACCGCCGTCTTCCGGCGGGAGAATGGCCAGGGTCACAACGGAGTTGACGACGGCGTGAGCGAGGCGCTCCGCGTCGGAGCGCGGCACCACCAGCGTCACGTTGGTGAGCCCCCGACCATCCTCGGCGCCGTCGCCGCGGCCGATAGCGATGCGTCCCGGCTCCAGGGAGATGTCGTAGACGACGGCGCGCTCCAGCAGAGTGACGGTCTGGCTCTCGGGCTTCCCCTTGTCGCTGGTGCCAAGTACCGCCACGGCGTCGCCGGGCCGCAGGGCACTGTAGACGGCGTCGGCCTCCACCGGCACCGTGACGGCGACCTCCCCCGCGCCGATAACCGGGCCCGTCGCAAGGTCCGGCCACACCAACATCTCGCCGGCGTGGACGGCCGTCCCCGTCGTGCGGCCGGCTACGGCGTCCAACTCAGCGTCGGGGATCGCGAGGGAAGAGAGGTCGCCCTCCAGACGCAGTTGGGCCACCGACAGGTCGTCGGTCTGGAGGACGTGTCCCGCGGGGATATCTCTGGTGGCCACCAGGACCGGCACGGTCTCGCGCGCCGACCCCCAGAACAGGAGCCCGCCGATCACCGCCGCGGCGACCAGCGCGACGCCGAGCAGCATTCGGCCGTCCACCCGTGCGGGGGCTCCGAAGCGCGTCCAGCGTCGTCGAGTCGCGGTGGTCGCCATGGCCCTCCCTACCTGCCAGCAGATGCGAAACCGCCCTCGGTACTCGGAGGGAAAGACGCGACCGATGATAAGGGGTCAAGGTGTAAGTTGTCAACCCGTGTGAACTGAACACTTTATTCTGTTTTCCTCAGTCCCCCGGTGCTCTACACTGGAAGGGATGCCGCAGGGCATCAGACAAACGGCGCGCCCACCGCCGGCCCGCGTGGCCGGCACCATCGCCGGGCGCAGGAGAGGGAGTGCATGCCTATGAGCGCCACTCTGGCGGAGAGGATCGACCACCTCTTCCGCAACCAGCTTAGCCCCCGCGCCCGCGAGTACACCTACCGCGAGGTGGCGGCGGCCGTGACCGGGCAGGACGGGACCACGTTCTCGCCGGCCTACCTCTGGCAGCTCCGCACCGGCGCCAAGGACAACCCCACCATGCGCCACCTGGAGGCGCTCGCGCGGTTTTTCCAGGTCTCGCCCTCGTACTTCTTCGACGACGACCTCACCGAGTTCCCCGACACGGAGGTCAGGCTGCTGGCGGCATCGAAGCGCGAGACGCTACGGCAGATGGCCGTCACCCTCCTCGGGCTGAGCGACGAGAGCCTGAACGCCGTCCTCAACCTGGCCTGCCGGCTGCGCCACCTGGAGGGGCTGCCCTCGCCGGACTGAGGGGCACCTGGTACCAGGTCGAAGATCAGCCCATTAAATTGATGCTCTCTAAAATGTTCTTCTGAGCTTCGAGCTCGGACCGTGTGGAGGTCGGGTCGAGCCGCACGGCCTCCGCGGCCGCCATAGCATCGGCAAAGACGGTATCAGCGACTCCATCGCCATCCGTGTCGACCATCTCGTCGTAGCCGAGTGAGCCGTTGGCGAAGTTGAGCCAAGCCGCCAGCAGCTGCTGATCGAACATGTGGGTCATGTCGCCATCGTTGTTCTTGACGAAGAGGACATCGTGGGCGTTCTCGAATGTCGATGCGTCCCTCTCCTCGTCGAAGACCTGGCTCATGTAGCCGGCGATGTCCAGGTAGCATCCGAGCGTCGGCGCATCAAAGTGCGGCCGCCCGTTCCCCGTAATGTGGCTGGCGAACTGGTACAGCCAGTAGCCGGCCGACCGCACCTGATCGGCGTCGCCTACGATGATGACGTTGGCGGTCGCTACGTCGCCGACCCCGCCGTCGTCATCCTCGGCCCAGAACGAGATCTCGTAGAGGCATGCGTCGCTGTAGGTGTGGCCCTGAGCGTCCGTTACGTCACGAGGTTGGATGCTCGGGCTTGGGAACGGATCAGGGTTTGGCGGATTGACCAGATATGTGGTCTCTGTGAATGGCGACCCGTCATCCCAGTCCCATCGGAGCGTCAGATCATCACTGCCGGGATCGGTGGAGCGTCCGCTGAAATCTAGCGCCTCGCCGATGCTCGCCAGGAACGTTGGGATGCCGTTGATGAGGATCGCCCCGGACATATCGATCTCTGCTGTTGGGTCGACGTTATCGACCTGAATGTTGATGCTCTTGCACGTCGTCGTGTCGTCGTCCGACGCGCAGACCTCCGCAGTGAAGATCCCGTTGTCGCCGTAGATGTGCGACACGCTGAAGTTGAGGGTCGCGTCAGGCCTGACGTTCTCCAAGACACCGCCAGTGGGCTCAACCGGCGTGCCGTCGCCCCAGTCGATGGTGGCTGAGAGCGGATCGAGCCAGCCCGGGTCCCTCACGGTGCCGCTCACCGTGAGGGACGACCCCTCGTCGACGGGCGCGTCGGAAGATAAGCTGACGCTTGGCGCAACGTTGTTCACCGTCACTGTGGTGGAGTCGGTATCAGTCTCTTCGCCATCACCGACGCGCAGCCTGACGGGGAAGACGCCGTCCTGGCCTACCGTCGTGAACGTGGGCGTGGCGCTCGTCGAGTCATCGAACTGTCCATCGTTGTCGAGGTCCCAGGCGTACGTTAGCGGGTCGCCGTCAGGGTCGGTGGAACCAGTACCGTCGAGCGCGACGTTCGTTCCCTCGTTCGTGACGTAGGGACCGCCGGCGTCGGCGGTGGGTGGCTGGTTGATTATTGGGCAGCCATTGTTGCTTGGAGGGCCCGGGTCGTCTGGGCAGTCGTCATCGGCGTCGGGTACGCCGTCGTTGTCACGATCATTGCCGCCGCCCTGACACGGCACGCCATCTAGCTTTGCTTCGGAGGCGCTGATGCGTTCTAGTACGCTCCCCTGCCACTGGTTGCTCCCCGACTTCTCATGGAGGTCGCATCCATTCATCGCAGTGCCGTGCGAGATGTCAAGCGGGATCGAGCGATCGAATTTGCCATCCCCATCCTCATCCTTATCTAAACACGGAGAGCCCGGGAAGGGGGTTCCTGAATAGGCTTCTATATGAAGATGCGAAATTCCCGCGTTACCTTTGTCATAAGGTTCCGCGATTTCTCCGATTTTTGTATCTCTGGTTATCGGAGTGCCCTCCGCGAGACTGGAGACTACGTGTACCAACCGGATCCAGATGCCATCCCCCGTATCGATGCAAACTTCGCCGAGCGTTGGGGCACTTGGCTTCGCCACGGTACCCGAGACTGGTGCACGCACATTCTCACCTGCAGATGTGCCATCACCGACATTGCAGGTGGAACCCAGAACAGCAAGGTCCAGAGCGTACACACCCGCGTGTGAGGTCCCGGGCGGTGACTGGTATCCCCGACAGACGAAGAACGACTCTCCCGGGTCAAAAGGAAGAACGAATGTGCCGTGAGCGGCTTGGGACTTCGGCAGGTGAGTCCATCCGAAGAAACCAGCAAGAAGGATCGCGCTTGCGGTAAGAAGCAGGACTGCCAGAAATCGCCGTCGCATGGCGCACCCCCTCGTTTAACACGCGGCCCGCCTTGTGCGGGCCATTCTCCCAGCATCGCGAGTTCCATGTCAACGCAGGTTCTGGCACAGTTGTGCCACCATGCGACTAGAGTTCTTGCATTCGCTCAGCGATATACTCTTGCCATGGCGAACGCGACCTCGCGCTGGCGCGGGATTCTTCGTGCCGCTAGGGAACGGTCGGGCGTGACGCGCGCGCAGTTGGCGGCGCTTTCCGGCGTGCCTGCCGACACCATCAGGCGCTGGGAGGACGGAACCCGCAACCCCACGCTGCCCCGTCTGCTGCGGGTCCTTGATGCCCTCGACTGCCCCAGCGCAGAGGCAAACGACATCCTCGAGGGCGCGGGCTTCCCGACGCAACGGACGCTCTTTCCCACCGACCGCTTTCCCCACTACTTCTACACCGTCGACGAGCTTCAGATCGTAGTCGAGGAAGTGCCCTGGCCGGAGTTCGTGCTTAACGACAACATCGAAATCGTCGCCGCCAATCTCACGGCGCAGGCGGTTTGGCGGATCGACCTCCCCCAAGAAAAGGCCCGGCGAAAGCGACAGCAGATAAACCTTCTGAGCGTGGCCAGTGGTCCCGAGTTCATCGGCCATGTGGTCAACTGGGACGAGGCCGTGGCTACCCTGGCCTCCGTTCTCAAGGGACGGCCAAGAGATCCACACACGCTTGATCAGCCCGACCCCTACTTCAACGCCGTCCTGGCTGACTTCGCGCAGGGCGATCCAGCATTCCTGGGCCGGCTGATCGAGGTCTTCGCCTCGGCGCCCTCGCGCGATCCCAAGTGTCGCTGGACTTACCCCGTCCACTGGAAAGACGACGACTTCGGGGAGATGCGCTTCATCGCCGTCGTCAACACTGCCAGTGAGCCGGACGGGCTCGCCTTCAACGACTGGATCCCCGTGGACGCTGCGAGCTGGAACAACCTGGAGCAGGTCAAGGCCCGCGCCAGGAGAAGCGCATGAACAGCGTGGTGGCGGCACGCAACTTCACTCTCCCTCCCTGTCTGCCGGATCCATCCTGTCAGCAATTAGGGAGACGGCGGCCATCAGCGAGCGTGCGAGGTCTGGCAGTCAACCCCGTACGCAGTTGGCTCATGCACCGATGCACCAGTCGTCGCCTCATGATAGAATAGGTCATGATGACCAATTCGTCGGACCCGCGAGGTACAGGCATGACCAAGAGAATCAGCGCAGCACAGGCCAAGGCACACCTCTCAGACCTCATGGCGCAGGTCGCCTACGGCGGCGAGCACTACGTCATCGAGCGCCGGGGCAAGCCCCTGGCCGCCCTGGTCAGCGTGGACGACCTGGAGCGGCTGGAACAGGGGCGCGCTACCTCGGCGCGACCGCAGGGCGCTCTGGCCATCGTCGGTGCCTGGCGCGAAGTCGATGACCAGGAGCTGGACGCCCTGGTCGCCGACATCTATTCCGAACGCGCCAGGGATACCGGCCGGCCCGTGTCCCTCGAGGCCTGATGTACCTCCTGGACACGGACGTCCTTAGCAACCTCCTCCGCCGCGCTCCCTCGACAGCCCTGATCACCAAGCTGGCCTCGGTGCCGCCGGAGCAGCAGTTCACCTCCAGCATCACCCTGGGAGAGCTCGTCTACGGCGCGCACCGGCTGAAGGAGCGCACTGCTGCCCTGCTGGAGCGGCTGGACGAGACGTTGCTGCCCAACCTGCCCGTCCTTCCCTTCGACGCCTCCGCCGCCCGTCGCTACGGCGAGGTGAGGGCCGAGCTGGAGCGCCGGGGAACCCCGATCGGCGACGCCGACCTGCGCATAGCCTCAATCGCTCTGGATCGCGACCTCGCCGTCGTCACGGGGAACGTCCGCCACTTCGAGAAGGTCCCCGGTCTGGCCGTCGAGAACTGGCTGGAGTGACGCCGCCGCCAAGCCAGCCCCATCTCCATCCCTGTCTGCCAGATTCACCCTGTCAGCACCTAGGGGTCAGTAGATGAGCAAGAGGGGCTAGCCAGGGGAGAAGCCCTCACTACACCTCGGCTCACCAAATCGTCGGGGCCAGGGTATCCAGGCGAGAGAGGGAACCACCTACAATGAGCGGGAGGGAGCGAACCGTTCAGGCGATATCGAAAAACGCGACATGGCAAGGGCAAAGCTGACTGCGAAGGGGCAGATCACGATACCCAGGGACGTACGGGAGCGCCTGGGCCTGAGGCCTGGAGATGAGATAGAGTTCGTGGAGGACCGCCAAGGGGTTCGCCTCCAGAAGCGCATACTCGTCTCCCCCTTCAAGAAGCACCGAGGCTACCTGAAGCCGCTGGCGGGATGTGATCCCGACGAGCTCCTGGACCAGATGCGGGCTCGATAGGCGCTGCCGTCGATACCAACATTCTGCTCGACATGCTGATCCCCGACGCTCCCCACGGCGATACCTCGGAGCGCGACCTGGCCGAGGATCTGCGGCCAGGCGCCGTCGTCATCAGCGACCGGTCTACAAGGAGCTGGCGGTTCACTTCCCCGACCAGGAGCACCTCGACCGCTTCCTCGCCGACACCGGCCTTCGACTGCAGCCGTGCAAGGCCGGAGCCCTGTATCGGGCGGGTAGAGCCTGGAGCGAGTACATCCGTCGCCGTCCCGCGCTCACGTGTCCCCAGTGCGGAGCCACGCAGGAGGTCCGCTATGACACGTGCGGAGCCGGCATCCAGCCTCGACAGCACGTGGTCGCCGACTTCATCATCGGAGCGCACGCCCTGGTTCAGGCCGACCAGCTGCTGACGAGGGACAGGGGATACTACGCCACCTACTTCCCCGAACTCACGCTGGGGTGAGCCCAGACACGGTACGACGCAAGAGAGTAGCGGAGCCGAGAGGATAACGCACGCTACGCCGCGTACTTCACCCACCTCACGTAGGAGCCACGAGACGAACGTGCAGCATGCAAGCGGTGGAACTCGATACACGGGGTAGTCATCGCCAGAGAAGAACGCGTGGGGCTGACCACGAGAGTGTGACTGAGCCATCCTCTCGAGCTTCACCAGTACTCGCTCGAAGCACGTAAGTTTCCCTGTCTTCTTCCCCCATACTTCTTCTCCTCATCAAACTGTTTCACTAACTCCTACAACGTAAAAGGTATATTATGCCCAGTCCAATTTCGGTCCAATTCTAGTCCAACTCCTTCCTGAGCCCTATCCGGCCCGCTTCGCCGGGCCTCAGAAAACTTGAGGAGTCGCCCCGGCGGCGGTATGTCTCCTGGAACCTCCCGCCGGCCCCGTCCACCATAGAAATTGGACTAAATCGCCCCCGATTGGACTAAATCGACCGAAATATTGGACTGAAATTGGACTGGCGTCGGCTAGGCTTGAACCCGTAAGAAGTGCGTTTTCGTCGGTACCGCCAACGGAAGAACCGACAGGATGGCCCGTCCGAGAACCTGGATGGATCAACCCGCAAGGGAAACGAGCTCGCTCTCCACGACAGGTGCTGAACAGGGCAAGGCAAGTCGGAAGTCATAGAGAAGGGAGGCGCGAACGAACCGAAGACGAACAGCCGACGTTGCAGCCAGACCGAGACAATGTAGTTAGAGAAGAGGAGGTCGCCATAGGGTAGAGACGACAGATACGAGTCCGGTCCAGAAGCCGGCTAACACGCGCGCCACGTAGAACGATCTCACGGGATCCGTAATGCGCGAGCGTCGCAGACGAACAGTCCTGACCAGCGGGCTAGCGCACCCCCGTCCGCTGTCAGGAGGTGAGAGCCCCATCGGGAATCCCCGGCGGGGCTTTCGTCATTTCCCAGACGCACTCGAAGGAGGAAAAGCATGTCGCCGAAAGTCACGCGACAGAGGAGCGGCCCGCGGCGGCCAGCACCGCTCCGTATCGCCGCGATCACGAGTGCCGCCTGCCTGGCGGCAATTCTCTTGAGTCCAAGGACGAAGCAGAAAGGTAGAGCGAATGGACATTTTCTGTCCGGTCTGCGGTGAGCCGTGGGACCTTTACGCGCTCCACGATGTCCCGGGCGTCCCTTTCGAGGCGGCCCGCCGCCGCTTTGCCGGCGAGGGCTGCCGGGTGTTCGGCACGGAGCACAACAGCACGATCGATTCCGACCGGGCCGCGAAGTCGGCAGTCCTCCATCAGCTCCTTGGGGACGATATCGACGGGATCGCCGCCCTCATGGAGGATCTCGGATGAAGGTTTACAGCGGAACGCGGGTCTTCGACCGCGACACCATGACGCGCGGCGAGGCGTCCGTAGTCGTCCAGAACGTTGTCGGCGACGGGCCAGCCGGCCGCGGGCTAACCAGCGAATCCAACCCTTCGACAGGCTCAGGACACCGGCTAGGGGATCGCCGCCCGCTCACCCACGTCTCCTACCACTCGCCGGACGGCTTCGAGTGGGGCTACGCCGGCAGTGGGCCCGCGGACCTCGCACTCGCCATCCTGGCCGACTACTTCGACGAATCAGCGGAGTTCGTGCTGGCAGCGCTGCGCTCGATGTGGACGCCGCGCTCGAAGGCGGCAGCTCTCCATCAATCGTTCAAGGAGCGATTCGTGGCCACAGAGCACTGGGACGAATGGCAATTCGACAGCGACGCTATCGAGGCGTGGCTCCAGACCCCTGCCATCCAGACCCGGTTGGCTGAGCTGGCCCAGGAGGAAGACGAGCTGGCCGGGATCCGCCGGCTGGAAGAGGAGGCGGAACGTGCCGACGCCGACGCTGCTGACTAAGGAACTCGAGCGGACGTTGCCTCCCATCAAGAGCGGCGACAACGTCGCCCGAGTCAAGTACTTCACGCCCTGGTCCAACTGGACCTGGTACGCGGCCGAGGCCAGCGCGGAACTCGAGGACGGCTCCGAGGTGCCGCTCAGCGACCCGCGCGCCAGGGATCGCGTAGACGTGATGTTCTGGGGGGCGGTGTTTGGTCACGAGAAAGAGTACGGCTACTGGCGCCTCTCCGACTTGACCGAGATCCGGGGTCCGATGGGCCTGATGATCGAGCGCGATCTCTACTTCCATCCCACGCCCCTCGATCAGTGCCAGGACCCGACCGGGAGACACCGATGAGATGGAACCCCAACCGCCGTCCGGAATGGACCGCAAATTCTACTCAGGAGGAAGAAGCATGGAAACGGTTGACATCACGCCGACCCCGGAAGGGATGAGGCATAGCATCCAGCTGTTCGAGGAGCAGATCGCGAAAAGCGAGCACCTCATCAAGGTCGCAGAGGAGTGGATGGAGCTCACCGACATCGAGCGCCGCGTCTACGTGGCGCCGTCGGAGTTCTCCATCTTCGAGGCGGCGCTGGAAGCCCTGCAGGAGCAGGAGCGGCAGCGCATCGAGCACATGCGCGAGGGCATCGCCGCCGCGACAGGGGAGCCTGGCAAGCCGGCGGTAGTGCCGGCCGACTCCTGGTTCATCGACGCGGCAGTCCAGGAGCACCGGCGCGAGGGCTACGTCGAGATAGATACCGACAACCCTGAGGTGAGCAGGGGCGAGGCGGGCGCCTACGTCAAGGCGTGGGTGTTCGTCGAGTACCCGACCTGCGACGCTTCGCTGGGCATCCACGGGTGCGTGCGGTCGCTCGGCCACGAAGGGACGCACGCCTGCGACAGCGAGTGCGACCTCGACCACCTGCGCGAAGACGAGTTAGCAGACGGGAGCGGCGGGTGAGCGCTTGCCATGACCGCCACGGCTGATCCAGCCGCCGGACGGATAAACCACTGTCACTGGGTGCTCTGCCCCGGCTGCGGCGTCGAGTTCCGTCGCGCCAACAGCTATGACTTCGTCGGGGAGATCCGCCGAGCCGGGTGGGAGGTTGATTGGTCGAAAGGCGGCTGGCGCTGCCGCGACTGCCGCCGAATGGACGTAACCGGACAGAAGCGGCTGCTATGAGCCGCGACGATGACTTGCGGTTCTGCGGGCTTTACAACCTTGTCGAGGTCAAAGGGACCGGCCGGATCGGCTTGTACATCGGGGGCGCCCTGTCGTCTCCCGAACGGGGTGGCGATTGGAAGGAGGTGCGATTTGAGGACGGCACGCAGTGGCGCTACCGGCCTGACGAGCTCAAACGGCCCAAGGGACCGAGCCGCATCTTCGACACAAGCAGGTACGCCTTCACGAAATCGGCTCCGGCCCTGTGGCGGGAGGTCTGGGAGGTGTGGTCGGCGGAGAACGCCGTGGGGCAACTAATGAGCACGCTGGAGATGTACTCGGCGCGGCAGCTACAGCCGGAGTGCTGGGCCGATGAAGAGGGGTTGCTCGGCGTGCTGATGGACGTGTGGTTCGAGGAGGGCGTGTACGGACGGCTGGGACGCTACACGCGCGACCGGCTGCGCCTCGCCTGGCAGATGGCCTTCCACGAGGATATGGCACCCGATGAGGAGGTCGAGGCGTACCTCCGGGAGATCCGGCCGGCGATGGAAGCAGGCCGCTGCCGCTATTTCCAGGAGCGGGACGCGCGGCGGGCGAGACAAGAGCGGGAGCGACTGGCCGCCGCCGTGGCCACCGGCAGATATGAAGGCGCTCCCAGGCAGACGGCCCTGCCGGGGTTCGAGTGATGACCATCGAGCCGCTCATCCTGCGTCCACGACGCCTGAGTCGCGAATACCGAACTCGGCCGCTGGCCGAAGCTACGGAGAACGAAAACGGGCCAGGGAGGCAGCCAAGATTCCGCTGCTGGCGGGCCTGCCCGGAATCGAGTACCCGACCTGCGGAGGTTGAACCCCAAAACTAAGGATAGGCAACAAAGAACGTACCATCGCCGTATTTCTCGACTAGCGGTTCGTAGTCGGCTATTACCTCCCGGAGACGGCCCGTTCGATGGTCCCGTCCGATAGCCTCGAAGCCCTCTCGCACTTCGTCTTGAGTGAGGCGCTGGAAGGTTGCTGTATTGAGAGCGGGACCGCCATCGAGGAGTGCCTGAGGGAAATGCTTTAGTGCCTGAATCGTGCCATCACCACCATCGCGAGAACGGCAGCTCACCCCTGCTACCCAGGGTACTTGGCCTTGTAGCCGAGAAGCCTCATGATTCTCGGGTGAGTTCCGTGGGCATCGGGTATTCACCGATAGCACCGCGAGCGTAAGCCTGGCCCTGTAGCTTTCCGCCACGGGCGCTCAACCGGAGGAATACTCGAAATTCGCCGAAGCCACGGAGCGAGATATCGAAGTGACCGGAGACGCTCCCTCGGTCAACACGGAACTGCTGGACGGCCGCATCTTGAACCGTGGGGGCTGTGACCGTGGCCGTCCCGACATCGCCAATTCGGAGAGTGAGCGGCATCGGACCGAGCAGGGAGCTGCAGGTGCCATGCCAGCAGCCAACCGGATCTCCTTCCTCATCGACCGCCAGTTGTGTCGCTGCCCCGGCATCTTCCTGGCGTTCGAACCAAAAGGGATAGTTGCCCCCATAGAACCGTGTCGCTTCGCCATCAGACCCGTATTCGAACGTGATCTGGCAGCCGCCAAAGAAGCCGTCGTGGGCCCGGAATAGGCCGTCGTGCTGGTGCTCCATGTAGGACTTCATACCGCCAACCTCCACGGTGAGGAGATCCCCTTCGATGGCCACAATAGCGTCCTGGTAGCGCAGGGAATACCTTCCAGCCACCCGGTTCCAGTCGTCAGGTACAGGCCAGCGCTTCAGCCGAGACATGTCGTGCCGCCGCAATTGACCGAGGAGGCCGTTCAGCGCGACATCGGCGACCATGGGCAATGTGTAGAAAGCACCGTCCATGTTGGTCAAGATGGCTACGCCGACCTTTTCCTCCGGATAAGCTGCTATGAGGGCAGCCCAACCTGGAGCGCCCCCGCCGTGGCATACCTGCCGCCGGCCGTCAACGTCGTAAACCATGAAGCCAAGCCCGATCCCGCTCTGAGAGCGGCCGGCCCGGGCGTGCAGCCCATGCATCTCCGCTACGGTCTCCTCTCGGAGTATCCGGCGGCCCTCGTAGACGCCGATGTTGAGATGGGCGACGAGGAAACGTCCAAGATCATCGACTGTGGAGAGCAGCGCTCCAGCAGGGCTACCCGGCTTGCACACCAGTAAGGGAACGGAAACCTCGTGATGCTCACCGTCAACACGGCTAAGGAAGTAGCCCGTGGCGACTGTGCCTTGGGGAGGATGAGCAATGCCGCTGGACTCCATCCCTAGCGGCTTGAGGACGTTCTCCCGGAGGTAAACATCGTAAGGCTGCCCGGCGAAGCGACCCACGAGGTACCCGATGACCGCGTAGCTGATGTCGGTGTAAACAATTCCTCTGCCGGGGGGCTGTGTGGTCCTGGCCACTGCGGCCACGTACTCCTCAAGCGTCGGCAGTTCACTCTGCCCTATAAACGCCGCGACGCTCGCCGCAGGCGGAAACCCAGCCGTGTGGGTAAGAAGGTGCCGAATCGTGACCGGCGTTGTCTTCTCCCACTCGCTGTGGACCCGGATTGCTCCCGTGTGCTGGTTCACAGGATCGTCAAGCTTGAAGCGGTCGCGCTCGTACCACTGCATAAGCGCAGTAGCGACGACGGGTTTGGTTGCCGACTGAATTCTGAACACGGTGGCGGACGTCACTGGCGACTTGGTCTTGATGTCCGCGTATCCATATCCCTGTGACCAGACGATCTCCTGTCCCTTAACCAACGCGATGGCTAGGCCAGGGACCTGTGTGCGCTCCATCTCGCTTCGGATGACCTCTTCAAGTTCTTTGAACATGGGCTGTCTCAGTCAGCGATCTCAACTGACGCCAGTATACCGCCATCCACTTATGGATTGCCCCGAGCGAATGGCCTGTCCCTGTCCGTCCCTGTCTGCCGTATTTATCCTGTGGGCAATTAGGGAGAGAGCAAATCCTTACTCGACTAGACAGCGGAAGTGACCAAGACCAGGATTACAAGCAAGGGACAGGTCGCCTTCCCGGATTCCGCCCGCACGCTCGGTGCCTTCAGGGTCGGCATTCGCTGCCACGGGGTCAACCACCCAGGCGCTTCAACGTGGTGCGTATCTGCTCTGTGTGATTCTGGTCATGACGCGGGTAACGAAGGAAGACATCCCGGACGGTGTAGGGGATACCCCGGGGATGTCTCCCTGGTCGCGCCAGTTCGCTATCCGTCAACTGACTTAGAGTGACGAGCACGCGTGCATGAGACTGCCTGATCCGGAGCAGCACTTCATCCCAAGGTGTATCCAGAATTGCCGGATGCTCGGACTTCCACCGAGTATCGTCGAAGTAGATGAATAGATGGTCTCGCCCATCCCTCATGGCGACTGCTTGCTTGAGGTAATGCGAGTCCACATCGCTCATGTGCGCCACGATCTCCAGCACCGACCATTCATGTGATCTCGGCCGGTTAGTGACCAGCCCATTGGGCACCTGTAGAGCCTGTCTAAGGAAGGCTTCTCGACTCTCACTGAGACGCGAGACTAGCTCCAGCGCAACACTCATCGGCACCCTCATGGCCATGATACTCCAAAGACGAGCAGACAGCCGCCGCCAAATGAACGCATGACAGGAAGGACGACCCGGTAACCTAGGCACTTAGCAGGATGAAGCCCCGCTGCAGTGCGGGACGAGCCAATTTCAGAGAAGCCCAACAGGGTTCGCCCTGCGGGGCTTCTCGCATTTCAGTATCCCTGAAAGGAGGAACCTGCATGCCGCGGAGAAACATCCGAAGGCGGAGCGGTCGCGAGTCGCAAGGGCTCGTCCGAGCCGTCTCCGCGCTGAGCGCCGTCGTCATTGTGGCGGCGGTTCTGTTCAAAGTCTCGCCGTTCTAACAAGCCTGAGAGGAGGCACATCGTGAGAAGGAGAAAGACCACCTGGAGCCGCCTGCTGCGCTCGGTCTGGCGGGTGCCCGCCCGCGTAGTACATACCTGCGTCGTAGGCGGGACGACTTGCTGGCGGGCGGCAGTGAGACGACTGCGACGGCCCGGCCCTACCGTCATCGTCGATGTCCGGCGTCGTCAGGCCCGGCGCCTGCGGCGGGAGGTGGCGCGAGCCACCCGGACGTACGCTAGGGCTCTAGGCGCCGAGCTGCCGCCGAGGCTGCTCGTCGTCGTCCAGCGGGTCGTCTACGAGGGCCGCCAGCTCAACGGGCTGCTCCAGGCCTTCGAGATGCCCAACGGCAACCGGCGCTACGTCGTCCACCTGGCGCTGTCGATCAACGGCCGGCAGGTGAGCGAGGACGAACTCCTGGCGGCCCTGCGCCACCAGTTGAGCCGCGCTCTTGAGGACGTGGTGGGCAAGCCGGTGCTGACCGTCCCATTGGACCTAGAGGTTCCACGCGTGCGGGCCAGCGCCCCCATTGTGGAGCTGCGGTCCGATTCGGAGGACCGGGAGGATGGACAGGGGCGTAGTGCCGTGCCCTTCCAACGGATCCAAGACGACCAAGCGTCATAGCCCAACAAGGAGGAACAGCGATGACTCAACCCATCGTGCTCAAGAGTCTTGAGGAGCTCGGCCGGTTCGCTGATCTGGTCGCCCCAGCCGAGCAGCCCAGCAACGAACGGGCGCTCGTGCCGGTCGTGGTCCAGCCGATCGAGGCGCCGGACCTCGACGCTCTGGCCGAGGCCGCGAGCCGGGCCGCCGAAGAGCTGCGGGAGCTCGCGGCTGCCGACGCCCACGCCCGCCAGGAGGCGGAGGAGGCACTGGCCCGGTACCGGCGTCTGGAAGACGGCTCGGTACGACTGGAGCGGGCAGCCGGTGAAGTGGAAGTGGTGGCCCGGCGGGCATCAGAGCTATCGAAGCAGGGCTTCGCTCCGGACTGCCGGGCGAGGGCGGAGGAGATAGCGACGGCGGCCGCGGCGGTGGCGACAGCGGCCCGCAACCGACTCGCCGCCGTCAATGCGGAGGCGGCGGAGCTCGCCGGACGCGAGGACGTGGCGCGCCTGCTCGCCGAGGAGCGAACCCGCGAGGAAGCGGCGCGCCGCGAGGCGGACGAGCGTCAGCGGGAGGCCCGGCTGCGGGACGACATCGCCCGGGCCGAAACGCTGGCGCGAGAGGAAAAGTTTGACGAGGCCCTCGGGCTGTTGGGTTCTCTCCGGAAGATCGACCCCAGCAGTCCCGCGATAACCTCGTCGGTCGAGAAGATACGCCGACAGGCGTGGGCCGTCAAGACCGCTCGCGCCGAGGAGGCTCTGCGCCAGGCCCGACGCGTTTTCCGTCGGCAACCCAAAGAGGCCATCGCCCTCCTGGAGCCGCTGGACCTGACCGGCATACCGGAGCCGCTCGCGCGACAGGTTTACGGCTGCTGGCTCCAGGCCTGCCGCCGCCTCGGCCTCGAAGAGGCCGTCCACTACGCCCCCGCCTTCGGCAGGGGAGCCGTCCTCGTGCCCACGACCGACGACCGGCTGGAGGTCGTCTCCGCCGTCGGGCTACCGCGCTGGCCTGCCGGCCGGCGCTTCTCCCCCGCCGCTCTCAAGGGCGCGCGTCCGCTCAACTAGCTCCCTCAAAGCACCCCGCGAATACTTTCCCTGGGGCCGCCCGCGGGCGGCCCCAGAATCCGTGCGTCCGCTTGGAGGGAGTTCTGTGCCTGCCAGCAGGTAGGCCCAGCCAGATTCGCAGCCTTTCGAGGAAGGAGGGACCAACGTGTCCAAAGAAGACCGGTTCAGGGAATACACCCGCTCCGTCTGGCAGCGGAGCTACGAGGCCTACGAGCGGTGGTCGGGCGACTGGCGTGACGCCGCGGCACCCGCCGTCGACGCCCTCGTCGCCGAGCTGCGGCGCTGCGCCACTGAAGAGGAGCTACACCGCCACTACTGGGAGCCAGGCGACTGGCCGTCGGATGTGCTCCGTCGGCACCTGCCCTGTGACCCAGGCCCAGAGGCGCTGCTGGAACTGGAGGACGCTTGCTTCTGGCTTCGCTGCCGGGAGCTTCAGCCTGAGGCTGATCCGCCCGGACGGGCGGCCGTCTGGCCGCCTCTGGCGGAGGCAGGAGGCTAGCCTTGCTCGACCTGTCCAAGCTCAATCCGGAGCAGCGGGAGGCCGTGACCGCCACCGAAGGGGCCGTTCTGGTGGTGGCCGGCCCCGGCTCCGGCAAGACGGCGGTCATCGCCGCCCGCGCCGCCTACATCATCGACAAGGGGCTGGCCGAGCCCTCGGCGGTGCTGGCCGTCACCTTCACCAACAAGGCCGGCCGCGAGCTCAAGCGCCGCCTGGCCTCGGTGCTGGACGAGTCGGCCCGCGAGGTCTGGGCGGGCACCTTCCACGCCTTCGCCCTGGGCATGCTGCGCCAGTGGGGAGGGCACTTCGGCTTCGACCCCGACCACCTGTCGGTGTACGCCGACGAGGAGGACCGCAGGGCCGCACTCACCCAGGCCCTTCAGGGCCTGGGCCTCGACCCTAAGAGCCAGCCACGACGGGCCTTGCTGGACTCCATCAGCCGGGCCAAGGACCGGCTTCTCTGGCCAGGCGACGTGAGAGAGCGTGACCCGGAGTTGGGCGTCGTGTACGAGGCCTATCAGGAGGTGCTGCGCCGTCGCAACGCTCTCGATTTCGACGACTTCCTCCTGTTCGCCGTCCGGCTGCTGGAGGAGAGCCCCGATGTGGCCGAATGCCAGCGCGACCTCTACCGCTACATCCTCGTAGACGAGTACCAGGACGTGAACCATGCCCAGCACCGGCTGCTGGCCCTGCTGGCCGCCGGGCGCGGCAACCTGTGCGTCGTGGGTGACCCCCTCCAGAACCTCTTCTCCTGGCGGGGGAGCGACATCCGCTACCTGCTCGAGTTCCAGCGGGACTACCCGGACGGGCGGGTCATCACCCTGGAGCAGAACTACCGCAGCACCCAGGTGATCCTGGCGGTGGCCAACGCCCTGAGCGCCGCCCTCCGTTACGGAGCGCGCAACCTCTGGACGGCGAACCCGCCCGGCGTCAGCGTCGTCTTGCGCGTCGCCGACGACCCCCAGTCCGAGGCCGCCTTCATCGTCGCCGAGGTGCGGCGTCTGCAGGCCGAGGGCGCCGTTCGCTCTCCGGGCGACTGCGCCGTGCTCTACCGGACCAACGCCCAGGCGCGGGAGCTGGAGTTGGCCTGCCTGGAGGCGGGCCTGCCTTACAGCGTCCGCGGCAACAGCGACTTCCTGGCCCGCAGGGAGATCCGCGACCTGTTCGCCTACCTGCGGCTGCTGCACAACCCTCAGGACGTGGCGGCGCTGGGCAGGATCGTGAACACGCCGCCCCGACGGCTGGCCGCCCTGGAGCGACGCATCCGCGGCGGCGAGGAGCTCACCCTGGCCCATCTCGCGGACGAGTTCCCCTGCGGCCTGAAGGGCGAACGCGCCAGCCAGGCTCTGGTCGAGTTCCTGGAGTTGGTGCGGATTCTCACGGCCATGGCCGAGGGGCCGCCTGGGCTTCTTATCGATGCAGTGCTCGAGATCAGCGGCTACCGGGCCTGGCTGCGCGCCCAGGAGGACGGCGAGAAACGCCTGGCCAACCTGGAGGCCTTCCACGCCCTGGCCGAGCGGTCGGAGGCCCAGGACCTTCGCGAGTTCCTGGACGAAGTCAGCCTCGCCATGGACCTGGATACGGGCTCCGACCCCGCTGGCCTGGCCCTCTCCACCATCCACGCCGCTAAGGGGCTGGAGTGGCCGGTCGTGTTCGTGGCCGGACTGGAGGAGGGACTGCTTCCCCACGCCCGCGCCCTGGACGGGCTGGAAGGCGAGGGTGGCCCTCTGGAGGAGGAGCTCAGGCTGTGCTACGTGGCGGCCACCAGAGCGGTGGACCGGCTCTACCTCACCTACGCCACCCGCAGGCCCGGCCACGGCCAAGCCCTCTCAGCCACGCCCTCGCGGTTCCTGCGCGGCATCCCCGGCGAGCTGATCGAGCGTCGCGTCGCATAGGAGACTCCCATGTACGACGTGACCTCCATCCGACAGACGAACCCCATCGAGGAGGTGGTGGCCCGCGCCGGAGTGGAGCTGCAACCCAACGGCCAGCGGCTGCTGGGATGCTGCCCGTTCCACCGGGACGGACACCCCAGCCTGGTGGTGTATCCCCGCAACGAGAGCTACTTCTGCTTCGGCTGCGGTGCCGGCGGCGACGTCATCGACTTCGTCGGTCGGCTGCACGGCGTCGGCTTCAAGGAGGCGGCGGCGATGCTGGCCGGCCACCCTCAAGGGCGGCGGGCACGCAACGACGCCTCGGCAAACGTCATCAGGCTGACGAGCCGCCGCCAGACTGAACCCATGACCGAGGCCGAGGCCGGCGTCATCGACGCCGCGGCTTGCTTCTACCACGATGCCCTCTGGCAGAGCGAGCGGGCCATGGCCTACCTGGCCGATCGCTGGATAGAACGCCAGACGGCCCGCCGGTTTCGCCTGGGCTTCGCGTGCGGTGGCCTCGCCGACCAGCTACGCCGGTGGGGACTCAGCCTGGCGGCCGCCCGACGTGTGGGGCTCCTCGCCGGGGACGAGGACACCATGCTGGGCCGCATCGTCGTCCCCGACCTAGACGGCGGCAAAGCGACGTGGCTGACCGGACGCACCCTGGGGCTAGGCGGCCCCCGCTACCTGAACCTGCGTCTGCCCACGCCCCTGCTTGGACTTGGCCAGGTACGCGGCGAACAAGTCGTGGTCACCGAAGGCCCCTTCGACTGGCTGACGGCCCTTCAGTGGAGCCTGCCGGCGGTGGCGCTGCTCGGCACCCACGTCTCGCGGCCGACGGAGCGCGCCCTCATGCGCTTCCGCCGCGTGTATCTGGCGCTGGACAGCGACGAGGCCGGTCGCCGGGCCACCGCAACTCTGATGTTGGCGCTGGGGTCCCGGGCGATACCCGTGGAGCTTCCGCCCGGCGTCCACGACCTGAACGACCTGGGACGCTCGCCGGATGGCAGGGAGGCGTTCCAGCGCTGCCTTGAAATCGCACTGAAGAGGAAGGAGACACGATGGCAAACGTTCGACGAAACAGCCGGGCGGCGGGCCGCCTGATGCCTGGCAGGCGGGCAAGCAACGCCCGCGCCGACAGGCTTCCCCGGCGGGTGCTCGGCCTCCTGGCGGAGCCCCTGGACCCGGGCCTGGTCTCGGAGCGGGGTGCCCGCGACGGCCGCCTGCTTCAGTACATCGAGGGCTGGGCCGCCATCAACCAGGCCAACCGCATCTTCGGCCACGACGGCTGGGGCGCGGAGCTGGTCGGTGAGGTGAGCTACCAGCCGATGAGCCTGGCCGACCCCGCAACGGACACGCCGCTGGCGGTCGGGATGTACACGGCCGCCGTGCGGGTCACCGTTCGCGGCTGTCCCGCCCGGAGCGATGTCGGCTGCGCCTTCGTCGCGGGCGAGACGCCGGAAGCGCACGAGGTAGCGTACAAGGGAGCGGTGACCGACGCCCTCAAGCGGGCGCTGCGCCACTTCGGCGACCAGTTCGGCAACAGCCTGTACGACCGCCGCAACACTCTCGACACGGCATCGCCGAAACCAGCGGCGCCAGCCTCCCCAGAAAGGCTGGAGGCCATGCGCCGAAAGGTGCTGGAGCTTTCGGGTCGACTCAGCGTGGGCGAGGCGAAGGCTCACTCCTGGGTGCAGAAACGGTACGGCCAGCCTCTCGACGCGCTCGACGAACAGCAACTCGCCGATGCCGTTCGCTCCCTCGCCGAGCAGCTGAACCGCCGCAACGGCCATCCTGCCGTCAGGCGGAGTGGCCAGCGGCGAGCCGCATAGCCATGGCTATTGCTGGCGAACGCCTGGTGCGGTTGATTTACACCCGCGCCGGGCCTCGATACGTGGTGCAGGTTCCGGAGCCCCAGTGCCCCATCCCGGGCTGGCGCGCCTACGCGGTGCTGGCCTTCGGGCCCAACGGCGACGGCGGCCAGCGCCTGACCCTCTACGAGCGCGATGACGGACACCCGGAGATGCCCCATGGCTCCCAAGCGGCATAACTCGGACGGCCAGATCACCTTCCTGGCGCCCGAGGACGCAGCCGTTCTCCAGCTCGTGCGCGAGAACCTGCGCCTCCTGTCCGAGCTACGGCCGAGCTATCGCTCCGCGGACCGCGGTGGGCCGAACGGTCGGCAGGTGCGCTGTCCCCAGGACATCGCCGACCTGCTGGCTCCGGAGATGGAGCCGCTGGCCCAGGAGCAGCTGCGTGTCATCCTCCTGGATACGCGCAACCGGGTGCTGGACGTGGTCCTGGTCTACCAGGGCAGCGTCAACACGGCGGTGGCGCGCATGGCGGAGCTGTTCCGCGACGCCATCGTGGCCAACGCCCCCAACGTCATCCTGGTCCACAATCACCCCAGCGGTGACCCATCGGCTTCTCCGGAGGACGTGAAGCTCACCAAGGACGCTGCCCAGGCCGCCCAGCTCCTCAGCATCGACCTCCTGGACCACGTGATCATCGGGGACGGGCGGTTCGTCAGCCTTAAGGAGCAGGGCGTCTTCTGACGGCGCGACGGGCAGTTGTCGGACGCCGACCACGTACCGTATAATGTTTTAGACTAGCATAGACCAGAATCGAGGTGCGCCATGAAGCAGATCGGAGTCTACGAGGCCAAGACTCATCTCCCCCGGCTCCTGGACGAGGTGGCGCGGGGCGAGAGTATCACCATCACCCGCCACGGGCGGCCGGTGGCGCGGCTGGTGCCTGTCGGTGGTCGACGGCGAAGCGTCCGGGAAGCCATCGAGGCGATAGAGGCGTTCCGCCAGGGCCACACCCTCGGCGACCTCACCATCCGCGAGCTTATTGAGGAAGGGCGGCGTCACTGATGCCGTTCGTTCTCGATGCCTCGGTTGCCCTGGCCTGGTCGTTCCGCGACGAGCGGAACGCCTACGCCCACCGGGTGCTCCGCCGTCTGGAAGACGACCCGGCGCTCGTGCCGGCCGTCTGGATGCTGGAAGTAGCCAACGGCCTGCTCGTCGCGGACCGGCGGGGGCGCTTCACCGCGGCGGACGTGGCCCAGGTCTACGGAGTTCTCGCAGATCTCCCCATCGAGTGGAGCGACCTGACGCTAGATCAGGCGCTGGGCCCGGTCCTCGACCTGGCCCGCGTGCACGGGCTGAGCGCCTACGACGCGGCCTACCTGGAGCTGGCGATGCGGGAGGGGCTGCCGCTGGCAACCCAGGACGATGCCCTTCGCGTCGCCGCAGAGCGAGCCGGCGTGCCTCTCGTGGAGTGACGCTCCGAGAGAGTGCCTCTCGGGTAGCACGCCACGTGAGACCGGAGGCCGACATGAACGATATCGAACGGGAAATCCAGCGGATCGAAGAGGGCAAGGCCCGAAGGGACAACCGGCCGGACGCACCGGCGCTCCCGAGGTCACGTGACCGCGCGGGCGGTCATCCCCAGATGCGGGTACCCGCTGCGGTAGGAGGAGAGGGACGATGAGCGCGCTCGACCTGATCAGCATCGACCCCGAAATCTGCCACGGCCAGGCTTGCATCAAGGGCACGCGAATTATGGTGAGCGGCATCCTCGACTGTCTGGCAGCCGGGATGTCGGAGCAGGAAATCCTGGCTGAGTACCCCACCTTGACCGCTGAAGGCGTTCGGGCGGCTGCGGCCTACGGCGCCGTCCTCGCTCGCGAGGGGGTGCTGCCGCTGAAGGCATCCGGTCAGTGAAGATCAAAGTTGACGAGCCGGGCCTCGTTCGCATCCGGCGTCCTGAGTCCGGTGCCGCAGATCTGAGGGGGTGACCACAGCAGCAAAAGACATGACCGAAGGACACGGAGCCTGAGCACCCGCCGCTCCTGCACCGCCAGGACCAGATGAGCCCCGAGGTTCGAGCCACAGGGGCTCCTGCTATTCAGAACGCGAGCTAGGCTTCCGCAGACCCCCATAACGACGGCCCGCAGAGAAAAGGGCGCTCACCGACATCGATGGGCGCCTTCCCTATTCCTGGAAAGGAGCTACCTCATGCAACTGGTTACCATTCGTGCCGCAGGCTTCACGGCCACCGTGGACGCTTGCGCCCAAGACGGGGGCCAGGTCTGGTTCCTCTCGCTGCTGGGAAACCAGCAGAGCGTGCGCGCCCACTGGGCCCGCCTGGTCAAGGGCGAGACCGCCTACCTCAGCGAAGACGAGCTGGGCGGCGGCTCGCCCTGCTGGCTGGCCGCCGAGGCGTGTGGCACGTGGCGCTTCTACTCCGCCCGCCTGCCCTCCGGCGCCGCCTACCACGGCCTGCTGGTGCCGGAGTTGGCGGCCTACGTCTGCGACCGGCGCGACTTCCTGCTCCTCGCCCGCAGCGAGGACGAGGCGCCGGCCCTCCACTACCGCTTCCTCAACCGCCGGCTGGATATGCCCCTGCACCCCTCCTGGGCGGCCTGGCTCTGGGAGCGGGGCCTGAATGCGGGCGAGGTCGACGCGCTGGAATCGGTCGGCGTTCACGCCTACCGCTGCCGGCCCGACCCGTTGTCGCTACAGGACGACATCAGCGATGCGGTGCGACGTCGCGCGCTGTCGGTGCCGGCCGAGGAAGACCTGGCGGAGGCCGCCTGACGCGGAACCTAGAGCCGCGTCTGCGAGTCTGACCCAGGGCGTATAATTGCCGACGAAGTGAGGCACCTCGAACTGGACGGCCTAGACGCGACCGATTTCGAGGAGTTTTGCTTTGAGCTCCTGCACGAACTAGGCTTCGCTAACGTTGACTGGCGTAAGGGCACTGGCCTCGATTCAAGCCCAGCAGACGGCGGTCGCGACATCGTCGCCCAATGGGAACGAATGGACATTGATGGGAGCAAGCATCTAGAGACATGGTTCGTCGACTGCAAGCATCAGCAGCGAGGAGTTCCTCCAGAGAAGCTGCAAGGACTGCTCTCCTGGGCTAGTGCCGAGCGTCCGCACACCGCCCTCGTAATAGCATCTAACTTCCTCTCGAACCCGGCCAAAGACTACTTACGTGACTACGAGCTGAACAATCGTCCACCCTTCAGGATCAAGTACTGGGAACGTCCGCAACTCAACCGCCTGACCCGCGACAAACGCGAGTTCTTGGAGCGCTTCATGGTTGGAGGGGTGCGTACTCAGGCCGAGATTCTAGCTGCTGAGCAGGAGTTCTTCGACCGTGTATGGCATGAGCGGCACTTAGTATTCATGGCGCGAGTCGAGGCAGGAGAAGACCAAGAGACCCCACCGGGCACCGTTCAGCTCGCCACGGAGGCCGCTGAAAGAGTGAGGGCGAGTTACCCTCCCGGAGAGATTAGGCCGGTGAAGGACGACTTCGAGTGGGGCATGTGGAACGGCAAGCTCTCTGCTCTGCGGTGGATACTCGGGGACGAATGGGATTTCCTTGATACCTGACCAAGAAATCGCATCTCGGCGGAACCGACTTGGGAGGACGTCAGCAACGAACCGCAGGCGAAACGTAGAGTACACCTAGCACTCAACACCCCGGACCGTCGGTCCAATGCCCAAGAGGGCGCCTCCAATCTTGGCGGCGTCCTTTCTTCATGTTCAGAAAGGAGTGACTGTCATGAACCACACCACAGGCGAAGGGCATCGCCGGATTTACGTTCAAGTTAATCCAAGGAGCAAAAACATATGAGTCGGCTCGAAGCCGTCGCCAAGGCCGGGTACTACCCGACCCCGCCGTCGGTGGTGAAACGCGTCGCGGCCCTGATCCGGCCCGCCCGCCCAACGACCCGACAGGCCGTGCGCCTGCTCGACCCCTGCTGCGGCACGGGCGCCGCCCTGCGCCAGCTCGCCGATGCGGTGGGCGGGGAGACCTACGGCATCGAGCTCGCCCGCGACCGCTACGAGGAAGCCCAGGCCGTCCTGGACCACGCCCTCTGCGCCAGCGCCTTCGCCGTGCGGCTGGCCCACGGGGCCTTCTCCTGCCTCTGGCTCAACCCGCCCTACGACCACGACGACGAGGCGAAGCGGCTGGAGCACGCCTTCCTGGCCGGCTTGACCCGCGCCCTGTGCCCCGGCGGGCTCCTCGTCTTCATCGTGCCGCAGAAACGGCTGGCACTGTCGGCTCGCTACCTCGCCGGCCACTACACGCGGCTCGCCTGCTACCGCTTCCCCGACCCGGAGTTCGCCGGCTTCGGCCAGGTCGTGCTGCTGGCGGTGAAGCGGGACGGCGCGGTGGGGGAGGGCCAGTGGAGGGAGCAGATCGAGGCCTGGGCCGCGGAGCCCCTGCCGGAGCTGCCGCCGCCGGGCTCGGCGGAGCCGCTGTACGACCTGCCCGCTCTGCCGGCGGCGCCGGTGCTCTTCGCCTCCCAGTTCTTCGACCCGGAGGTGGCGGCCCAGCAGGCGCGGCAGTCCGGCCTCTGGGCGAGCCCCGCCCTGGCCGAGCGGCTCTGGCCGGCCGAGGAGCGACCGGTGCGGCCCCTCATGCCCCTGCGCCGCGGCCACCTGGCGGTGCTCATCGCCGCAGGCTTCCTGAACAACATCCTCCTGGAGGCCGACGGCCGCCGCCCAGACGGGCGCCCGTCCGGGCGCATCCTGGTGAAGGGCCGCACCTACAAGGAGATGGTCCCGGTGGAGTCGGGCGACCCCGAGGTGGAGGTTGAGCGGGAGGTCCTGCGCACCTCGGTGGTCGCTCTGGACATGCGCACGGGCCGGTTCGAGGTGATTGAGCACTGACGGCGCGCCTAGTTCGAGGCGCCGTCAACTGCATCGCCTCCGTTCCGGGCCATGCCGAGCGATACGGGCGGCCTAGGCGACCCTAGTGGGCGTCGTCCAGCTTGAAAATCGACTTCTCCCAAATGTCGATGAGCCAGACCTCACTGAACCTTTCGGCGACTTCAGTTTCGGCAACCGCCTGCCTTGCCAAGTCGATGACGTCGTCGTCCTCAGCGGCCGTCAGGACGTGAGGGTCAACGGCATTATGAATCAAGAGGATGTCTGCGGTGTAGGCCGTCCCCTTCTTCAGCTTCCTGTCGACGGCCCGCTTAACCAAGCGTGAGAATTCGCCCCCTTTGATTACCCTCTCGCTGTGCAAGAGGACCAGTGGATCGTCGGGGGATGTTAACCTCGGGTCCGTTGAGATGTTGGGCCCAAGTTCCAGTTTGGAGACGTAGCGGTGAAAGGCAGACAGGGTCGCGCTTGCATTCAGTCTTTCCAAACGGAGAGACTTACCCGAGTCGTCCGGCGGAGTATCATGCACTTCCCAAAACCCTGCTCCGGAAAGCGCTGCATCTAGCTCGGTCAGGAAGGCCTGGCCGCGGTTCGATTGCGGATTGGGAAGGAGAGGCCTTCCGTTCTCGCGGTTGAAGTAGATGATCATCGCACGGTCGCGAAACGCGGGTCGGTGGGAGGCCAGCAGCAACTCGATCTCTCTCTTGAGCCTCCTGGCGTGTGATTGCGTGGTCTGCCAGCCTTCGTATGCCAGTTGAGTCAGCTCTAGCGTCACTGGCATGCCTGAGGCGCCATCGATGGATACAACGTCAGGGAAGGGGTCACCTTTCCTACAATCCTTAAGTACCCTGCCCTCATCATGCCCGGCGTAGAGTTCAACGAATCGATGTGCTATCTCTAGCTCCGAGAGCGGCTCGGGACCGAGCACATCCGGGAAGGACAGCATTCCGACGTCGCCGTAGAGGCCGCCCGGGGTCAGAACCAGGGCAAGGAGCTCGCCGGTATCTACTACCTTCGCCTTGACCACCATCCGCTTTATGGTCGGCCCACCCGCCACGCTGAATGGAATGTCCAGCTGCTCGCCTCCGATCGTGAGCCTCAAAGCATAGTTACCTGGCCTGACGTTCTCGACCTCGGCCTTTACATCGAGCAGCCACCGTCCCGTGGTGAAGGGGATGTTGAATGTCTCAGGGACTCGCCTAGCGACACCAGTCGGGTCTATGAGGTCTACGAGTAAGGGATATGTCAAGCCGTCCCGTGGCCCTGTTATCTCGAGGGTGAACCACAGGTTCAGCACACCTTCGACCGGCTTGAGGTCGGTATTACATTTCGAGCTTGCAAGGGCAAACCTAGGCATCGCGCTTCCTAAACCAATCTTGCCACAGCCCGGTGCGTCACGAGCGGGTTGTCGCTCTGGTACAAGCCGCGCAGCCCACTGGTCAAGCGCCATGCCGGCCGAAGTTGAGAAAGGACGAAGCAACCATGATTCGGAGCGCCTCCGCATGAACCTCTCCCAGTTCATTGAAACGTACCAGGACGCGATAACTCAGGCCGTCCTGCGCACCTACCCGCCGCTGTACTCGGCCCGCAACCGCAACGACTGGGGCTTCGACCTGCGGCGGCTCCGCCGTCGGCCGCTGGGCGCCCAGGGCGACGCCATCCGCGCCGTGGCCCTCTCCCTCCAGCGCCATCGGGGCACCAACCTGGTGGGTGAGATGGGGACCGGCAAGACCACCATCGCCGCGGCGGCCGCCTACCTGGCCGGGTTCCAGCGGGTGCTCGTCCTCTGCCCGCCCCACCTCGTGCGCAAGTGGCAGCGGGAGGTGCTGGCCACCGTGCCCGGTGCCGGGGCCGCCATCGTCCGCACCATCAGTGAGCTGGAGCGGCTACACCTGCTTGGAGGCCGGCCCCTCTTCGTCATACTGTCGCGGGAGCGGGCCAAGCTGTCGTACCGCTGGTCGCCTGCCGTAGTGGAACGACGCGCGATCGACGACGGCGGTCATCTCCTTCGCAGCGAGGACGGCGAGCCTGTGCGTCGCCTCTGCTGCCCGGCCTGCTTCGCCCCGATCATGGACGACGAGGGGCTCCCGCTGGAGCGGGAGGAGCTGGCCCGCAAGAAGCGTTGCTGCCAGGAGTGCAGCGGCCCCCTCTGGCAGGCCGACCGCTCCGGGCCTCGACGGTTCCCTCTGGCCGACTACGTGGCCCGGCACATGCCCGGCTTCTTCGACCTCCTCGTGGTCGACGAACAGCATGAGTACAAGGCCAGGGGCTCGGCCCAAGGGCTGGCGGCGGGAACGCTGGCAGAGGCCTGCCGCCGTACCCTCACCCTCACCGGCACCCTCATGGGCGGCTACGCCTCAACCCTCTTCTACCTGCTCTGGCGGTTCTCCCCCGCCGTGCGGGAGGAGTTCGCCTACCGGGACGAGCAGCGCTGGGTCGCCCGCTACGGCATCGTCGAGCGGATCACCCGCAAGGGAGGTGACGACGAGGCCTATGAGGACGGGCGGGTCAGCCGGCGACGGGGCTATCGCACGCGGGTGGTGGAGAAGCCCGGTGTCTCCCCCGCCGTCCTCTTCCACCTCATCGGCAACACCGCCTTCCTACGCCTGGCCGACGTGGCGGCGGGCCTGCCGGAGTACCGGGAGGAGGTGCGGCTGGTCGGCATGGAGGGCGGAGAGGGCGAGCAAGAGGCGTCGCAGTCGGCGTACTATCACCGACTGGCGGGGAACCTCCACGCGGCGGTGGTGCAGGCCCTGGCCCAGGGGTCGAAGCGACTGCTGGGCGCCTACCTCCAGAGCCTCCTCGCCTACCCCGACGCCTGTACCAAGGGCGAGACGGTCCTCGACCCCCGCACCGATGAGGTCATCGCCGCCGTCCCACCCCTGCCCGAGGACCGCCTCTACCCCAAGGAGCAAGCACTCCTAGAGTTGGTGCAGAAGGAACGGCTAGAGGGCAGGCGGGTGCTGGTCTACATCACCCACACCGCCAGCCGAGACATCTCGCCCCGGCTGGAGTCGGTCCTGAGCGGGGCCGGCCTCCGCGTGGCGACCCTCAAGTCGGACACCGTCCCCGCCGACCGGCGCGAGGAGTGGCTGGCCCACAGAGTGAAGCAGGGGCTGGACGTGCTCCTCGTCCACCCTCGCCTCGTCCAGACCGGGCTGGATCTGGTCGACTTCCCAACCATTTTCTGGTACGAGGTGGAGTACAGCGTCTACACGATGCGCCAGGCCAGCCGCCGCTCCTGGCGCATCGGCCAGCGCCTGCCGGTGCAGGTGGTCTACTTCGCCTACTGCGGCACCCTCCAGGCCCAGGCCCTGGCGCTGGTGGCGAAGAAGCTCCAGAGCTCCCTGGCCGTGGAGGGCGAGCTGGTGGAGGAGGGGCTGGCCGCCCACGGCGACGAGGGCGAAGACCTGCTGCTGTCCCTGGCCCGCAGCCTGACGGAGCGGGTCGAGGCCAGCGAGGACTCGCTGGAGGGCCTCTTCGCCGGGGTGCGACACGCGGAGGAGGAGGTGGAGGCAGCCCTCCGGCCGGACGACCTGGCCCCGGAGGAGTTCGAGTCCGAGCCGGCGCCGGCGCCCTGGGCGATGCCAGAGCGGGAGCCCTCCGACCTGACGGAGTTCGTCGAGCTGCCGCTGTTCGCATCGGCGGCCCCGGGGACGCCGTCAGACAACGGCGCGAGCCCAGAGCCCTCGCCCGCGGATGAGGAGTCCGCAGGCCCTGAGCCGTCAGCCGTCACGCCGCCGGCGGGCCGGGATGACAGCGATGCGGAGGAGACTACGTCAGCGGAGGCGGAACAGCTCCGGCTGCTCTGACGCCAGCGCACGTTTAGTTCGGAGAGGGGAGC
>JAUYGU010000070.1 GCA_030690405.1 Dehalococcoidia bacterium | reverse complement strand
GTCGACCCGGTCGTGGTGGGGAACGACACCCGCATCCTGGTCTCGGAGCTGGCGGGGCGGCGGAACATCCTGGCGAAGATGCAGGAGCAGGGGATCGACATCCCCCTGGAGGGGGACGAGGCGCGGCGGCTGCTGGAGCAGGTGAAGCTGATGGAGAGCCGCGGCTACCAGTACGAGGGGGCGGAGGCGTCGTTCGAGCTGCTGGTGCGCCGGAGCCGGCCGGGGTACGAGTTGCCCTTTGAGCTTGTCGACTTCATGGTCGTGGAGCGGCGCCACCACAGGCCCGGCGGCAGCGGCCGCGAGATGCTGTCCGAGGCGATGGTGAAGATCAGCGTGGGCGACCAGGTGTACCACACCGCCGCCGAGGGGAACGGCCCGGTGAACGCCCTGGACGCCGCTGTGCGGAAGGCGCTCATCCAGCATTACCCCAGCATCGGCGTGATCAAGCTTGTCGACTACAAGGTGCGGATTATTGACTCGGCGGCCGGCACGGGTGCTGACGTGCGCGTGCTGATCGAGTCCACGGACGGGGAGCGCATCTGGACCACGGTGGGCTCGTCAACGGACATAATCGAGGCGTCCTGGCTGGCCCTGGCGGACAGCCTGGAGTACTGGCTGCTGAAGCACGGCGGCCGCTCATCGGACGGCGACTAGCGGAGGCGCGCCCCGCCTCCAGAAACGGAAGCGCCCCATGGCCGACTACGAAGAGAAATCGTACTGGCTCGGTTCGTCCCCTTACGAGGAGAGCCCGCCGCTCAGCGGCTCCACCAAGGTCGATGTCGCCATCGTGGGCGGGGGCTTCTGCGGCCTCTCGACGGCGTACTACCTGAAGCGGGCCGAACCGTCGCTGCGGGTGGCGGTGCTGGAGGATAAGGTCGTCGGCTACGGCGCCAGCGGCCGCAACGCCGGCTTCGCGATGACGCTCATGGGTTTCACCCTTTCGATCACGAACCTGCGCTTCGGCAAGGAGAAGGCGAAGCAGGCGCACGACTTCGCCCACCGCGCCGTCGACCACATCGGCCAGATGGTCGACGCCCACAGCATCGACTGCGACTACGAGAAGCCGGGACTGCTCACGGTGGCGCTCAACCCCGCCCAGGCGAAGCGGCTGCAGGACGAGATCAAGCTGGCGGAGAAGCTGGGCATCGAGGGGCTGAAGTGGCTGGACGCCCACATGATGCAGGCGGAGGTGCACTCGCCGACGTACCTGGGAGCGCGCTGGGAGGAGCAGTGCGCCCTCATCAACCCCGCCAAGTACGTCCGCGGCCTGAAGCGCGTCGCCCTGGAGCAGGGCGTGGAGGTGTACGAGCGGACGCCCGTGGAGGCGGCGCATCTGCGGCACACTCCGCACCTGGACACGCCGCAGGGGCTGGTGGAGGCGGAGAAGGTGGTGTTCGCCACGAACGCCTTCTCCGGGCGCTTCCCCGAGCTGCGGAACAAGCAGTTCCCCGTCTACACCTACATCGTCCTCACGGAGCCGCTCTCGGAAGAGCAGATGGGCCGCATCGGCTGGACAGCCCGCCAGGGGATCGAGGACGGGCGGAACATGATCCACTACTACCGGCTGACCGCGGACAACCGCATCCTGTTCGGCGGGTCCGACGCGCTGGTCCACTTTGGCGGGGCGCTGGACCGCGACAGCAGCCCGCGCACGTTCCGCCGCCTGGAGCGCGATTTCCGGCGGACGTTCCCCGCGCTCTCCGACGTGGGGATCGAGCATCGCTGGGGCGGGCCGGTGTCCGTGCCGCTCGATTTCTTCCCGGCGATGGGCTACCTGGGCAAGGACAAGCGGGCGGCGTACTCGCTGGGCTGCGTCGGGCACGGCGTGGCGATGATGAACATGGCGGGGCAGATCATGCGCGACCTGGTGCTTGAGCGCGAGACGGAGTTCACGGAGCTGTTCTTCGTGAACCGCGGCGTGATACCGTTGCCGCCGGAGCCGCTGCGCTTCGCGCTGGGTCAGAGCATCCGGCGGGCGCTGAAGGCGCAGGACGCCTGGGAGGCGCGCAAGGGCGCGGGGGTGGCGTAGGGCGGAAAGTCGGAGAAGTTGCTCGGTTTTTGCAGAATTGCCCTTGTCAGGGGCGAAACCCCTCTGCTATACTCCGAGTCCAGAAGCTCAAGGCGGGAGGGGGCAAAGTGGATATGGTGATCAATTTCCCCAAGTGTCAGAAGTGCGACGTGGGCGACCTCGTCCCCCTTTCGGACTTCGGCAGCCAGGGCGCGTCCATCTACTTCAAGGCTTGGGCCTGCACGAACCCCAACTGCGGGTTCAACCTCAAGATCCGCAACGGGGACCTGTACATCGACGAGCCGATCACGAACGGCGCGATGCACACTCCTCGGGTCCGCGCCTAGACTCCGGTACGTTCAAGAGCCCCCTCCGCGGGGCTCCTTCGTCTCTGCAGGGAGCGCGCGACGAGTTGCGCGCTTCTCCCGGGCTCGCTCGTCACAAACGCGCGCCCTGAGCGTCCATGTTTTATCGGCTTGGGTCTGTTGCGCGTTATACAATATTGTCATGGCGGCCGGAGGCAGGACGTGTACAGGGTAGGCGCCTGGGGGGCTATCACGCTCGCCCTCGCTCTCATCGCCGTCTTCCTGTACGCGGCTGACCCGCTGCCGGCGCAGGCGTCGCACCTGTGCGGCAACACCGGCAGCCCCCGCGGGCCGTTCAATCTCCAGACGTACGAATCGGCGGACTGGCGGAACACCTACAACCGGACTTTTGCCCTGGCGGGGCTCAACCGGCTGGTCCCGGATATCGGGGAATTCGCCCTGCCGCGCCTGGAGACCGGGGGCCGGTCTGCCGGGTCCGGGCAACTGACAGCCCCCTACATCCCGCCGACGATGCTGAAGGCGATCGCCTGGATCGAGAGCTCGTGGGCGCAGGCGGTCCCGTCCGTCCCCTACGGAGGGGTCGGCCCCGTGCTGGTATCGCACGACTGCGGATACGGGCTGATGCAGGTGACGTCGGGGATGCAGAACGTCTCTGGAGTACCCAGCGCGGAGCAGGCGGCGATCGGCGGTCACTATGCGTTCAACATCGCCGCTGGGGCCCGCATCCTGGCGGAGAAGTGGAACGCGGCGCCGGAGTTCCGGCCCATCGTGGGCAGCCGCAACCCGAGGGTGGTGGAGGACTGGTACTACGCTCTCTGGAGCTATAACGGCTTCAGCTTCAAGAACCACCCTCGGAACCCCGCGCTTCCCCTGCCGCGCGCTTCCTACCGCTGCGACGTGACGCAGCCGCGTTCCAGCTACCCCTATCAGGAGCTTGTCCTGGGCTGTATGGCGAACCCGCCGGTCGTAGGAGGAACGCGGCTGTGGGATCCGGTGCCCGTCACGCTGCCCAACCTGTCCCAGCCCGCGTTCAATCTGGCTAATTGGGACGCCTGCTCCTTGAGCCACAACTGCGCGGCGATGGACATGGCGACGCCGAGTCCCTCCCACACCGATCCCGCCACCACCAGTCTCACCCGGGAGCAGGTCATCGGCGCTCCGCGGCTCGGCATTTCCACCGGCCAGATCAGCCTGGTGACGATACCGCCGGTGGTGAATACGCCCGGAAGCCTGGGTATCGTCAACACGGGGACCGGGCCCCTGAGCTGGCGCATCTCGTCCTCCGCGTCCTGGCTGAAGCCCGCGGCTCAGGGCATCGCCCTCGGCACGAACCTCGGTTCGAAGGCCTCCAGCGTGACGATCATGGCGAACCCGCAGGGATTGGCGCCGGGCAAGTACACCGCGACGCTGACCGTGGACTCGTTGTGGGCCTCGGGCTCGCCGGCGAGGGTGACAGTAACCCTCTACAACTACCCTGACGGCACGCTGCTCAGGGGGTCCACCGGCACAATATACGTCATCCAGGGCGGCCTCAAGCGCCACATCCCCAATGCGACGACCCTGGAGGCGCTGGGCTTCGATTGGTCCGACGTGTTGACGATCCCGGACAGCGTCCTTGGCTCCCTTCCCTCCGGCCAGCCGCTGCTCAATGTGCTGGCCAACGGCAACCTGCTGCGCGGCACGGGCCCGTCAGTCTACGTCATGGAGGGCGGCGCCAAGCGCCACGTCACCAGCCTCACCGTGTTGTCCGACTGCGGCTACGGCTGGGACGCCGTCCGCACTATCCCGGACTTCCGCCTCAACGGGATTCCAACCGGCGGCGCCCTCTCCGGTCCGCCCTGCCCGCACCTCCTGCCGCCTGACGGCACGCTTGTCAGGGGGACCGGCCCGGAGGTCTACGTCATGCAAGGCGGCCTCAAGCGCCACATCCCGTCCCTCGCCACCTTCGCCCGCAGCGGCTTCCTCTGGGGGAACGTAAACGTTATCCCCAACTCCGCCCTCAGCTCCATCCCGACAGGTGACGCGCTCCTCGACTTCCTCGCCGATGGCAACCTGCTGAAGGGGAGCGGCCCTGAAGTCTACGTCATGCAAAGCGGCGCCAAACGCCACGTCATCAACCCCACCGTCCTGTCCGGCTGCGGCTACGGCTGGGACGCCGTCCGCATCATCCCTGACGCCTCCCTCAATGCTATCCCCAACGGCAGCCCCCTCTCCGGCCCGCCCTGCCCGCATCTCGTGCCTCCTTCCGGCACCCTCGTCAGGGACAGCGGCCCGGAGGTCTACGTGATGCAGGCCGGTCTCAAGCGCCACATCCCCAACCCCGTCACCTTCGAGGCCTCCGGCCTCCTCTGGGGGAACGTGAACAACATCCCCGACTCCGCCCTCAACTCCATCCCGAACGGCGACGCTCTCCTCGACGCGCTCGCTGATGGCAACCTGGTGCGCGGCACGGGCCCGGCAGTCTACGTCATGGAGGGCGGCGCCAAGCGCCACGTCATGAACCCCACCGTGTTGTCCGACTGCGCCTACGGCTGGGACGCCGTGCGCCTCATCCCTAACGTCTCCCTCAACGCCATCGCCACCGGTGCTCCTCTCTCCGGCCCGCCCTGCCCGCACGTCTTGCCGCCTGACGGGACCCTGATTAGAGGCAGCGGCCCTGAGGTCTACGTGATGGAGGGCGGCCTCAAGGGCCACGTCCCGGACCTCGCCACCTTCGCCGGCATGGGTTTCCTCTGGGGGAACGTGAACCTCCTACCCGATTCGGTCTTGAGCGCCATACCCAGTGGCGACTCTCTCCTGGCCGTGCTCGCCGAGGGCAGCCTTCTTGCGGGCGGGGCCCAAGTCTACGCCTTGGAAGCCACTCCTCGCGCCACCGGCATCAGCTTACTTTCCTCCGGGGCGGTGTAAGATACGGCGTAGGTCATCATGAAGCAACGCGTTGGGCGGCGCCGGTTCCTCCAGGTGGCGGGCGGGGGCGTCCTGGCAGGCGTGGCCTACGGCGTGCTCGGACTGCCGGGCGTCGATCTGACAGCAAAGCCGGCCGCTCGCAGAGAGGTGCTCCGCCAGGAGTTCCACATGGGCCCGCCCGAGTTGCCACAAGGCGCCCGCTCCGGTTTGACCTCCGGCGCGAGCGGGCTGCAGCTCGGGGCCGCCCGTGACGTGGGCCACTATCTGTCGCCGGCGATCAAGGCCGATTTCCCGTTCAACTATGCGGGGCTCTTCTGGTCTGGTTCGAACCTCGACGGCGCCTCAACCGCCTTCTGGATGCGAGCATCGCAAGACGGCCGCGTCTGGAGCGGCTGGGAGCCCGTCCAGGTGGAGATGGAGCCCGGCCCCCTGGCCGAATACGACACCTACGGGTCGCTGATCTGGGCCGACCGCGCGCGGTACGTCCAGTTTCTCGGTGAACTTCGGGGCTCCGGCCAGGCGGGTACTCTGGAGCGTGTGGGGCTGGTAGTCCTCAATCCCTACGATGGCCCGGTCCTGGACCGGGCATCAGAGGCCGACAGCGGCGGGTTTGCGCCGGTCGCTTCCGCGGCCGAGGCGGATGCAGGACTGGAGGCGACCGCGGCGGCGGCGCTGGGGTTCCCAAAGCCCATCACCTTCAGACGGGAGCAGTGGGGTGCGGACGAGCGCCTCCGCTTCGACGGCACCACGGAGATATGGCCTCGCGCTTATGTGTCCACCAAGAAACTTGTGGTGCACCACACCGTGACCAGTAACGGCTACGCCACGGTCGAGGACGCCAAGGCGCAGGTGAGGGCCGTCTACACCTACCACGCCCGGACTCTGGGCTGGGGTGACATAGGCTACAACTGCCTGATCGATAAGTTTGGCAACTCCTATGAGGGCCGGCGCGGCCGCGACGGGCCGGGTTACGACGGCCCTGGCGGCCGCGAGGTGCTCAGCCAGGATGTCGTCGCCGGCCACGCCCTCGCTTACAACTACGGAAGCAGCGGCATCGCCCTCCTCGGCACCTTCTGTACGCCCGGCGAATGTTCGGGAACGGGGCCGAGCGCGGCGATGGTATCCCGCCTGAGGGACGTGCTCACCTGGGAGTGCCAGCAGCACGGAATCAACCCGCAGGCGGATTCGGACCTCCTCCTCCACGATGGAACGTGGCATCGCAACCTTCTGAACCTGACAGGCCATCGCGATGTCTTCCAGACGACCTGCCCGGGCGGGAACGTCTACGCCCTGCTGCCTCAACTTCGGCGCGACGTGGCCGCTCGTCTGGCCGGCTCCGCTGCTCCCTCGGTGTCTATTACGTCTGCGCCTCCGGAAGGGACGCTGTCGAGCGGCAGAGCCGACTACGCCTGGCGTGGAAGCGGAGGATCGGGCGCGCTGCAATACTCGTACTATCTCCAGGGGTGGACCAGGATCGCCGCTGACGGCGACGTCAACTACATTCGGGGCTACACCTCGCGGAAGGCCCCCGCCTGGTCTCCCTGGTCGCCAGCGACTTCGGCCCATCTCTACTTTGCTGCCGCCGGAAGGTACACTTTCCGCGTCAGGGTCAGAGACTCGACGGGCCGGATAGGCGCTTATCAGGACACCCGCAGCTTCTCGGGAACGGCGCCCGCGGCGCTCCGCGATGGGACGCTCGTCAGGGGCGGCGGCCCTGAGGTCTACGTCATGAGCGGAGGCCTCAAGCGGCACATCCCGAACCCGGTCACTTTCGAGGCCCAGGGCTTCCTATGGGGCGACGTGAACTTCGTGGCGAGTTCGTTCTTGAGGTCCCTCCGCACCGGCCAAGGTCTCCTCGATGCCCTCGCCAACGGCAACCTGCTTAAGGGGAGCGGCCCGGAAGTCTACGTCATGGAGGGCGGCGCCAAGCGCCACGTCATCAACCCCACCGTCCTTACCGACTGCGGCTACGGCTGGGACGCCGTCCGCCTTATCGCTACCTCCTCCCTCAACGCCATCCCCACCGGCGGCCCCCTCTCCGGTCCGCCCTGTCCGCATCTCCTGCCGCCTGACGGGACGCTGGTCAGGGGGACGGGGTCGGCGATCTTCGTCATGAGAGGAGGCCTCAAGCGTCATATCCCGAACCCGGTTACCTTAGAGGCGTCTGGCTTCCTCTGGGGGAACGTGAACCTGATCGCCGATTCCGCCCTCAACACCATCCCCACCGGCGACGCTCTCCTCGACGCCCTCGCCAACGGCAACCTGCTGCGCGGCACTGGCCCCGAAGTCTACGTCATGGGCGGCGGCGCCAAGCGACACGTCATCAGCCCTACCGTCCTCACCAACTGCGGCTACGGCTGGGACGCCGTCCGCCTTATCCCCAACGCACGCCTAAACACCATCCCCACCGGCGGCTCCCTCTCCGGTCCGCCCTGCCCGCATCTCCTGCCGCCCTCCGGCTCCCTCGTCATGGGCAGCGGCCCTGAGGTCTACGAGATGCGGGACGGCCTCAAGCGTCATATCCCCAACCCCGTCACCTTCGAGGCCGAGGGCTTCCTTTGGGGGAATGTGAACCTGATCCCGGACTCCGCCCTCAACTCCATCCCCACCGGCGAGCCGCTGCTAGACGCGCTGGCTGACGGCAACCTGCTGCGCGGCACGGGCCCCGAAGTCTACGTCATGGGCGGCGGCGCCAAGCGACACGTCATCAGCCCTACCGTCCTCACCGATTGCGGCTACGGCTCGGATGCCATCCGCCTTATCCCTACCCCACTCCTCAACGGGATCCCCACCGGCAGCCCCCTGTCCGGCCCCCCCTGCCCGCACGTCCTGCCACCCAACGGCTCGCTCGTCAAGGGCAGCGGCCCTGAGGTCTACGTGATGGAGGGTGGCGTTAAGCGCCATATCCCGGACCTCGCCACCTTCACCGCCATGGGCTTCCTCTGGGGCAACCTGAACCTTGTGCCCGATTCGGTGTTGAGCGCCATCCCCACCGGCGATCCCCTGCCCAGCGTCTGACCGCTGCCCGTTGCACCCGTGCGAGATGACGGCGTGCCGTTTTGTTGCGTACCACCCCTCTCGCGACTAACATTGGGAAACGTAGGCCCGTCCAGGGCGTTATTAACATCGGAGGCGAATGCGCCCCCGCGTCATGAGTCAGCTTCAGGTCACCAGACGACAGTCCCTAATGAGGCCCCACTTCGGGGTCTTTGACCTTTGGGCCGCCTTCGCAGACTTCTGGCAGCGGCGGACTCTCCTCTGGCACATGACGTCGCGTCACCTTCGGGGCCAGTACAAGCAGTCCATCCTGGGCTACGCCTGGGCCTTCGTGAACCCCCTGAGCCAGATGCTCATCCTCTCGTTCGTCTTCTCGATGATCATCCGCGTCCGCACCGAAGTGCCTTACCCGCTGTTCATCCTGGTGGGCCTCCTGCCCTGGATCTTCTTCTCGACCGCCCTGGTGTCCGCGACGGACAGCGTGGTCAACGCTGGCAGCCTCGTCACCAAGGTATATTTCCCGCGGGAGATCCTGCCGACGGCCGCAGTGTTCACCAAACTAGTGGACCTAGCGTTCGGGCTTCTAATCCTTGCCGGCCTGATGGTCTACTTCGGGCATCCTCCGGAGTGGACGGTCGTCTGGCTGCCGGTCCTGTTCTTCATCCACATCGTTTTCACTCTGGGTCTCGCCCTCCCCCTGGCGGCGCTGAACATCTACTTCCATGACGTGCGTTTCTTGGTGGGCGTGGCGCTGACCCTCTGGTTCTATCTGACGCCGGTGATCTATCCGGTGAGCTATGTTCCCGACAAATACAAAATCGTGTTCGACCTCAACCCGAACTCGCTGTTCATTAACGCTTACCGGCGCGTACTTCTAGACGGGATGAACCCCGGGCTGGACCGTGTCCTCGCGGGCCTGGCGATCGCGGCTCTAACGTTCCTGATAGGGTACTTCCTCTTCAAGAGGATGGAGTCTGATTTTGCAGACCGAATCTGAGGGCGGTCAGATAGAGTTCAGGAACGTCGCGAAACGCTTCCAGCTTACGGAAGGGCGAACGCTCAGGGAGTTTGTGCCGGCGCTGCTGCGAGGAGAGGGCTGGTCCGAGGCGTTCTACGCTTTGCGAGACGTCACGTTCTCGATAGGCCATGGTGAGACGTACGGGGTCATAGGGCGCAATGGCAGCGGCAAGAGTACCGTACTCAAGCTCATAGCTGGCGTCACTGCACCCAGCGAGGGAGAAGTGCGGGTGATGGGCAGTGTGTCCCCGCTCATCGAGCTAGGGGCCGGCTTCCACCCTGACCTCACCGGCCGGGAGAACATCGATCTGAACGCGATAATCCTGGGGATGTCAAGGAAGGAGATACGCGAGCGGTTCGACGAAATCGTAGAGTTCGCCGAACTGTGGGACTTCATAGACACCCCGGTGAAGCGCTACTCCTCCGGCATGTACATGCGGCTGGGCTTCTCCGTGGCGATCCACAGCGACCCTGAGATCCTGCTGGTGGATGAGGTCTTGGCAGTGGGGGACGTCGCATTCCAGGAGAAGTGCCTGGCGAAGATGGACGAGTTCAAGCAGCGCGGGATCACCATCGTGTTTGTGTCCCACAGCATGGAGCTGGACCGGAAGTTCTGCGAACGTGTTCTCCTGCTGGAGGGCGGCCGCCTGATAGGTGACGGCACTCCGGAGGAGATCACTGAACGCTATCTGGAGATGGTGACGCCGTCCATGGAGATGGCGTCCGGCGGCCCATGAACCCGGAAGGGCAGCCCGACCCGGTGACGCCGGGCGAGCGGGTCGGGGGCGCAGGGCGGCCCGCGCAGTTGTGGCGGAGGATCGGCCTCAGTTCCGTCGCGCGGATACTTCTTCTCGTGGCCCCCTGGGCGTTCATCGCCTACCTGTTCCGCGACCTAGACGCCGTGGGCAACGCTTTCGAGGACGTCTCGATAGTGCCCATCGTGGGCGGGCTGTTGCTGACGATCCCGGGCCTGTTCGGCGTGGCGCTTCTGTGGACCAGACTCGTTGGTCACCTGAGCCGCGACGTGGCCACGCCGGACACGGGAAACCTCTTGCGCGCCTTTGCCCGAAGCTGGCTGGCCCGCTATATGCCGGGAAAGGTGTGGTCCTACGGCGCGAGGGTGGTCCACACGGACACGACAGTAACACCGCGACGCATACTGGCCACCAGCCTGGTGGACGAGCTCGCGCTCATGATCGGCTCGGCCGTGGCCCTGGGGCTGGGGTTGTGGGCCTGGTCCGCGGCGGGGCCGGTCGTGGGCGTGCCCCTTCTCATGGCCGCGATTGCGTTTGTGGTGGTGGCCATATCCCGCCTGGACCAGCTCGTCGCCTGGTCGCTGAAGCACCTGGCCCGAGTCATGCCCGAGCGCTGGCGGAGCGCCGCCGAGGAGATGCAGAAGGTCGCCGACGACCCCGGCCTGGGGCTGAGGGCCTCGGCGCTGTTCACCGGGGGCTACGCCCTGACGAACCTCGTGCTGGGCGCCGCCTTCGTGCTCATAGTGCTGAGCGTGGGCGACATCGACGCCGGGGACCTCCCCCTGCTTGTGGGAGGCTATAACTTGGCGGGCGTGATCGGGATCGTCGCCTTCTTTGCCCCCGCCGGCCTGGGCGTCCGAGAGGGTGTGCTGGCCGGGTTCCTGACTCCCGTGGTTGGGGGCCCCGTGGCCGCCTCGCTGGCCATACTGGTCAGGGTCGTGGTCGTGCTGGCGGACGCCGTTTTCCTCTCCCTCATCGAGGTCGGCTCGGCCGTCTTCGGGCGTCAGCGAACTCCATGGCGAGCGGGCCGGAGGCGAAGTGCCATCGATACCGCAAGCACCAAGGCCCGCCACTAGCCCCGCTCAGGGCGTGGGCGACTCGCTCCTCCTGTACACGGCCAGCCAGCCGGCTTGAAACCGCTGGACGTACCCTTCATCCGCCAGCAACTCGTACAGGCCGCTTCTAGACCCCCTGTAAGGGGGCGAGTCCTCCGTGTACGTGACGACGACCTTGGGCCGCCGGGTCAACAGGTCCGCCCGGATGGTCGCCACCCCATCAGGGATAATGTCAAACACTGAAATTATAGTGAGGTAGCGGGTCGCTGCCCGTCTCTCTGAAAGGAAATATATCTGGGCTTCGGCGGCCCAGACCAGGATCTCGTCCTCGGGCTCGGTGGTGGCACGAACGTATGAGGCGATCTCCTCGCTACGTGCGAAAATCTGCTCCCCGTGCGCCCCAAACTCCGTTATAGTCATCTCGGTCGGCGTGCTCGCGAAGTAGAAATCGACATAGTCATCAGCCTGCCAGGCGAACAGCCCCATCCCCACCCCGATTGCCAGCGCAGGCCGCAGCCAGGGACCCCCTCTGATCAGCGTGGCCAGCCGGTGGGACACCGAGGAGATGAATGCTCCGGCCAAAATGGCGATACCGGGCAGGACGGGCACAAAGTAATGAGGGAAATCGCGCAAACCCATCTTAGCCCCAACCAGGTTCGCCAAGCTCCAGGCCACGATCAGGAGATGCCAGCCGCGTTTCCCACGTGGGAGGAAGGGGTACAAGATGAGCGAGCCGAGAGCGACGTAAGTCCAGAGGGTTAGAATCGGGTCGAAGTTGTCAAGCTGAGCCCGTCCGGACTCCCAATCTTGCCGGATGCGCAGGGAATTCAAGCGAAAAACCCAATCGTATAGGTCATCAAGTAGACCCAGAGCGCCAAAATAGATCGCCGTGGCCAGGAGCGGTACGACGATACCGGCCGCCATCGCCCCTATCTCCGCCGTTGAGCGGCGCCAGTTTCTCTGGTTGATTGCCCGCAGGGCAAGGAACCCCAGCAGTGCCAAGGCCGGCCAAACAGCGACCTGCTTCATAAGAAGAGCGGCGCCGCCGGCGAATCCGCTCAGCACGAGCCAGCGCAGAGAACCCTTATCAAGTCCCTTCTGGAAAGACCAGAGGGCCACCAGTAGTATGGGGAGCATTATCTGCTCGGTGTTTGCCCGCGCCGCCTCCAGGGGGTAGTAGTTCCCCAGCGCCGCCATCGCCAATGCCGCCACTAGCCCAGCTGTCCTGCCGTATGTGCGGGCTGTGATTGCGAAGACGAGGAGCATCGATGCTGCAAACAGCACGTCGGTAGCCAGGCGCACGCTGGTGACCTTGTCGGGGCCAATCGTGGCGAAGGCATAGAAGACATAGATACCAGGCGGCTTGTTTTCGATCACATCGCGGTAGGGGACAATTCCTGACGTGAGGTTGGCCCCGATGTAAGCGTAGGAACCCTCGTCACGGTCCAGGGGCAGGTCCAGAGCGCCGGCGCGGAAGCTTAGCCCTAGAGCGAGAATACCGGTCAGTGCGGCACCAATAATGAGGAACTGCCGGCTTCGTAAGGAAAGCGTCGCGGGCGAGCGATGCGTCAGGGCAGCGACATCTTCACTCAGCACGCGCCAGCCTTCCGATACACTGGTCCAGGAGAGAGGCTATCGCGGCCTCTGAGAACTGCTGCTCATAGAGAGAGCGCCCGCCCCGGCCGATGCGGTCGCGGAGCTCCGGCGATGCGCTCAGCTCGGCGATGGCGACGCTCAAAGCCCTGGCATCGCCCATCGGCACCATATAGGCGCTCTCGCCATGGCGAAACCACTCAGCGCTGGCCGCGCACTCGCCGATGATGACCGGCCTGGCCATTGCAAGCCCCTGGTAGACCTTGCCGGGGACGACTCGCCGCGCCTTGGCGTTGTCGCTGCTGAAGTGACCCCCCAGGTAGATGTGGCAGGCCGCCGTCCGCTCCGGCAACTGCTCCAGGGGCAACCAGTCGACGAACCGGCAGTTGGTCAGGCCGTAGTGGCGGGCCAGGCTCTCCGCACGGGCCCGCTCGGGGCCTTTGCCGACGATGGTTAACTGGATGCCCTCCCTGTCTCGCAGGAGGTTCGCCGCCTCGACGACCACAGGCACGCCGTGCAAGGGGAGGTAGGTGCAGACGTAGAGCACGTCTATGCCTGGACCGTTGGGGCCCGGCCGGGGATAGAATAACGATTCATCCGCCCCGACGGGGACGGCCACGAACTTGGCGAGAGGGATGCCAAACTCCTGGGCCATGAATTCGGCGGCGGCGGCGGTATCCGTCAGGACCAGGCTCGCCCAGCGCAGCGCGAGGGTGTCCAGCCAGCGGGATGCCCGGCCGACGGGCGAGCGGGGGCTGAAGGCGCGCCGATCGAGACAGAGGGTGTCGTAGATGGAGATGAAGGCGTCCAGGATGACGGGTCGGAGGCCGCGCATACGAAGGACGGGAACGAGCGGCTGGCCCAGGAAGCCGGCGAAACAAACGTCGAACCTGCGGCGGGCTGTCAGGACGCGGGGCAAGACGACGGCCAGCCTGCGTGGGTAGGACCTGGCCGCCGACGCCACCACCTCCACTTCGTTGTGCCGCCGTAGAGCGCGCACGAGCGTTCGGTTGCGGATGTAGTCCCGGCTGGCGCTGCAGGCGAACAGGACGCGCACTATCTCGCCTCGCCGGTGGTCGTCTCGTTTCTGAACACTGCTACTCCGGGGCTTTCGTTGGGCCTGCCGCCAGGGAGCGGCGGCCAGGGTCACGTAGATTATAGGACACGGCCCTCGGGCGAGGAACACAGGAGCGAGCCGTAACCCTTCGCCGTGCGGGCGCGTTCATGTTGTATGGGAAAGGCTACCGCGCCATGTCGAAGATCGTACCCTTGACCGTACTTGCTGCCCGGGATGATACTCTACGCATGCTCTGGGACCGCCCGCGCCCCTGGGGAGACCCGTGCGTGTAACCATCATCGGCGCTGGCCGGGTAGGACTGACCACAGCCCTGGCGCTGGACCACCTGGGCCATGATGTGTCCTGCGTCGACAGCAGTCCGGGCGTGGTGGAGGCCCTGCGGAAGAGACGCCTGCCCTTCCCCGACCCAGGCCTAGAGGGGCTGATCGCGGTCGCGCGCCTGAAGGTGGATTCCAGCATTACCCCGGATGCGGCCTCCGGCGAGGTCGTGATGGTCGCCGTGCCGACGCCGCCATCACCCGATGGCCACGCCGACCTTTCCGCCGTTCACGCCGTCAGCGAGCAGGTGGCGGCGTTAACCCCGGACGGTGTGCACGCGGTGCTGGCGATCAAGTCCACCGTTCCGCCCGGCACGACGGCGGGCGTGCAGCGGCTGGTGGACGACAAGCTCAGACAACGCGGCTCCTCGGCAAGGATCGCCCTGGCCAGCAACCCCGAGTTCCTGCGCCAGGGGTCCGCTCTAGCCGATACTCTATATCCGGACCGCATCGTGGTCGGTGCGGACGACCCCCGGGCGCAAGAGGTGCTGCGGGAGCTGTACGAGCCTATCGCCCGCCAGGAGTTCGATGCGCCAGCGAGCGCTCCCCGTCGGGCGTCCTGCCGATGCGCTACCCTGCTCATGACGCGCCCGGTCAACGCGGAGTTCATAAAGTACGCCTCCAACGCCTTCCTGGCCACGAAACTCTCCTTCATCAACGAGATCGGACGGCTCGCCGAGGAGCTGGACGCCGACATCTCGGACATCGCTGAAGGTGTGGGCCTGGACCACCGCATTGGGCCGCACTACTTCCAGGCCGGTCCTGGATGGGGTGGGCCCTGCCTGGGGAAAGACGTATCGGCTCTGCTTGCCTTGGCCGGCGATCATCAAGAGGAGTTGCCGCTCCTGGCCGCGGCCATGACCAGCAACGCCGTTCAGCGGGAGCACATCGTGGAGCGGTTGGAGAAGGCGCTGGGCTCAATGGAGGGAGCCACCATCGGCATCCTTGGCCTCAGCTTCAAGGCCGGCACCGATGACATCTCGGACTCGCCGGCGCTGGGCGTCGCCGATCTCCTCCTGCGGCGGGGTGCCAAGGTCCGCTCATACGACCCCTGGGCCGAGGGGCGCGCGAGACGGGAGCGCCCAGACCTGGCGATCGAATACCACGACTCTGCCGTCGGGATGAGCGATGGTTGCGACGCCCTGGTGGTGATGACGGAGTGGGACGAGTTCAGCCGTCTGCCCTGGGCGGAGCTCGCCCGGCGCGTCAAGGGGCGCACTCTCTTGGACGTGAGGAACTTCCTGGACCCGCGTGAGATCGAGGGGGCCAGCTTCACTTATATCGGCATCGGCCGCTAGAGCTCAACCTTCGCTCGTGGGCGATGAGATCGCCACCGGCGGCTCCACGGTCAACCGGCGAGACGGCTCCCGCTCCCCTTCGAACAGCTGACGCCTCTGCTGGTACAGCACCTCCTCCACCAGCTGCCGGTTCTTGACAAGGGACGCGGCGAAGAAGCTGCCGACGAGGAGCTGCGCGCCGAGGATGACGGCGAGCGACGCACCGACCAGCGACTGGATGTGTCCCGCGCCGCCGGACGTCGCGTAGAAGTAGATGAAGCGGGCGTAGAACGCGCCGCCCATCAAGATCAGCAGGGTCGACACCAGCGCCAGGATGCGGAATAGCCGGTGGATCACGAAGCTCATGAACGCTACAGAGCCGGCGCGAAAGACGTGGGAGCGTACGTTGGACATCAGTCGGGATGGCCTGGACACGTCCCTGGCGGGGATCACCTTGCTGATGATGTTGAGGCGCTGGTCCAGGGCGGAGATCAACGTCTCATGGGTGTAGGTGTACTTGGAGGTCACGGAGAGTCGTAGGGCGGCTTCTCGCGAGTAGGCGCGGAAGCCGCTGGAGATGTCGGTATCCTGGGGAAGCCCGTAGAGGAAACGGAAGGTCGCGTTGGCGATGCGGTTCCCCCAGCGCCTGGAGAGGCTCATCTCCGATAGCCCGCCAAGAGGACGAGACCCTATGACTATGTCCGCTTCGCCGGCCAGCACCGGCGCTACCAGTTCAGGGATCCTCGTCTGGTCGTAGTGGTTATCGGCATCGGTGTTGGCGATCACGTCCGCCCCCAGGGAGAGGGCAGCGTCCAGGCCATCACGGAACGTCACGGCGAGGCCGCGGTTGTGCTTGTGCGTAAGGATGAAGTCCGCCCCCGCCTGGCGAGCGGCCTCCGCGGTACGGTCGCGGGACCCGTCGTCTATGACCAGGACAAAGACGCGGTCGAAACCAGGTATCTGGCGAGGGATCTCTCGGATCACCTCGCCTATGGTCGCCTCCTCGTTGTACGCGGGAATCGTGACGACCAGCGTGCTCATGGCTCTACGGTGCCCTCCTGTGATCCGGCGGCAACGCGCCCAGCCGTTTGCGCTATGCTACCCCCTGGGTTCGTGACCAGTCAATCTATCGGACCCGCCGACTCTGGGCCGCAGCTTATCATTAACTGGTGCCAACGGGCGAGCGTTTTCCGATTGAGCCCCGCCGCGGGCCGGCGCTTTGACGGTGCGGGGCGAGGGAATTATCATGTGGCCAACCCCAATAGCGGCTCTGCACCGCCGCTATCGGGGATATTGACGTGAGCCAGCGCGCAGAAAACCTCAGGACATTGCCAGACGCGTTTCTAGAGAGCCGGATTGCAGGCGGCGAAGCCCGAGTCTGCGTGGTCAGCCACCCGCACAACAAGGGACTGGGGCCAGCGTTACGCTGCTTCGACGCAAAGGCGCCGGTTCGATATGATACCTCCGAATCGCAGACGCTAATCTCGCCGTGCCGGGCCGCAGGTTAAGGCAATCGGAGGAACACTGATGAGCAGCGAGCGCCTCCTTCCGTGAGCACGAAGCCGCTCCCCCGGGGCGAGATGCGACGCTCCGGCTGGCAGTCCGCCAGGGAACGGCTGGCCGGGGGACGAGTTGGCGGCGTCGCCGCTGCCGGGCTGCTGCTCGTGATTACCCTCCTATATTTCTGGCCGTTCGTGCTCCGGGGCGAGATCATCGCGCCCACCGACCTCCTTCTCCGCTACCCGCCGTGGTCGGTCATCGCCCCGGAGGGGTTCGTGGAGAAGAACGCCCTGCGCGGCGACGTAGTCGATAGCTATATCCCGAGCCTGAAGCAGATCAAGGATGCGGTCAGCGAGGGAGACCTGCCCCTGTGGACGCCGCTGATGTCCCAGGGCCGGCCGCTGGCGGCCACCCTCAACAACACCTTTTTCCACCCGCTAACGCTGGTCTTCGTTACCCTGCTCCCCCTGGACATGGGCTTTTCCCTGCTGGTCCTTGCCAAGCTGTTCCTGGCGGGGCTGTTCATGTACCTGTTCCTGCGCAAGTGGGACGTGAGCTGGGCGGGCTCGGTCCTGGGCGGGCTCGCCTTCATGTTCTGCGGCTTCAACATCGCTTGGCTGATGTGGCCGCAGACGCTGGTGAGCGCCTTCGCACCGCTACTGTTCTTGCAGACCGAGAACCTGGTACGCGCACCGCGGCCCTCAACCGTAGCCCTGCTGGCCGTGGCTGTGGCGCTGATGGTGCTGGGCGGGTTCCCCTCCGTGACCGGCTACTTCTTCTACGCGGTAGTGTTGTACTTCCTCGTCAGGGTGGCCCAGCTGTTCTTTAACGACAGGGACTGGAAGAGAGCAGTGGTTACCTGTGGCTCCTTCGGGGCCAGCTTCCTGCTCGGCGTGGCGGTGACCGGGATCGCCCTGCTGCCGACCCTGGAGTACACGGACTACGTGGACATAGGCTACCGCGAGTCGCTGGCGAACGTCGGCCTGGAGCTCAAGTACGGGATACTGCTGTTCTTCCCCAACTTCTTTGGCAACCAGGTGTTCAGGAACTTCGACTTCTCTCTGCATCCCAACCTGAACGAGAGCTGGGGCTACATCGGGCTGGCGCCGCTGACCCTGGCGGGGGTAGGCGCTCTGGCCGGCCTGCTGCGCCGCCGAGTGGTCGTGCTGTTCTTCGCGGCGCTCGCTGTGTCCTGCATCTTGATCATCTACGACATCGGCCCCGCGCTGGAGTTCGTCGGGCACTTCCCGGTGTTCGATCTGAACCGCAACACGAGGCTGCTGTCCGTGCTCGGGTTCGCCGGCGCTGCGGTAGCCGGGTTCGGCTTCGACGAGCTGTGGCAGTTCCGGCCGAACATGGCGCAGCGCACGGCGCTGACGCTAACAGCCGCGGCCACCGCTGTCGTGATGGCGGGACTGCTCAGCTACCTGGCAGTGGAAATCGCGCAAAGGCGGGACTTCGTCTCGAACTTCATCGACGGCTTCCCGGCGATGGAGTTCCAAACCTTCCGCCTGGCAACTATGGCCTTCGGGCTGGCCATCGCGCTGGCTCTCGCCGTCGTGGTGCTGCTCCACCTGCGGCGGCCGCTGCCTCTGCCGGTCTTCGCATCTCTGCTGGTCGCGCTTACCGCTTTCGACCTGCTGGTATTCGCCTACCGCCAGAACCCGACGATCGCCGACGAATACTTCTACCCCGAGACGCCGGCCATACGCTTCCTGGAAAACACGCAGAAGCCGTACGAGCGGATGGCGCCCTTCCATACCTCGTTCAAGGCGCCGACGGGCCCGCAGCTCTACTACGGCCTCAACAGCTCGTTCAACCATGCTCTCCACGACGAGCGGCAGCGCACGCTCATCTATAGCTTTTCTGAGGGCGCCTTCTCCAGCCGCACTTCGCTGGCCCCGAGCAGCCGCACGACGAACTTCTCCTCGCCCCTGATCGACCTGCTGGGTATACGGTTCGTGACCGTGCCCGACCGGATCGACCTGTTTGAGATGTACCCCGGGCTCCAGCAGACGTACGAGCTCGTCTACTTCCGGCCGGGCGAGCTGCGGATATACGAGAACCTCGATTTCCGCCCGGCATTCCTCGCCCCTGATGTGACGTTTCTGCCCGAATCCGATGCCGTCCTGGAGAGGATGCGGGCAGGGTTCGACCCGGACGAAGAGGCGTTCGTTGAAGAGCCGCCGCCGGATTGGTTCGGAGGTACGGACGGCGAGAGGACCGCCGTCGGCAGCGAGAAGATCAAGGTCGTCGAGTATGAGCCGGACAGCCTTGGCTATGAGGTAAATGCCTCCCGGCCGTCGCTACTGATCATTCCGGAGCTCTACTACCCCGGCTGGCAGGCCTCAGTGGACGGCGAGCCGGTGAAGATATACCGGACGGATTACATCCTGCGCGGCGTGTTCGTGGAAGAGGGACGCCACCGGGTAGAGTTCTCCTACGAGCCCGCCTCCTTCCGAAACGGGTTGATCCTCACCGTGCTGGCGCTGGCGGCGGTCTCAGGGATGCTGGCAGGGGAGGCCCTGTGGCATCGGAGGAAGAAGGCCCGCCCGTCGAACCGCCGCCGGAGGAACCCGCCTACACCCGTATCGTGAAGGGGTATCGCAGATCAAGGTTCGGGTTGTAGTAAGGATCGCGGTATTCTCCCGGATCTCCCCAGCGGTTTCGAAAGAACCTTTCGTCCTCTTGCGGGTGGAGCCGTCCGCGGGTGGCGCTCTCGTAGTGGTAGAGGGTGGCGTAGGGAGTGTACACGATGAAGTAGCCTTTCTCGCGGGCCCTCAGGCAAAAGTCCACGTCGTTGAACGCTACTCGCAGCCGTTCGTCGAAGCCGCCCAGCTCCCGGAAGACGGAGGGTCTGGTGAGCATGCAGGCGGCGGTAACCGCGGTAGAGTTGTGCGGCGTTTCGCCTAGGGCGAAGTAACCTCCGTGGTCGACGTTCCCGGCGGAGCCGCCGCCGAGTCCCATCATCACCCCCTCGTGCTGCACGCGGCCGTCGGGGTACAGGAGGCGGGCCCCAACCGCTGCCACATCCGGCCGCTGGCCGTGCTCGAGCATCGCTTCAATCCAGTCGGGCGTTATTATCTCGGTGTCGTTGTTGAGGAACAGAAGCGCATCGCAGTCCGCTTCCCGAGCCCCCAGGTTCACGATCTTGGCGAAGCTGAATTCGTGGGGATACTTGATGACCCTGCCGCTGAAGGAGGACAGGTAATCGAGGGTTTCCGCCTCCTGGCTGTTGTTATCCACGATGATGATCTCGTAGTTCCCGTACGACGACTTCTTCTTGATAGAGTCGACGCAACGGCGGAGCATGTCTACGCGGTCGCGGGTGGGGATGATTATCGCCACCTTCGGATTTCCGGTGATGTCGTATTTCACCCTGTAGCGACCCTTTGCCAGTCCGTTCAGGACCTCTCCCTTGATTCCACGCCGGGACAGGGCGTCCTTCAGCGCCTTCTTGCCGGCGCGGAAGGCGAAGCTCTTCGCCTCGACCGACGACGCCGCCGACCCCGGGATCTTCCGCCACGTATACAGCGGCTTCGCTATGTGGGCGATTCTGTCGGTGATCTCCGCGGTCCGCAGGACGAGATCATAGTCCTGGCTGCCATCGTATCCCGGCCGAAACCCGCCCACCTTATCGATTATCTCCTTGCGGAATACGCTGAAGTGCGTCACGTAGTTCACAGACATCAGGAGGTCCGGCGACCAGTCCGGCTTGAAGAAGGGCTCCACGAGGCGCCCGTCCGTCTCTAGCTTGTCCTCATCGCTGTAGACGTAGTCCAGGTCCCGCCGCTCGTTGAGCAGCTTCGCGACCTCGAACAGGGCATCGGGCTTGAGCTCGTCGTCGTGGTCCAACAGGCCCACGAACTCGCCCGTGGCCAGGGCCAGGGCAGCGTTGGAGGCCGCGGCGATCCCTACATTCTTCGTGAGGCAGGTCACCTTGGTTCGCGGCTCGTCCCGCTGGTACTGCTCCAACAGCTCCCGCACGCCGGCTCGAGTAGAGCCGTCGTCGGCGATGCACAGCTCCCAATTGTCGTACAGCTGAGCGCGCACGGATTCGATGGCGTCGCGCAGCCAGGCCGGGTCCGGATTGTAGACAGGCATGACGATGCTGACCAGAGGCCGATAGGCCAGCGAGGCCGCCGCCCGGCGGATACGGCGCGTTCGCGCCGGCGTCAGCTCGTGCGCCTTTAGCCACAGCTG
>JAUYGU010000060.1 GCA_030690405.1 Dehalococcoidia bacterium | reverse complement strand
CTTGCGCTCCCACACGTCTCCTCATCGCTTCAACTGGACGAGGGCGGAGCCGGGCCCGCCCGGCGGAGATCACACTGGATATGATGTGCCCGGCGTGAGCCCAAGTCAACGCGAAGCGGCGGGGGATTCACTCAGATCCCCGCCAGTCCGTCCACGGCGACGGCGACGAACAGCAGCGCCAGGTAGACGATGGAGTAGCGGAACAGCGCCGACGCAGCCTTACCGGGCGACCCGCTCCAGAGCCGCAGTACGTAGACGAGGAAGAGCGCGCCGAGGACGAGGGCCGCCGTCAGGTAGATGACGCCCGTAGCGCCCGAAGCCGGCAGGATCAGGGTGACGGCCACTAGAGCGATGGTGTGGAGCAGGATCTGGCGCCTGGTCTCCTCGGGGCCGAGGACGACCGGCAGCATCGGGACGCCCGCCCGCTGGTAATCGCTGTTGTAGTTGAGCGCCAGGGCCCAGAAGTGGGGCGGCGTCCACAACATGACGATCGCGAACAGGACAAGCGCCGGCGCTTCCACGGTGCCAGTCACCGCCGCCCAGCCGACAACGGGCGGCATCGCCCCGGCGGCTCCGCCGATCACAATGTTCAGGGGCGTCGTCCGCTTGAGGAGCAGCGTGTAGACGACGACGTAGAAGGCGAACGCGCCCAGGGTCAGGCAGGCGGCCAGAAGGTTGACGAACGCGTCCAGCATCAGGAAGCCGAGGGCGGCAAGGATGATCCCGAACACCGCCGCTCTCTCCGGCTCGATCTGCCCCGCCGGCAGAGGCCGGCCGCGCGTCCGCAGCATCAGGCCATCGATGTCACGATCGAAATAGCAGTTCATGGCGTTGGCGCCGCCGGCGACAATGGCGCCGCCGGCCACCGTGACCAGCATCAGCCAGACCGAGGGCCAGCCGCCCTTGGCAAGCACCATCGCCGGTATCGTGGTGATCAGGAGCAGGAGGATGATGCGCGGCTTGGTGAGGCTGAAGTACGCCCACGCCGCCTCCCGCAGACCCCGCGCCCGCTGCGCCGCGATCGTTCCCAGCACCTACGCCGCCTCCGGAAGCGCGCTTCCCGCCTCGGCGTAGTTCCAGGCGAGGGTGAACACGAGCGCCGCCCAGACGGCCGACGCCAGCGCCAGGTGGATAATCCGCGCCGACGTGGGCAACTCAAGCCAAACGTTGACGGCGCCGACCAGCACCTCGGCGACGTAGGCCACGAGGGCCAACGCCACGGCCGCCACGAGGACAGGCCGCCGCTCCCGCCGCCATATCCGCACCGCCAGCAGGCGGTGCGCGTAGTGGAGGTCGGCCAGGCGGCCGCCGGAGGAGATCAGCTTGCCGTTGAACAGCGGCCAGTCCGAGTAAACCAGACCGGCGCCGCTATTGGCGACGTAGGAGCCGACCAGGATCAGCGCGAAGGTGGCGAGAGCGGCCACGAACGCGGAGCCGGCGATTTCGCTCCGCGCCCCGGCTCCGCCGGCGGCAGCGGACGGCGTGGGGCGCTGCCCCCAGACGGCGCCGACCGCGGTGGCGATGAGGACCGCCAGGAGCATGAGGGCGATCGAGAGGTGAAGCGCGACGACGGTGTCCGGCAGCTCCATGTTCACCGTAACGGCCCCGACCAGCACCTGCGCGATGAGCAGCGCCACGGCGGCGCCGGCGCCGGCGAGTACGAAGCGGTTGTCGCGATACCAGAGCCAGGCAGCGATAGCCGTGCCGACAATGAGCAGGCCGACGCTGGCCGCGGCCAGCCGGTGCGAGTACTCAATGAGGATGTTCGTCTCCAGCGGCGGGATGAGCTGGCCGTGGCAGCGTGGCCAGTCGGGACAGGCCAGCCCTGAGTTGGTCGCCCGCACCGTGCCGCCCAGCACGATCAAGGCGTAGGTCGCAAGCGAGCTCAATAGCGCAAGGTAGCGGACGTCCAGGACGGAACGCATGCGGCCCGCCCAGGGGCTCTCTCCCCGTTCACCGGTCGCTACTGATGTAGCCGCCTTCAGCACTTGCTCACGTCCATCACGCTGCGTCGGGGCCAATCCAAAGCTATAGCAATAGAGCGCCGTGGACAGCGCCTGAGATGGAGAGTCATGAGCCCGCCCATACCGCTATACCGCCTTCGAGTTCTTGTACGAAATATCACAATCCCAAAGCCAGTGTCAAGCAACAGCCAGTGTCAAGCAACAGCCAGCCCCCCCGCCCTTGCGCTTTCCGGTGGTGGTGGCCGATACTCTTCTATCGATGGGCTGGGTTGGCGCCACCGGAGGAGGATAGATTGTACAGCGCCGCGACCCGCACCGCCAGGGCCGTCATCCTGCCGGCGGCGCTGATCATCAACGTCTGCCTGCTGGCGCTTGCCTGCGACGGCGGCAAGAGGGACGGTGGCAGTAACGGCGGGAATGATGGCGGCCCGGTCAGCTTCGAAGTCACTATGGGCGACAACTTCTACGAACCCAACGAGTTCACGGTCAAGGCCGGCCAGAAGTTGACGTTCCACTTCAAGAACGAGGGCGCCGCCGTCCACAACATGCTGATCGCCGGGGTAGACAACAAGTTCAACACCGAAGACGACGCCCTGTCAGAGCCCAGGGAGATCCGGTCCGGCGGCACGGGCAGCCTGGAGTGGACCGCCCCGGACGAAGCGGGCGTGATCAAGGTCCGGTGCGAGTTCCACCCCACGGACTCGACGGGCACCATCAAGGTGGAGAAGTAGACCATGAGCCAGCAAGCGCAAGAAGAGGTAGAAGAGCCGAAGCCCGACGCGGTCGCGCGCGTCGCCACAAGCCTGAGGTCGCACCTGCCCCAGTTCCTCCTGCTGGGGAGCACCGCGCGCCCGGCGCCCGGCCAGCCACGACCGTACGAGCCCCGCATCGCCACTCTCTCCGAAGCGCGCACGGCCGCCCACGTCCGCGCGGTGAAGGATATCGCCGGGGCGAGGTTCGGCTTCCCAACGGTCAAATATCCGGACTACAAGACGTACACGAACGTCCCAACGCGGACGATGGGCGTGGCCATGCCGGACGGCAGCGTGGTGGCCTACCCGGACATCGTGGTCGTCCAGGACCCGGAGAACTACGCCAAGATACTGGGCGAGGTGGAGACGACCGAGACCGTCAACGAGCAGACGGCCGAACGCCGCTGGCGGCCCTTCGCAGACCTGGCGCCGCTGTACCTCTACGTTCCCGTCGGGGACGCCGACCACGCGCTCAAGCTCTGCCGGCAGCTGCGAGTTCCGATCGTCGGCGTCCGCACCTGGCGCTACGCGGTCGGCGTCGAGGAGATCGAGGTTAACGACCACTACACGGTGGCGTCCGGCCCGGAGGAGCTGCTGCCGAAGATCCTGCGTCCGGGCTAGCAGGTCCGGACCGCCACCCGCCCGGGTCTCAAGGGACAAACGGCCGCGGGTGGAGCGCTCAGCCACTTCGCCCGTCCTGGAAAGGACACAGCCACCCGCGACCTGAGGGGGTGCCGCGACTATTCGCGTGCCCGTAGGTCGATACGCTGAAGACCGAAGCCCGGGATTCGTCCCTCGAATCAACGCGATCGTTACAGCAGGCGGGCACGCCTTCCTTTACAGTACTATACCGCCTACCTATAATGGCCTGGGTATAGTCAATGGCTATAATGGCAACAGAAAGCACGTATGACAGCCCGTCTCAGCCGCAGGCCGGCCCGACGGGCTGATTCATTGCGGGCCACCAGCAAGGAGCCGCCCAGTGACCGAGAGCACGACTGCCCAGCCTATCGCGCGCGGCCTTAAGAACATCGTCATCGACAAGACGGCGCTCTGCCTCATCGACGGTGAGGCGGGCAGACTGGCTTATCGCGGTTACGACATCCACGACCTCGCCGAGCAGTCCTCGTTCGAGGAGGTCACCTACCTGCTGTGGCACGGCAGTCTCCCCACCGCCTCCCAGCTCGAGCGGTTCGATGCCGCCCTCCGTGCCGCACGCGCTCTGCCGGAAGGCGCCATCGAGGTTATCCGGCTGGTCAGCGCCGCCCACCCGATGGACGTCCTGAGGACGGCGGTGAGTGCACTCTCCGCCTTCGACCCGGACAGCGGGGACATGTCGGAAGAGGCGAATCTGCGCAAGGGGATCCGCCTGACCGCCCAGACCCCGGCCATAGTCGCCGCCCATCACCGCATCCGCAACGGCGAGCAGCCGGTGGCCCCGGACTCCGGGCTCTCCCTGGCGGCGAACTTCCTGTACATGCTGCACGGCCAAAGACCGGACCCGGAAGCCGCCCGCGCCATAGACGTTGATCTGATACTCCACGCGGAGCACGGCTCCAACGCCTCCGCCTTCGCCGCCCGCGTAACCGCCTCCACGCTGGCGGACCTCCACTCCACAGTCGTCGCCGCCATCGGCGCCCTGAAGGGGCCCCGCCACGGCGGCGCCGCCGAGGCGGTGATGAAGCTGGCCCAGGAGATCGGCGAGCCGGAGCGCGCCGAGGCCGTCATCGCCGGGAAGCGGGAGCGCGGCGACAAGATCATGGGGTTCGGACACCGTGTCTACCGGGTGGAGGACCCCCGCGCCCGCCACATGCGGGAGCGCGCGCGGGAGCTGGGCGAGAAGATGGGCCAGCCAAAGTGGTTCCGCATCCTCACCGCCATCCAGGACGCGATGGCGCCGCTGGCGGAGCGCGGTGTGAACGTCAACGTGGACTTCTGGGCCGGCGCCGTCTACTACCTGCTGGGGATACCCGAAGACGTGTTCGTGCCCATGTTCGCCATCGGCCGGATGCCGGGCTGGATAGCCCAGGTGATGGAGCAGTGGCAGGACAACACGCTGATCCGGCCGCTGCTTGAATACGAGGGGCCCGATAACCTGGAGTACGTGCCGCTGCAGCGGCGGCTCTAGCCTTCTATCTTCTCGATCCGGAACCTGAGGCGACCGGCAGGGACGGAGACCTCCACCTCCTCGCCGGGGATGCGCTCCAGCAGCGCCCTGCCTATAGGTGAGGCCACGGATATCTTGCCGGCGGCGGCGTGCCCTTCGTTCTCGCCCACTACCGTGAAGCGCTGCGCTGCCCCGGAGGTCAGATTCGTCACCTCGACGGTGCTGCCGATATAAACCTTCGAGCCGCCACCCGTCTTCTCCACGATCACCGCGTGCTTGAGCGCCGCCTCGATCTCGCGTATACGGGCCTCAAGATGCGCCTGCTTATCCTTGGCGGCGTCCAGGGGCGCGTTCTCGCGAAAGTCCTTGTCCAGCATCGCCCGCCTGATCTCTTCACGTACCTGCGGCCGCTGCGCTTTCAGCGCCTCCAGCTCCTCGCTGAGAGCGCGATGGCCTTCGGCGGTGAGCTCGACCTCGCGGTGCTCATCGAACGAAGCGGTGGCGGTACGGGTGTTCTTCCTGAGCCTGAGGTGCGGCGCCAGGCTGGCCGGCGTCATCCCCTGCTTCTTGAGGAATGACAGGAACGCCCTAACCTGCTCGGCGCGTCGCTTCGCCTCCTCCGTGGCGGCGCCGAGCTCCTCGCCATACAGGGAGACATCGTGGCCACGCAGCTCCGCCGTAAGGCGGTTTGCGCCGTACCAGCGCACGAACCGGTTCACCTCCGCCTGGGCGGTGGCGCGGGCCTTCCCGTCCAGCGACGCCACGTAGCGCGTAGCTGCTTCCAGAAGCGAGACCGTAGACATGGTGGGAGTTGATTCTATGGCCGCGCCGGGAGGACTGTCAATGAGCGGCCCCCGCCGGGCGGCTACTGCGAGGGCGTTGGCGAGGCGGGAAGCGAGGGGGAAGGCGCTTCGCCGAGGCCGGACGTGGCGGAGGGCTGGGGTGAGGGGACGGGTGTGGGAGAGGCCGCCGGCTCGGCCGTCGGCGTCGCAGGAGGCGGCGTTACGGTCGTGCCCAGCACCTCCAGCACACCGGCCGCGGCCTCCAGGCTCTCCTGGACCGCCAGGGCGCTGGCTCCGGCCGGCTGCTCCTGTAGCTTCTGCAGCAGCTCGTACTGCTTGCTGGCGATGGACACAGCGGCCACGCGCTCGACGAGGGCCATCTCTCCCGGCCCGCCGACGTCCGCGGCCAGGTCGTTGTTCGCCGCCTGGAGCTCCTCCAGCTGCCCGTCTCTGACGGGCAGCCCCTGCCGCACCGACTCCTCGAGCGCCGCGACCTGCTCCTGCACCCGCTGGAGCGGCGTCTGCTCGGACGCAGGCGGCGAGGTGTCCGCGGAGCGGGGGCTGTAGGGCCTGACGCTGACGCTGACGCTCTCGCCCAGCTTCTGGCCATCGTCCACCATCAGCGTCGCGCTCATGAACGCGAGCACGCCGATCACGACTACGGCAGCGAGCCCGGTGGAGGCCCAGCGCCACCAGGGCATGGCCACGGCTTGCGGGGAGAGCATCTGCCGCAGGCGCCGCCTGGCGCGGGCGGAGTCCAGAAAGCGCTGGAGTCCGCGCTCTTTGACGTACAGGGGCGGGGTTGCGTCCAGGCCGGCCGATACCTCCTCGGCCGCCCGGAGGAGAGGCTCTAGACGGCCCCTCCAGGCAGGGTAAAGAGAGAGGCTTTGCTCAATGCTGCGTCTACCTTCCAGCAGCGCCGAAAGGCACTCTTCAAAGATGTCTTCAAACTGGACTCTTCCCATGAACTTTCGGCCTCGGCGCCAGCATCTCCCTCAGCTTGGCTATCGCCTTGTGCTGTATTACCTTTACGTTCCCTTCGCCTTTGCCCATCGCCCGCGCCGTCTCCGCCACCGTCAACCCGGCCGCGAACCTCAGGCTGATGACCCTCCGCTGCGCCTCCGGCAGCGTCTCCGCCGCCTTCATGATCTCGTTGAGGGCCAGCCGGTTCTCCACCATCTCCTCCGGGCCCTGCGAGTTCACCGGAAGCGCCTCTGACAGCGGCGACGAGCGCCCGCGCGCTCCATCCTTCCGGCGCTGGCTGATGACCGCGTTGTGCGCGATTCGGAACAGCCAGGCGGAAAACGGGGCTTCCCGCCACTGGAATCGCTCTATCGCGTCCAGCACCCGCAGGAACACCTCTTCGGTGAGGTCCTCGGCGTCGTATGGGTTGCCCATGCGGGCAAGGATGTAACGGTACACCCGGGGGAAATAGAGACTGTACAACTCGGCCAGCGCCGCTTCGTCACCCGCCTTGGCAGCGTCGACTAGAGCGCGCTCGCCGTGAGCGTCCAGGTTAGGGCTCACGGGGCAATCCTTCCCACTCAGCCCCCTGCTAACGGCTGTCCGGTGGTTGCCCCAGTATGATACCCTATTTCCCCGTCAAATGGTAGAACGCCACCCTATGTGGAAAAGTTACCGTTT
>JAUYGU010000049.1 GCA_030690405.1 Dehalococcoidia bacterium | reverse complement strand
CGCCCACGCCGACCCCGACCCCCACGCCCACTCCCACGCCAACGCCGACGCCGACGCCAACGCCGACACCAACGCCAACCCCCACGCCGACCCCCACGCCGACTGAGACACCAACGCAGACCCCGACCGAAACTCCAACCGAAACGCCGACGGCGACCCCGACGCCCACTCCCACGCCGACCGTTCTCTCAGAGATCGTGATCCCGAACGCGAGTCCCACCGTCTCCGGGCTGCCGGCCGCCGGTGGCGTCGGCGGCGGAGGGTCGGGCGGCGGCCGCTTACTCCTCACGCTGGCGGGGCTCATCGTGGCGGCCGGCGGCGGCTGCTTCGTCTGGGGTAGCCAGCGCTGGCGCCGCGGTCGCATGTAGCACCCGCCGCTAACCCCGAACCCTGAAGCTGCCCGCTCGCCACGCCGAGCGGGCAGCCCGTCTTTACCGATCCTTAACCCACGCCCTGTCGCAATTCACCGTTCTGTTCATCCGGCCCCCCGATAATCGAGGTGGAGGGTAAGAACGGGGACCAGCCCCACCAGAGAAGGAAAGTGCCGGAACATGGACGAGCCCAAAAGGTGCGCCTCCTGCGACATCGAGCTTGCGAACCTTCCCTTCCTCACGGAGGGCTCCGCTTACTGTTGCCACGGCTGTGCCCAGGGCGGCCCTTGCGTTTGCAGCTACGCCGACGACCCCGCCCGCTACCCGCGCAACGGACACAGCGATAAGACGGCGCTTGACCTGTACGGGGATGTCACCTGAAAGCGAATATTGACGCCTCCCGCTCCGGCGGGGGCTGTAGCAACGAACGGTAGGCTTGTTGAGCAAGAACAAGACAAGGAGCTGTAAAATGAGCGTTCTCAGGGAGGGTTCTGGGACGCGCTGGCTGACGTTTGCCGCCAGCGCATTTGTCGTTTCACTTCTCGCTGTCGCGGCCGGGCTTCTGCTGGGGCTCGGCGGCGGCGGCAAGGAAAACGCTTCCGCAGCCGGCGGTGGCTCCACCCAGTTCCGCCTTGCCCAGTGGGCAGACGTGGACGCGGACTGGCAGTTCGGCAACCTGAACAGCAATAACTCCGCCTACCATGAGGGAGAGGCGATACCTTACCTTCTGGAGGTCGACAACGCGGTTGTCGGGACGACCTACGACTTCCAGCTCCGCTACGACTGCGACAAGGACGGCATCAACGCATTCGACTTCCTCACCAGGTACGACCGCGACCGCGGCACCGGCCCTGCCTCTGCTCTGGGCATCAACCCTCTCAGCCCCTCCGACACCGCCCCCATCAACGACGATCCCACCCACGCCTTTGACGCTTCTGAGACCGCCCGCACCTGGCGGATCTGGGGCGCTACGTTTGACTCGACGCCCACCGGCCCCATGATGGCGGACGGCTCTGCTCCCATCAACTGCGCCTCGACGTCCGCGAGCAACGAAAAGCGATACGACATCAGCATTAGCGCCACCAGCAACACCGTTTACCTGCTGTGGGGCGGCCACCTGGCCTCCGGATTCGACTGGGGCTGCCGTCCGGGCGGGACCGTCGGCGAGTGCCCGCCGGTCAGCGACGCCAGCGCCTACTGCGCGGTCAGTCTGGGCGCCTGCGGCATCAGCGGCGCCCCCTTCCACCAGGCCGTCGACGTTCCCGGAACCGGCACCGGCAGCCGCGACCGCAGCATTCAGCCGGGCGCTATCCAGCCCCCGGGCCAGCCGTCACTGGACGTCACTAAGACGTGTACGCCCGTAGTCCACGTCGGTGACACGTTGTTCTGGAGCGGCACCGTTACCAACACCGATGGCATCTCTCTCAGGAATGTCACCCTTACTGATGACAACGGCACTCCCGCCAACGCTGCCGACGACGTCAACGTGGTTCCGGTTGGCCGGACAGACGAGGACGGCGATACGCAGGCCGACGATCTGGCAGACGGAGCCAGCGCGACCTGGAGCCACTCGCGTCAGGTCACCGCGGGCGACACTGACCCCATCGTCAACACCATCCACGCCAGCGCGGTCGACGCCTTCGGGCGCGCCAGCAGCGACTCCGCCTCCTGCACGACCGACATCATTCACCCCGCCATCCACGTAGTTAAGGAGTGCACCGCGGTCGTACACGAGGGCGAGGTCGTCGATGTCACCGCCACGGTGACCAACCCCGGCGACACGCCCCTCGCCAACGTTTCCGTGACCGATAGCCTGGCCGGCGCGCTGACCTACGTCTCCGGCGACACCAACAGCGACAATTTGCTCGATACGGGCGAGACGTGGGTCTTCGCAGGCTCCTACATAGCGCCCGCTGGCACTGAGTCCATCAACACTGTGACCGCCGAGGGAACGGACTTCCTCGCTGACGCCCACTCGACAGTGCAGGACACCGACGACTGCCGCACCGTCATCGTCCACCCGCAAGTGAGGGTTGTGAAGGAGTGTACCGCCCAAGTGCACCCAGGCGACGAGATCAACGTGACGGCAACCGTCACCAACGAGGGCGACGTTGTCCTCCATAACGTCATCGTGACCGACACCGAGGCGGGTACCCTTAGCTACCAGTCGGGAGACACCAACACCGACGGCCGGCTCGACCTCACGGAGGTCTGGGTGTTCACCGGCAGCTACACGGCCCCTGAGGGTGACACATCCAGCAACACTGTCACCGTCACCGCCCTCAACACCAACAACTTCCAGGTCGACTTCAGCGATGACTGCACGACGGACATCCTGAACCCCGACATCGCGGTGGTGAAGGAGTGCACGAGTCAGGCCCACCCCGGTGACGAGATCGAAGTGACGGCGACTGTGACCAACCCCGGCGACACTCCCCTGAGCGACGTTGGGGTGAGCGACAGCCTGGCCGGCGAGCTGAGCCTCGTCTCCGGCGACACGAACACGAACGACCTGCTTGACCCGGGCGAGGTGTGGCTGTTCGAGGGAAGCTACACGGCGCCCGAGGGTGACACCTCCAGCAACACCGTCACCGCGACCGCGATGGACGCCCTGGAGCGTGAGGTCGAGGCGACCGATGACTGCACGACGGACATCCTGAACCCCGACATCGCGGTGGTGAAGGAGTGCACCAGCATCGCCCAGATCGGCGACCTGATCAACGTCACCGCCACCGTTACCAACCCCGGTGATACGCCGCTCTCCGATATCGTCGTCACCGACGACCTGGCCGGCGAGCTGACCTACGTCTCCGGCGACACCAACGACAACGGCATCCTCGAGTTCGGCGAGACCTGGGTCTTCACCGGCTCGCACACCGCCACCGACGCCGCCTCCATTACTGACACCGTGACCGCTGAGGGCACGGACGTCCTCGACCTCACCGTCAGCGACGAGGCGTCCTGCGAGACCGAGATCGACCATCTGCCCGCCGTCGAGGTCGCGAAGACCGTCGATGGCAACGATCCGGATGCGGACTTCAGCGACGGGGAACCCACCGGCATCGGCTCAACCGTGACCTACCGAGTGGTCATCGACAACGACTCCTCGGAGCCGGTAACGATCACCTCGCTCCTGGACGACACCTACGCGGGGATCGTCTGCCGCGACTCCGACGGTGTCGACGTCATCGGTCAAACGCTTGAGGCCGACGACGGCGACGGTGCCGGCAGCATGAACGGCGGCCCGGACGAGGTGACCTGCACCTTCCAGGCGCTCGCGCCCTCGACCGGGGACACCACCGTGACCGACATCGTGACCGTGGAGGTCATGGACGAGCAGGAGAACACAGCCAGCGACCAGGACGACGCCGCCATCACCACCTTGCCGGAGAACGTGCTGGGGCCGACCCCGACGCCGTCTCCGACGCCGGTGGCCTCCCCGGCAGTGCTCCCGCCCACGGGCGGACTGGGCGCGCTGACGGGAAACGGCTCCATGGTCCTGCTGTTCGCCCTCCTTGGCCTCGGCCTCATCGGAGGCGGTGCCTGGATCATCTGGAGCAGCCGCCGCTGGGACAGCCGGCGGGGCAGCCGCTCCTAGCAGAAATCTAGCGACAGGACACGGCGGGAGCGCCTGAGGCGCTCCCGCCGCTGCTTTTTGAAGCTTTTGCCCGCCGAAGTTGTGAAATTAGCGTGCAATTGGCGACCATCCGCCCGGACAGGACATAAGCGCCTTGACAACTTCACCTTTTTTTCCTGATAATCGAAGTGCTTCGGCAGGGCCGCAACTGTCGAGGCTCTGACGCTCTTGGGTCTCATCGCCGCACCCCCGCGAGCAAACACTCCGACTCGAGAGCGTCCTTTCTTGTCCGCCGCGCGCCGGACTGCCCCTGTAACCGTTTCCCGCTAATCCCCATCTGTATATGGGAGACGGCAAAATGCAGGAGTTCTACGCCGACCCTGCGCGCGAGATGCGGACCGCAAAGCGTATAGCTTATGCGGTCGTGCTCGTATTCGTCCTAATCGTCCTCCCGCTATACACCCTCGTATTCCGGCTCTCGCCGCTGGAGCTCAGCGTCGCCCTCGGCCCCGCCATGCTCACCTTCATCGCCGTGGAGATGGCCTCGCGCTGGGAGTACCGGATGCGGCGCCGCCACGCCTATCCCCATCTGCTGGGATACCGGCTCGCCGCCATCCGCCAGTTCGGCCGTGCCTGTGAGGAGGCGGCAACCCTCCTATCGCAGCTGCTCCGCCCGGAAGCGGTCGTCGTGGCCTGGCTGAAGGAGGACGGCCAGGAGTTGGAGCCTGTCGCCGCTCAGGGGATGCCGCCGGACTGGCTCGCTTCCGCCCGCAGCATCACCCTCGCCGCCCGCTCGATGAAGGACGCCGTCGACCACGGGCGCGTGCTGATCAAGCCGACGACGGCCGGCGATCCCTGGTTCGCCGCCGCCTACCCGCGCGCCCGCGTCGTCTACGTCCCCCTGCTCTCCCAGGACCGCCCGCGCGGCCTTCTCGCTCTGGCGACTCGCGGCGGCAACCCGATTACGAGGGACCACAGGCTCCTTTCCTCCCTGGGAATGGTGCTGGCGCTGGCGCTGGACAACTGCCGCCTCTACGAGGGCGAGCGTCAGAGCGCACGCCGCCTGCAGGAGCTCAACCGCATGAAGAGCGACTTCCTGATCACTGTGTCCCACGAGCTGCGCACTCCGCTCACCTCGGTCCGGACCGCTGCTGAGATGCTGCTGGAGGAGGAGGAGAAGGAGGACAGCCAGGGGGTGAGGACCCGCCTGGCCCGAAGCATCGCCAAGGGCGCCAACCGGCTGGCGTCCCTTGTGGCGGACCTGGTGGACGCCTCCCGCGAGGACGAGTTGGCTCCGCGGCTGGAACTGGAGCCTCTGCCGGCGCAGGAGATGGTGTCAGGCGCTGTCGCCCTGATGAACCCACTGCTGGCGGCTAAGCGGCAGACGCTCTCCGTCGAGGTCGAGGACCCGCAGCCCGCCGTCCTGGTGGACCGGCGCCGCTTCGAGCAGGTAGTCGTCAATCTGCTCTCCAACGCCCAGCGCCACACGCCGGAGGGCGGCCACATAGAGGTCCGCATCGGCGGCGAAGGCGGCGACGTGGTGATCGCTGTCAAGGACTCCGGCCCCGGCGTCGCCGAGACGGAGCGGGACCTCATCTTCGAGCCGTTCTTCCGGGGCGACAGCTCCGGCATGGGGCTCGGCCTGGCCATCGCCAAGTCAGTCGTCGAGCTGCACAGCGGACGCATCTGGGTGGAGAACAACGCGGACGGCCGGGGCAGCACCTTCTTCGTCGCCCTGCCCAAGCACGCGATCAGGGCGCCCGTCACCTCCGCTTCCGCCGCCGCCACCGCCTGAGCGTCGGGGCTCCGGACGCGCATCCGCTATAATTCGCCCATGCGGCTGCTCCGCGTCCAGCTCTCCGATTACCGCAACTTCCATCGCCTGGACCTCTCCCTTGGGCCCGGCGCCAGCGTGTTCATTGGGGCGAACGCCCAGGGGAAGACCAACCTCCTGGAGGCTGTCTACCTCCTCGCCACGATGAAGGAGCTGCGCGCCGAGAGCGAGGCTCAGGTGATCCGGCGCGAGGCGGCGGCCGACCCCATTCCGGCGGCGCGCGTCGTCGGCGAGGGCGAGACCGCCGCGGGCCGCCTGAAGGTGGAGGTGGTGGTGGTGGGCCGGGAGGGGAGCAACGGCCTCATCGCCAGCAAGACCGTCAAGGTGAACGGCGTGCCCAAGCGCCTCTCCGACGCCGTTGGGCGGCTCACGGCGGTGCTGTTCACGGCCGCCGATATCGACCTGATCTCCGGCGCGCCGTCGGCGAGGCGGCGCTATATCGACATAACACTATCGCAGGTCGATAGCCGCTACGTCGTCGCGCGCTCCCGCCTGGAGCGTGTCATCGCCCAGCGCAACCACCTGCTGAAGCGCATGCGCGAAGGCCTGGCGCAGGCTGAAGAGCTCTCCTTCTGGGACGCGGAGCTGGCCCGCGATGGCGGCTACGTGTTCGCCGTGCGGAGCGCCGCCTTATCGGAGCTGGCGTCGCTGGCGGCGGAGGCCCACGCCTCGCTCGCTCCGGCGGAGGAGTTGCGCGTGGAGTACAGGCCGCGCCTGGAGGGGAAGACGGCGGAGAGCTTGTGCGACGCTGAGAGCGCCGCCGCCGCCTACGGCGAGGCGCTGCGCCGCGGCGTCCCCCGCGATGCCGCCGCCGGCATGACACTCCAGGGCCCCCACCGCGACGATATCGCCTTCTTCCTGGACGGTGAGCCCGCCGCCGGCTTCGCCTCCCGCGCCCAGCAGCGGACCATCGCCCTCGCCCTCCGCCTGGCCGAGGCCCGCCTCCTGGACGCCCGCCGCGGCGAGCCGCCGCTCCTCCTCCTCGACGATATCCTCTCCGAGATGGACGCCGCCCGCGGCCGCTCCGTCATCGAGGCCGTTTCGGCCTACGACCAGCTCCTCATCACCGCCACCGACCTGGGGCGGTTCCCGGAGGGCTTCCTGGGCCGGGCTGCCGTTTTCCAGGTGGCGGCGGGGGCGGTGAGCGCAGCGGCGTCGCAGCCCATCGCTAGTCGCGGAACAGCGGAGAGCTGACCCCCTTCGACACAGCCACCCAGAGCGCGCCGGACGCGACCTCCACCACGGCCGGCGACTGTTCGAACTCGTCGCCGTCCAGCTGGACCGGCAGCGGCTCTCCGCGGGCGAACTCCAGCCGCTTCACCTTGCGGTAGGTAACCTTCTTCGACCGCAGGTGACGGCGGAGCAGGGTCCTCAGCACGTGCAGGATGATGTCTGCCGTCCCTCGCCCTTCGTACACGCACACGTCGAGGAGGCCGTCGTCCGCCTGCGCCTCGCGGGTGATCTCCACCAGCCCTGCGTAGTTGCGGGTGTTCCCCGCGACCAGCATCAGCACATTGACGTCCCGCTCCTCGCCGTCGAAGCGGAGCGTGACGGGCGACGAGCGGTAGCGGAGCGCCTCCCGCACGGCGGCGACGGCGTAGGTGGCGGCGCCGAGGCGGCTCTTCAGCCCAAGGTGGACGCGCCTGGCGATCGCCCCATCCAGGCCGTAGCCGGCCATGAGCAGGAAGTAGCGGTCCCCGGCGCGGCCCAGGTCGACGCGGCGGCGGTCGCCCTCCACCGCCGCCTTCACCGCCTGCGCGGGCTTGCGGGGAAAGCCCGCCTCCTTCGCCCAGATGTTGACGGTGCCCGCCCGGATCGGCGCCAGCGCCGTCTCGCTGCCCGCCAGGCCGTTCGCCGCCTCGTTCAGCGTGCCGTCGCCGCCGCAGACGAACAGCAGCGGCAACCCGCGCGCCGCCGCCGCCGCCGCCAGCTCAGTTGCCTGCCGCGGCCCCTCCGTCTGCCGCCACTCCACCTGCCAGCCCTGGGACCGCAGCCAGCGCTCCGCCTCATCCAGCCGCTTTTGTGAGGGAACGTTGTGCGCCGCCGGGTTCACGATGATGAGCGTCTCCCTGCGGCCTTCGCTGCCCATGTCGAAATACTATGCTCGGCGCGGTAGTGACCACAAGCCGGACAGCCGCTATCATGATGAGGCCCCTTTCCGAACGGAGCCTGGAGGTTGCCTGACCGTATGAACGAGAAGATCGGAATCAAGCGCCTAGACCACGTCTGCTGGGCGGTGCGAAAGCTGGACGATGCCCTGCCGCTCCTCACAGAGCTCATGGGAATGCGCGAGATGGGCCGCTGGCAGAACGAAGAGACGGGGTTCCGCGGCGTCTCCCTGGAGGTGCCCGGCGGCACCGCCCACTTCGAGCTCCTGGAGCCGCTGGGCGATGACAGCTACCTGCACCGCTTCCTCGCCGAGCGGGGGCCCGGCCTCCACCATGTCACCTTCGAAGTCGCGGACATCGACGAAGCGGCGCAGGCGATCCGTGACTACGGGATGGAGCCGTTCCGGGGCGTCCAGCGCGGCCACGGTTGGGCGGAGACGTACCTCCACCCCAAGGATTCAGGCGGCGTGCTCTTCCAGTTCTACACCGAAGAGGAGCACGAGCACCCGCACGAGACTCCCAAGTAGCCTTTAGGGTCCGCGATGCCGCCGCTGGTCCAGCCTGACGAGGGCGAGTTCAAGCTCAACGGTCTGCGCATCCACTACTTCGAATGGCGGGGCGGCGGGCAGCGGCCGCTGCTCCTCATGCACGGGCTGCGGGACTACGCCTATTACTGGCAGGACTGCGCCAACCGCCTGCTGGACGAGTTCCACGTCTACGCCTTCGACCAGCGAGGCCACGGCGAGAGCGAGCAGGCCCCCGGCGGCTACCTCGTGTGGGCGCTGGCGGCCGACCTCGGCGCCTTCGTGGACGCCATCGGGCTGGAGCGGTTCGATCTTGTCGGCCTGTCGCTCGGCTCGCGCTGCGCCATGGCCTACGCCCGCGACAACTGGCAGCGAATCGGCCACCTGGCGCTCGTCGACATGGGGCCGCAGATGGCGAAGGTGGGCGCCCGTGGCCTTAAGGCGGACATGACCGCCAAAGCGGACGTCCCGCCCAGCGCCTTCACCTTCGAGGACGCGCTCTCCTTCTTTCGCGGGCAGTGGCCCTCCCTCGACGAGCCCTCACTGCGGCGGCTGATCGCCAACGCCCTCGTCCAGGGCGAGGACGCAGACGCGCGCAGCGGTCTCTACGCCAACCGCTACGACCGGCGGCTGGCCGACATCACGACCAAGGCGGCGATTCCGGAGATAAGCTACCTCTGGGACTCCCTCACCCGTATCCAGTGCCCGGCCCTGGTGCTGCGGGGCGAGCATAGCCCCATCCTGGACGACGAGATCTCGGCGCGGATGGTGGAGAGCCTGCCCAATGGCCGGCTACACGTGTTCAAGGACACCGGCCACTCGCTGCCGCGCCTGCGGCCGGAGGAGTTCGCCGCCGCGCTCCGCGGCTTCCTGCTGGACGGGACGCTACCTGCGGTATGAAGGAAGCCCGCAGGTTGCGGATCCTGCGGGCTTCCTCGCGTTGAGCCTCACGCCATTGGGGGTGCGGCGGTCTGGCTCTTTCGACGGTATTATCGGCCTTCAGCACCGCCGCCGTTAGGGACAACCGGCCCTTTTTCGGCTGGGCCAAACGGCCCGATTCGTTCTGAATCGGCCGGCCTATTCGACCGTAAACGCCTGGTAGACGGGCGGGAAGATGCCAATCATGCCGAGCACGAAGAGAATCCCGCCCACCACGAGCGCCAGGGGCAGGAGCCCATCCCGCCTGAACAGCGCCAGATGCAGGAGCGGCCAGCTCACAGCCCAGGCAATTAGGGCGACGCTGCTCTTACCGGACAGCGGTCCCACCGTGTCGTCCCACTTAAGCCAGTCCTTGAAACCGAGGGCCGCTTCGGCCGCGCTCGTCACGATCCCGAGTGTTAGGACGCCGATGCCAGCTGCGATCAGAGCCGCCGCCAGCGCTCCGTCCGGCGCACTCTCTTCTGAGAATTGACTGGTAGCCATCGAGGACCTCCTTATTGGACCGGCGCGACTTTCGTCACCAGCGCTCCGAAGACGCCGGCGATTCCCGCAGCCGCGAACGCGCCCACGAACATGGCGATCAGGGTCCAGCGGATGCGGTCGTTCGTGACGAGGCGCGCCCCGTAGTAGCTCACCAGAAGCGCGACTGCCGTCGCGAGGATGGGAGCGACGAATGCGACGTGTTCCTTCCATTCGAACGCGAACTTGTGCCACAGGTCCGTATCGGGGTCTGCTAGAAGGAGCGAACGAGGGTAGCCCGCCAGGTCGGCGCCCTCGGGCGGGGCCGCGCGGTACCAGGGGTAGACGATGTAGGTGCCGACCATCACCGTCACCCAGGCGACGGCCGCCATCGCCCATACGCCGAGCTGGAGGCGCCGCAGACGCTCCTGGATCCCCTCAGGCGTCACCAGCTCCCGGCGGAAGCTCCACAGGCTGGCCAGCCCGCCCGCGAAGGCGAGGAGGAAGGCCGCACCGAAGATCATCCCGTGGAGCGCTGCCCAGACCTCTCGGTCGGTCATGTCCATTTTGGCCCATCTCCTTTCTAATCTTGACACAGTAGTATTGCGCTATCAGAGAGGCTAGTCAATCGCGCAGCGCCGAGACAGACGCACGTGGCCCGCCCGGCCAGTGCCCTTTGGCCCAAGGGAACGGTGGATGCCTTCCACCGTAGGGATTTGCGCGTCCGCTCAGCGGCGGGGCCGGATCGCCTCCAGCTCCGTCTCGTCCCCCAGGACGATCAGCCGGTCGCCCACCTCAAGCGACGTGTTCCCCCGCGGGCCCACCTGGATCGTGCCTGTGGCCCGCTGTACCCCCAGCACCACCGCACCCCGGCACGACTCCATCACGTCCTCTATCGTCCGGCCGCCCAGGCCTGACTCCGCCGATATCTCGATCTCGGCCAGGATCTGCTCCTCATGCCGCCCTGTGGCGAGCGTGTCGATGAACTCCACCATCAGCGGCTGCAGCACCGAGAGCGCCATGCGCCGCCCGGCGATCGCGTAGGGGGAGATCGTGCGGTCCGCCCCCGCCCGCGCCATCTGTGACTCGCTCTCCGTCCTGCCGGCGCGGGAGACGACGAACAGGTCGGGCCGGAGCGCCTTCGCCGTGAGGACGATGAAGGTGTTGCCCGCGTCCGAGTCGGAGGCGGCGAGGAGGCCGCGGGCGCGCTCGATCCCCGCCTCGCGGAGCACGCTGTCGGTGGTGGCGTCGCCCTCCAGCATCAGGTGGCCGCTGGCCTGGGCGCGGGCGATCGCCTCCGGGTTGGACTCCACGATGACGAAGGGGACGCCGCGCTCGCTCAGCTCGCGCGCGATCTCCGTGCCGACGCGGCCATAGCCGCAGAGGATGTAGTGGTCCCGCAGCGCCTCGATCCGGCCTTTCATCCTTCGTACCCCCAGCATCTGCGCCAGCTCTCCCTCCAGCACGAACTGGAACAGGCTGAGCAGGGCATAGAATATCGCGCCGACGCCGGCGATCGCCAGCACGATCGTGAAGATGCGGCCGCCGGTGCTGAGCGGATGAACCTCCCGGAACCCGACCGTCGTCAGCGTGGTCACGGTCATGTATAGGGCGTCCAGGAAGCCCCAGCCTTCGATGGCGATGTATCCCGCTGTGCCCGCCAGCGGCAGCAGGACGAGCACCGCGCCGGCGGCGATGAGGTTCCCGGGTAGTGTTGAGAATCCGGCGCGGACCCGCGAGTCCACGGCAGGGATCAGGCGGCCTGGCCGCCCAGGCGCTTACGCTTCTGGGACACGTAGTCCACCAGGATGTACTGTCCCAGCTTCTCCGGAGTCGTGTAGAACACGCGCCCCTTGTTCATCCTGGCGATCTGGTTCACGAACTCCTTCAAGTAGTAGTTGCGGTCCAGCATGAAGGTGTTGATCACGATCCCCTTCTGCGTGCAGCGCCGCACCTCTTTCAGCGTCTCGCGGATCGTGATCGGGCTGGGCGGGTAGGCGAAGTAGGAGCGGCCGTGCTCCAGGTGAGCCGTCGGCTCCCCGTCCGAGATCATGATGATCTGGCGCGTGCCCGCCCTGTGCCGGGCCAGCAGCTTCTGGGCGATCATGAACGCGTGGTGCATGTTGGTGCCGAGCACCGACTCGTCCCAGCGCACGTACGGCAGCTCGTCCGCGCGCAGCTCCCGCGCGTAGGCGGAGAAGCCCAGGACGTACAGCGAGTCCCTGGGGAACTGGGTGCGGATTAGGTTCTGCAGGGCCAGGGCCACCTTCTTGGCGGCCTGGAAGCTCCCCCGCAGCGCCATCGACCACGAGAGGTCCAGCATCATCACCGTCGTCGTCGTCGTCAGCGTCTCCGAGCGGAACACCTCGAAGTCGTCCTTGTCCAGCCGGACGGGCACCTGCGGCCCCTCGCGGAAGACGGCGTTCATGATCGTCTCGCCCAGGTTGAGGTGGAACGGGTCGCCGAACTCGTAGGGTTTCGTCTCGTCCGCCCGCTCGCCGCCCGGGCCGCGGTCGCGCTGGGGGTGCTTGCCGTAGCCGGACTTCTTCAGCTGGGCGTATATCTCGCCCAGCGCCTTCTCCCCGATCTTGCGCAGGCCCTTGGGCGTGAGCTCCCAGTTCTTGCCCTTGCGCCGGGTGTAGCCGGCCTCCTCCAGTATCTCCAGGAAGTCCTTGAGCTGCTTCAGGGTCTGGTACGCTTCCTCGCCCAGCAGCTCCCGCAGCTTCTCCTCATCGATCTCGTCCAGGTCGCCGCCGTACTGCGTGCGCTCGAGCTGCTTCTCCAGGTCGTCCAGCCCCTGGAGGTCGTCCATCAGGTTCATCGCCTGCAGCAGGTCAAGCTCCTCGTCGCCGCGGAACGGGTACTGGTTCTGCATGTCCTGCGAGGGGTAGAGGATGTCAAGGTTGATCATCAGCTCCCCGAGCTCGCGCTGGAGATCTGAGTCGCCGACCTTGTCCATGAGCAGGTCCTGAAGCTGGCGGCGCATCTCCGCGGGCAGGCTGTCCAGCAGCGCCTGCATGGCGGCCGCTTGCTGCTGCATCTGCTCGATAAGCTCTTCCAGGCTCTGGGGCGGGTTGGGCCCGAACAGGTCGCCGTACTTGTCCATGAACCCCTGGAAGTTGGGTTGGCCGCCGGCCATCTTCTCGGAGAGCATCTCGTTCAGCTCGCGGATCATATCCTTGAGGCGGGCCATATCCTCCGGGCTCATGTTGGCGATCTGGCTGTAGAGGTCCTTGAAGAAGGTGTCCATCATCGCCTTCTTCAGCATCTCCATCAGCTCCAGGAACTTGGTCCCCGCCTCCGGGTCCATGAACTCGTACTCCTGGAGCTCCTTGACCTGGCCGCCGACGTCCTCCGGCAGGTTGTCCAGAAAGCCCTTCTTCTTCTCGGCGATGCCCTTCAGCATCTCGGCGAGGCGCTGCTGCTCCTCCGCCGTGGGCTGCTGCGGCGAGGGCTTCATCGCCTCTTCGAACGCCTGCAGGGGGCTTTCGCCGCCCTGTAGCTGGCGCTCCGCCTCCTGGAGGCGGCTGTCCAGCGTGCCCCGCTCCAGCAAGAGGACCTCGTCCAGCCGCTTCTTGATGTCCTCGAACACGGAGCTCAGGTCGTAGCGGTCCAGCGTCTGGCGGCGCTGCTGGCGGAGCTGCTGGAGGAGGTCGCGCAGCCCCTGCATGCGCTGGCCCAGCGGATTGCGCAGGCCGCGCTGGAGCAGGTTGCGCAGCGCGTGCTGGAGGTCGCCGAAGTTCATCAGGTCGTCCGTGAGCCCGGCGAGGATGTCGTCCGGGTCAAGCGGCCCGATCTCCTGCGTGCCGTCCCATTCCGAGTAGCGATAGCGCGAGGTCATGGGCGTGTGTCCTCCGGCCCATTATACGGGATGGCGTCTGGCGCGCGGGAGGAATGCCGGTCATTCTGAGCGGCCAGGGCGACTGAAGCCTGCGAGACGCTTGGCCGCGAAGGAATCTGGGGAGGAGCGGAGTGGTGGGTCGGAGGGCCGCAGGACGGCCGAAACCGGCCCTATCCCCTGTACTGGAAGCGGCCTCCGATCTTGTCCTTGTTCAGCCGCTTGTTCAGGTGCAGCCCTTCCAGGATGAACTCCGCCGCGGACGCCATCGCCGGCTTGCTCTCGCCCGCGCCCAGCTTCTCCACGGCGGCGTCCAGCCCCTCCGTCTGCTTCAGCAGCTTCACGTACTCCGATGCGGGCGTCTGGTCGCCCACCTCCACCGCGAAGCCGGCCTTGAACTTCGCCACTATGCTCTCCAGCTCGCCCAGGCTGAAGTAGCGGTTGAACACCGCCAGGACGGCCCCCTGGACCAGCCGGTCGATGATCTGCTCCTCGCGCCCCTCCTCGACCGTCTCGAACTCCAGCTTGCCGCTGATGGCGGGCACCAGGTACGGCAGGTCGCTGATCCGCGGCACGATCTCCTTCTCGTCCAGGCGGATCGCGCGCCGGAAGGCGTTGGCCAGCAGCGCCTCGTAGTCGGCTATCGAGGCGCGCACGGAGACGCCGGAGCGCTGGTTGATGTCCGGGCTGCGGCGGGCGAGTCGCGTCACCTCGGCGACGATCTCCTTCATGTAGGCGGGGACGTTGACCGGGTGCTCCTCGTCGTCCTCGAAGTGTGACCGCTCCTGCTCCATGATGGCGATCTCCGCCTCGACGTTCTTCGGGTAGTGGGTGCGGATCTGGGCGCCGTAGCGGTCCTTCAGCGGCGTGATGATGCGGCCGCGATTCGTGTAGTCCTCCGGGTTGGCGGAAGCGACGACGAAGACGTCCAGCGGCAGGCGGATGCGGTAGCCGCGGATCTGGACGTCGCGCTCCTCCATGATGTTCAGCAGCCCCACCTGGATGCGCTCCGCCAGGTCCGGCAGCTCGTTGATGCAGAAGATGCCGCGGTTG